>CAVGLE010000090.1:4252-6962 GCA_963630035.1 Mediterraneibacter torques
TCAATTTCTCATATGTTGCAAACAAAAAACTTATCGAGGACTTTAACCTTTTGGTTAAGCCGGGTCAGCGTGTTGCGATTGTCGGACCTACAGGTTGCGGCAAAACAACACTTATCAATCTTCTTATGCGTTTTTATGACCCCAACAGCGGCTCAATTTCAATCGACGGACTTGATTATAACGATGTCACGAGAAAATCTCTTCGCGAGAATTTCGGCATGGTTTTGCAGGATACATGGCTTAAAGCAGGCACAATCCACGATAATTTGATTATGGGTGCGCCCAACGCAACGGACGAAGAAATTATTGACGCCGCAAAAAAGGCACATTCTCATTCGTTTATTAAGCGTTTACCTGACGGCTACGATACAATTATCGGCGAGGACGGCGGCTCTCTTTCTCAAGGTCAAAAACAGCTTTTGTGTATTACCCGTCTTATGCTTTGCAAGCCGCCTATGCTTATTCTTGACGAGGCAACCTCCTCGATTGATACAAGAACGGAAATCCGTATTCAAAAGGCGTTTAACACTTTGATGCAGGGCAGAACAACATTTATCGTTGCCCACAGGCTTGCCACAATTAAAGAGGCTGATATTATTCTTGTTATGAACAACGGCAATATTATTGAGCAGGGAACACACGACGAACTACTTGCCAAAAAAGGTTTTTATTTCAATCTCTATAATTCGCAGTTTGTAACCGATAATAATTAACATTTATTTTACATTTTTTAAACCCTTTCTCGGTTGACTTAGTTTGCGCTTTGTGTTAGCATAAAAACAGTATAAGTATTGAGAAAGTGTGATTTGTGCATGAAAAAAATAGTTGATTTACCGCACAACAAAAAAATGATTGCCGTTGTCGGCGCAATCTCTGCATTTTTCATTATTTTGGCAGTTGTTATTTTTTGCTGTGTTTCCGGCGGCTCACCCGAAAAGGTGGCAACAAAATATGCCGAAAATATGAACGACGGTAATGCTTCAAAGGCGATTTCGTATTTGGCTGTTGATTATGAGGATTGCATAAATGATGCGTTGAGCGACGAAAATGTCAATGAAATCGTTAAACAAAACGGCTCAGGGAAGGAATATACGGCTAAGGATTATTTTGCCGAGATAGGCACTGCTTTCGGCAATTCGTCAGTCGCAAATGCCGACGATGTTTATAAAGCATTTCTCAATTCCTACTCGCAACAGTATAAAGGCAATCTTAAAAATTTTGAAATTGTTGATTCAACCGATATTTCAATCGAGTCCGACGAAGTTAAATCAGCTGTTGACTCTTCACAAAAACTTGTTAAGGCGTTTTACACGGAAAAACTTGATACAACAAAGTATTTTAATTCGTCAAAGGTTAAAAATGCGGTTAAACTGAATGTTCGTTATGTGAAAAACGAAAAGGTGCAAAATTCCGTTTGGATTGTTGTTAAAATGGGCACAAGCTGGAAAATCCTTTCCGTAAATTAAAACTAAATAATATACTGAAAACGCCTGTCAGTTCGACAGGCGTTTTCTTGTGTGTATTTGATTATTTATATATTCTTATTTCAAAAACCGCTCTTCCTTTTTTTGTTTCCTTGATTTTTTCGCCGAAAACAAATTTGCCATAACCTCTGACGGATACAATGTCGCCGCTTTTTAAAATCAGCGATTCCTTGTATGCCGCCTTTGAATTTATAAAAACTTTTTCCTGATTGACAAGCTGTGTCGCTTGGTTGCGCGACAGCTTGAATACTGCGCAGATAACTGCATCGACTCTTTGCGACGAAATAATAAATTCTTCGCTCTCGGGCTTTTTATTTGCAACCTCCGGCGTGTTATTGAGTGTTTTGCATTTTACCGTTGTGTGCTTGATTCTGTCGCAGTTTTCGCAAATGTACTGCGCAATATTGCTCAAGCAAAACAGATATGCCGTGTTGTCCGATATTACAATGTCGCCGAGTGTGCTCCTGTTAATGCCTAAATTCATCAGTGAGCCTAAAAAATCTCTGTGATTCAGTTCATCGGCGAATTTTTGCCTGACGGGTGCTATTTTTATGCATTTTATCGGATAATCGCTTTTGTTATGCTCATATCCGAATCCTGCAACGCATCTGTCGGCGTTGTCATATCCTCCGTATAGCTCGCAGTTTGAAAATGCGTCCGATTTTTTCAGCTCGCTTATCTCATTTAAGTTTAAAAAATCGGAATATGTATTGTATCTTTTTTCGTATGCTCTGAGCGAAAGCTCGTTCATTCGCTTTTGCAGCATTTTGTCATCATTCATTTTCTATACTCAATACGGTCAATTCCTTGCCTTCCACTTTGAACTTAATCTCTCGGTGTGCAAATTTAAAGCCGTATATCCTTTCGTTTTCTCTGTCATAAGCAGGGCGGGGGTCGTTTGACAAAATTTCTTTCAGCACTTCTGCCTTTTGCGGTGCAATTTTGCTTAATGTCCCCTCGGCAAATTTAACATTCAGCGTGTTAAACTCCGTTTCGTCAACAAATCCGCAGACAGCGTCGGTATGACTGTCGGTGTATGCGATATACGGTTTGATGTCATATATCGGCGTTCCGTTTATCAAATCCGCACCCGAAACAATCAATATCGGCTTGCCGCCGTTATACTCGATTTTTTCAAGTTTTACACTCGACAATCCCAAATTGTTCGGTCTGAACGGCGAACGGCTTGCAAAAACGCCGATGCGTTCATTACCGCCGAGTCGGGG
>CAVGLE010000091.1:0-709 GCA_963630035.1 Mediterraneibacter torques
ATACCGACAGCGACAAGGCACTTTCAATTTGGTATTCATATACCGATGATTTTAAATCATTTACCGAACCTGCGGAACTTTTTGCTCCCAAAAGCGGCAAGGATGCCATTGATGCCGATATTGTTGAGTTTAACGGCAAATATTATATGTGCTATAAGGACGAATGTGAAAAAACAATTTGTCAGGTCGTTGCCGACAAACTGACAGGTCCGTATCGCGAATATGAGAATAACACGGTTGCCTGCACCGATCATCATGTCGAGGGCAATTGTATGTATCGCATCAACGGTACGGATACATTTGTTATGGTTATGGATATGTATTGTGACAATCGTTATTTTATGCAGCAGACTGTAGATTTTAAAACATATCTGCCGATTGATGAAAAAGATTATTCACTTGGATTTACACCGCGCCATGCCTCTGTTCTTCAAATAACCGATGAGGAATACAGCAGGCTTGTAAATTATTTCGGAATGTAAACGGAGAAATTATGGATAGAATAAAATCTAAAAAACTTAAAAATAAACTTTATTTTTTAATGCCGATTATTGTGCCGTTGTTATTTGTGGATTTCAGTGTTGATTCCGATACATATTGGATAATTAAAACCGGTGAATATATTTGCAATAACGGAATCCCAACAAAGGATTTTTTAACGATGCATTCAAATATGGATCTTGTTGTTCAGCAATGGCTGTCCGATATA
>CAVGLE010000091.1:719-1854 GCA_963630035.1 Mediterraneibacter torques
ATATAATATTTTACAAGCTGTATACGGTACTCGGTGTGCTCGGATTATCGATTGCAGTTATTGTAATGTACATTGTATTTTCGCTTTTGTTGTATAAATTCTGCACTATGATGACAAAGCGCAGGCTTGTTACAGCACTCGTTACGCTCATTGCAAATGCATATATGATTGCACTTTGTATGGTACCGAGACCGCAGATTTTCACCTACTGCATAATTCTTGTCGAACTTATTATGCTTGAAAGTTATGTTCGCTCAGGAAGTGTTAAATATTTGTTTGTTTTGCCGCTTTTGTCCGTGCTGACGGTCAATCTTCACGCATCTATGTGGACAATGCTGTTTATTATGATGCTTCCTTATTTTGCAAATGCCTTGCCTGTTAAAATTAAAGGCAAGAGCATATCATGTGCAAAAATTTTGCCGCTTATTATCACCGCTGTCGCTGTAGGCGTTTGCGGGCTTATTACACCATACGGCTATAAAGGATTAACTTTTATATTTACCGCATCGGTCGGAAACAAAGTAAATGATTTTATCATTGAACTTCAGCCGATTAAACTGTCTTTGTCATTTAACGGATTAGGTACATTTTGCATTGTTCTTGCCGTAGCTGCGGCATATGTTTTTCACAAAAGAGGCAAGACAAATTTACGGTTTGCGCTGCTTACAATCGGTGCTGGCGCAATGGCTATGATGTATATGAAACTTATTCCGTATTTCATCATCGCCGCTTATCCGACAATGCTTTATTATTTGGACAATGCAGATTACAAAAAACTTTCGATTTCAAATAAAAATGAAAAATACGAATCAAAAAAATCAAGTAAAATCTTTTTGTGCGTATTAATCGGCCTTTTGATTGCAATTTACGGTTACTCCATTTTCGATAACACCGCAAAATTTGTCGATTATGTTCAGACGAACGGCGCAAGTGAGGATACCGAAGAACTCGATACTGCTATTGAGGCCATCGAAAAAGATTCAAAAAAATACGGCACGGATATAATTTTGTTTAACGGATTCAATTCGGGCGGTTATCTTGAATTTAAGGGCTACAAAACATATATCGATGCGAGAGCCGACTCGTTTGTTGTTGAGGCGAATCACGACTTTGATTATATGACAGAGTATTATAA
>CAVGLE010000091.1:1864-6959 GCA_963630035.1 Mediterraneibacter torques
GTATTATAATTTGATGCGAGGCACTTCGTATTACAAATACTTTTTAAATAAGTACAAATTCACTTATTTGATTATAGATAAAGGCGTTGAAGTGCCGCTGTACATTTCTGTCAGCCATGACGGTGATTATAAAAAAATTTCGGACGGCACGGATTATGCCGTGTTCAAGCTGGCTAAATAGTTGAGAGGGGAATATATGAAAGCAAAAATTACTCTTGCGCAGGAATTTAAGATCGGAGAAATCGATAAAAGAATTTACGGCTCATTTATCGAGCATCTCGGCAGAGCGGTATACGGCGGAATTTATGACCCGGGGAATCCTCTTTCCGATGAAAGCGGATTCAGAACCGATGTTGTAAAACTTGTAAAAGAACTTAATGTGCCGATAGTCCGTTACCCTGGTGGCAATTTTGTATCAGGCTATAACTGGGAGGACGGCGTCGGACCTATTGAAAACAGACCCAACCGCCTCGATTTGGCGTGGGGAACGACGGAGCCTAATACATTCGGCACAAACGAGTTTATGAAATGGTGCTCTAAGGCGGGTGCTGAATGTATGATGGCTGTCAATCTCGGCACTCGCGGTCCGGAGGAAGCTCGCAATCTTGTCGAATATATGAATCATCCGTCAAATTCCGCTTGGGCTGATTTGAGAATTAAACACGGGTATAAGGAGCCGTGGGGTGTTAAACTTTGGTGCCTCGGCAACGAGATGGACGGCAGATGGCAAATGGGCGCAAAAACCGCCTCGGATTACGGAAAAATTGCCAACGAAGCTTCAAAAATGATGAAGTGGACAGATAATTCAATTGAAACCGTTCTTTGCGGTTCATCAAGCAGAAATGCTCCGACTTTCGGCGATTGGGAGGCTACTGCACTCGACATTGCTTATGACAGCATTGATTATGTTTCACTCCATCAATATTACGGCAATCAAGCCGATGATACTCCGTCATTCCTTGCAAAAACACTTGAGCTTGAGGAGTTTATTTATTCAGTAATATGTACCTGCGATTATGTCAAGGCAAAAAAGCGTTCAAAGAAAACAATAAATCTTTCGTTTGACGAATGGAATGTTTGGTATCACAGCAACAATGCGCCGTACGAGCGTTGGAGTTACGCTCCGCCGCGTCTTGAGGATATTTATAATTTTGAAGACGCACTCCTTGTCGGTTCAATGCTTATTACTTTGCTTCGCCATTGCGACAGAATTAAAATTGCCTGTCTTGCACAGCTCGTCAATGTAATTGCTCCTATTTTCACAAAAACAGGCGGCAGTGCATTCAGACAAACAATATTTTATCCGTTTGCCCACTTGTCAAATTTCGGCAGAGGCGTTGCGCTCAATCCCATTATCGATTGCCCTAAATACGATTCAAAAGAATTCACGGATGTACCTTATCTTGAATCAATCGCAACATTTGACAGGGAAAACGAGCAACTCGTATTGTTCTGTGTTAATAAATCACTTGAGGAAAGTGCCGTAATAAGTCTGAATTTGCTTGATTTTGGCGGATATAAGCCGGTCGAGTTTATATCTATGGACGGTTGCAATAAAAGTGCGGTAAACGGCTTTGACGGCGAAAATGTTACTCCTCATAAAAATGAATTACCGAATATTGACGGCACAGTTGCCGAAATTGAGGTTAAACCTTTCTCTTGGAATGTTGTCAGATTTACAAAATAGTGTATAATCATTGTGATTTAACACTTCACTCGGTTGAAATTTGTTTTATAATGTGGTATAATTCATAAAATTACGAATTAAGGTGAATATTGTGAATAATTATTCGGTTGTACTGCCGAGCTATTCAATCGGCGACAATTGCCTGTCACTTGTTGAAAAAATTTGTTCGGGCTCGGGCAGTAAAGCTGTTGTTATCGGCGGAAAAACCGCTGTTTCTAAAATTAAAGAAGACTTGGTCTCTGCGCTTACAGATTCAAGCATAAGCATTGTCGATTTTATTTGGTACGGCGGCGAATGCTCGTTTGAAAATGTCGAAATGCTTAAGGCGAATCCGTCGGTTGTCAATGCAGATATGATTTTGGCGGTCGGCGGCGGAAAGGCACTTGATACCTGTAAGGCACTTGCAAACGATATTAATAAAGATGTTTATACATTCCCGACGATTGCATCAAACTGTGCCGCTACAACAGCGGTTTCGATTATGTATAATCCTGACGGTACGTTCAAAGGCCCTAACTTCTTTGATGCGCCGGCAAAGCATGCGTTTATTTACACGCCCGTTATCGCCGAAGCCCCTAAAAGATATATTTGGGCAGGAATGGGCGACACATATGCCAAATATTTCGAGGCAGAAATGAGTGCACGCGGCGAGAATTTGGTGCATTATCATTGGCTCGGCAAAAATGTCAGCAAACTTTGTGTTGACCCTATTCTTCAATACGGTGCCGAAGCTATGCATGATGTTGAAAACGGCGTTACCTCAGATGCACTCGATCAGGTTATTCTTGCAGTTGTTGTTACGACCGGAATTGCGTCAATACTCTTAACGAAGGAGCATATTATTGACTATAACACAGGTCTTGCTCATGCGGTGTTTTACGCGCTCACTTCATGGCGACATATCGAGGAAAGGCATTTGCACGGCGAGGTTGTCGGCTACGGCATATTAATTCTGCTTCTTGTCGATAATAATAAGGAAATGTTTGACAAGATTTACGCCTTCAACAAATCTGTCGGTTTGCCTGTTTGTTTAAATGATATTGAAATGTCGCAATCTGATTTGGATAAACTTGTTCCTGCTGTTTGTGCAATGAAGGATATAGACCATAATCCGTATGAGATTACTCAAGATATGGTTAAAAATGCTTTTATTAAACTTGAAAATATTACAAATATTAAGGAGAAATAGTTATGACAAAGGTAATTAAAAAAGTTTTGTCTGTATTAATGGCAGTTGCCGTTATCGCCGCTGTTTTTGCAGGCTGTTCGTCAAATTCGTCAAACAACGATAATTCGAGCAGTGAAAGAGCGTCAAAGGATGCCGCAAAATTTGCCGTTGTTGCCATGGACGGCTCAAACGGTGCGTTTAAGGATATGGCAGACGGCATTATTGACGAGCTTGTCGCAAAGGGATATAAGAAAGATAATATCGCCTTTAAGGATGCACAGGGCGATGCCACATCTCTTTCAACAATTATCAATTCACTTGATGACGGCTCATATTCTGCTATTTTAACGGTCGGCACTCAAGCAACGCAAACGCTTGTTAATATCAAATCCGAAACCCCGTGCTTTTTCTGCGCAGTTTCCGCTCCTGTTCAGGCAGGCGTTATCACTGATATGAACAAGCCGGATAAATTCGCAACAGGTACTTCAAATGCAATCCCTGTTTCGGATATTGTTAAAATGGGACTTCAAATTACTCCCAATGTTAAAAAGTGGGGACTTATTTATTCCGAATCACAGGTTAATGCAAAAAATACAGTTGATTCCGCAGTTAAATACTTCAAGGAAATCGGTGCTCAATATGAAATCGCAACTGTTGATACAGCAAACGATGTAAAATCAAGTACTGAAATTCTTCTTAAAAAGGGCTGTGACGCCGTTTTCGTTCCGAACGACCAAATCGTTCAGCAGGGCGTTGAAGCTCTCGTAGCTGTATGCAACGAGGCAGGCATTCCGACATATTGCTCATCGGCAACAACGGTTAAATCGGGTTGTCTTGCAACACTTGCTATTGACGACAAGGGCATCGGCGCAAAAACAGCAGATATGTGCGTTGAGTATATGCAGGGCAAAGCTCTTGAGGATATTCCGTCGGTTGTTGTAAGCGTTGACTATTGCACATACAATTCATCAACCGCTGCCGCTCTCCAAAAAGCAAACCCGAATCTCAAATTGGTTACTCCTACCGAGGAAAGCGTTGGACAAAAAATCAACGAAATAAAATAATTTCACTTTATGCCTCCGTCAACACGGAGGCAAATTTGGTTAAAGGATATATAATTAATGCAGGTTTACATTTCAGCGATACAAGAGGGTTTTATTTACGGCCTTCTTGCATTGGGTATTTACATTTCTCTTAAAATTTTGGATATTCCCGATCTTACAACCGAAGGTTCGTTCGGCTTCGGTGCGGCTGTTGCGGCTGTTATTTCGCTCAAAGGGCTTACATATTTGAGTTTTGTCGGTGCATTTTGTGCAGGTGCAATCGCAGGTATAGTTACCGCACTTTTGCAGATAAAAATAAAGGTGCACCCCGTGCTTGCCGGTATTATTACTATGAGTGCGCTTTATTCAATCAATTTGCTTGTCAGAGGCGAGCCTAATCTCGACTTTTCAAACTACACGCTGTTTAACGATTTGACAAATTCACTTGATTTGCGCGGCACGCAGAAAAAGGTTGTGTTTATGATTGTTTCGGCGGCAGTTTGCATTGTGATACTCGCCATCGTCATTGTGTTTTTTAAAACACATTTGGGACTTTGCATACGCGCAACAGGTGACAATCCGGATATGGTTAAAGCATCGTCAATCAATGTTAATTTCTCGCTTATTTTTGGCCTTGCGCTGTCAAACGGGCTTGTTGCTCTTTCTGGCGCGCTTATGGCGCATTATCAGGGTTTCAGCGACCAAACAGGCTCAAACGGCACATTGATTTACGGCCTTGCCGCCGTAATTATCGGAGAGGCAATTTTCGGCAAACGGAATGTTACTCTCGGCTTGATTTCTGCTGTTTTCGGTTCTATTGTTTATAAAGTCATTGTTGCATTTGTTGTTAAGGCGTCCCTTTTCGGCGATAAGAGCGCAAGCCTCATGAAACTTGCATGTGCGCTTATCGTAACAATCACTCTCATTGTACCGGAAATAAAAAATCAAATTGCCAATTCAAAGTTAAAGAGGGAGGCGAAAAGAAATGCTTGATATAATTAATGTTTCAAAAACTTTCGCTCCCGGAACGGTGAATGAGCACATTGCATTGCAGGATATTTCGCTTCATCTTGACAGCGGAGAATTTGTGACGATTGTCGGCTCAAACGGCGCAGGAAAATCAACGCTGTTCAATATGTTTTGCGGCACATATCTCCAAGATAAGGGCAAAATCATCCTCGATGATAAGGATATAAG
>CAVGLE010000092.1:0-3624 GCA_963630035.1 Mediterraneibacter torques
GTCAAATCAAGTGCCGAAACATCTGCGTTTGTATAAACAATGTTTGTGAGCTTGCCGTATGCATTGTAAACCTTAACGGTGTTTGACATTGCAGTGTCGCTGTCTGTTTTGTTCATAATGATAGCGGTTACACGAATGTTTGAATCTGCATAACGCTTGAATGCCTTGTCAACATTAACTTTAGTTGAGCCAATTGCACCTTGATTAAATTCATCGTCGCCGTAGTTGAATGTTGTAACAGTCCATTTAATATACTGGTCTGCTCCGATTTCGGGTGAGCCGAAATTGAACTCTTCGCCGTAATAAGCATATTCGGCGGTTTGAGGTGTTACAACAGTCGTGGCGTCACCTGTTTGGCTTTCAACCGAGAAGCTTGCCTTGAATTTCTTGACATACTTTTCTTTTTCGGTATCGTTGACCTTATTTGAGCTTGTCAAAAGATTTGTTGTATTTGTATCCGTATTGCCGAGCGTTGTGTTGTAAATCTTTGTTCCCTCGGTGAAGCTTCTGTTTGTGGCTTCGTTGTATTTTTCAAGCGAGCCGTCTGCAGAAGTAAGGATTTTATAAACCTTGCTTTGCTCGTCGTCATAAATCTTTTGAACAGCGTCAGGGTCGATATACTTAACCTTGTCAAATGATGAAACGGTGTCATACGCATTATCGAATGTTGTGTAAGCGTCCTTTGTATCGACATTATTGTTTACAAGAGCATTTGCCTTGTCGGTCAAATCATCGGAAGCTGTGATAATATCGCTTTGACGGGGCGAATTTGTCGTTGTAACCGATGTTGCATAGTATCTGTGGCCGTTAAGCTTGATATATGCGCCGTCGATTTTAACATAGTCGCCTGTTTCGAATTGTGACGGATCTTCGTCACCGTCATTCTCATAGAACGAGCCGATATATTCGTAGTAATAAGGTGACTGCGAATCGTCGGTAACGATATTGCCGTTTTTATCATATGCAATATACGGACCTGCATTAATATTGTTTTCGCCGTACTTTTGATAGTTTACAAGATACTTTTCTGTATCTGCCTTGTAAGCGGCTGATTTTGAATGCCATGCATTTGCCGATTTATACGAATCGCTGAAATTAATCCAAGAATCGTAAGTATAAATTTGATCATCGTTGTAGTAGTTCTTTGTGCTTTCCGTTTCTTGGTTAGCCGGAACGGTTGTGCCTACATATGAATCATAATCGGCAGCCTCAACAAGAGTGCTCTTTGCGGCGGTGATGTTTGATTCTAACTGGTCAACCTGCTCTTGTGATGTAGCATAGTTTTCATTATCAGTGCAAGGATTAAGGGAATTGTAGTGTTTTGTAACAGCATTTGTTGCATTTTTGTATGCATTCCAAGATGATGTTGTATACTTGCCGACAACATTTCCGTCATCATCAAGAATATTGCCGTCTAATCTTTCAATCTCTTTTTGGTTGTCTTTTGCGGCTTTACGAAGATTTTCGTAGTCTGCTTGTTTTACAACATTGTTTAAAAGCTCGGAATCTTCAAGTGCGTCAACCTTTGTTTTGATTTCCTGTGCTTTTGCGGTTGCGAGCGAATTTGACGAAAGTGAGTAATCTATACCGGTTACTGTGTCAAATGCCGAAAGCAAAGCCTTGACGGAATCGGGTGAATAAGCCGTGATATTTTCAAGATAGTTGTTGCCGTCAGCGTCTGTCTTGTTCTTCATTGACATTAAGGCATCATATACCGGCTTGTAGTTGATAACCTGAACAGTGCCGGTTGCTATTGTACCTACAGCTTCATAATGGTCTCTCCCCCAACTACTATAATAATATTTCATACCAAAAGACGGAGTAAATGAATAAATATAAGATGTATAAGATCCGTCACTGTTTGTATGAACGGTATCACCTGATGAGGAAACAGAAAATGTTGACTCATTACCTGTAAATCTCGCATAGCCTGAACCATTGCACCAAGTGTTGTTGGACAATTTACCGGTTCTGTAACTTTCTTGATCGGAATTTGTCATCATTACATTTCTGCTTGAACCGCTGTTTGTATAAGTGTCATATATCCAGTTTATATTTGTAGACTGACCAGCCGCATCGGTGCTCATAGTATCGTTAAAATGCCAATATGCATCATTCTGCGACGTGGCATATGCACCGCCGAATGCCATTGGTCCACTGTTATCGGCAACATAATAAGAAGAACCGCGAATTTCGTCGCTTGTATTCGCTTTATATGCACCTACACTGTAAGGTGCGGTCGGCGTATCACCGTCCATGCCGGTATACAACCATACAAAATTAGATAAACTGATTCTACCTGTATAGTTACCTTTTTCAAGCTCATTTACGGTATATACACCTGTTGGTTGTGTCAACATATTGTGAGTATATATTTCATCAATATCATTTTTACCGGATTGTTGATAGCCTTGTACTGTTGTTGACGGCTTTTTGTATTGATGAGTTAGCATATAAGTGATTTTTTCCTCAAGCTCATCATAAAGCTGTTGAATTTCGTCGTCATTCGGCTCATAACTGCCGTATTGACAAGAATCAATATAACGGTGAATCTTGTCATACGCAATGTATGCGTCGCTCATTCCGAGGTAAACATAATCGGCATCTTTAAGTTTTGCCATTGCGTCTTGATAATCCTTAATGCCAACGCTCAATAACTTATCGGCAATAGATTTTTTATCTATTTTGTACACGGATTCTGCCGAATAAACGCCGTTGCGGATTGTGAAATCATCGGCATATCCGTTTGTGGCACTTGCCCAATAGCCTGTGCAGTCTTTACCGTAAAGAACAGTCCAATCATCGGAAGCAAGGTAGTTGTGGATTGAATAAGCCGTATCTGTTTTGGCTTTGGCTTCGGTATAATAATTAAATTTCTTTGTGAGATTGCCGTTTACATAAATATAAACAATATCCCATCCGCCCGAAGGCTCAACCTGAACTACAATATGGCTCCACTTATTTGCGGTGAGACCGCTGTCGCCAAATACATTGCTTGCGTCAATATAGTTATCGCCGCCTTCTGCGTCATCTCTGCAATAGTGCAAATAACCGTTTTCAAGAAGATAGAAATACTTCCTTGAACCCCAAGAGCAAGTATCCAAACCGATATTGAAAACAACGCCATTGTTTTCAATATCATCGCCGGGGTTATACCAAGTTGAAATCGTGTAACCCTTTGAGGCAGTTGTTTTTGTGCCGTAAAACTTATTGTTTGCGACAACGCCGCCGGCTGTGTTCAATACATTGCCGTGAACATTTTGAGGGTCAGTAACGGTTGCGTCATACTTACTGTATGTTACGCCGTCAACCGTTGTATCCTCCATCGGGTCGTAATAATCTCTTGTGCTGTCGGCAGCATCGGCAGACGGAATTTTACTGTCAAGCTCGCTGATTGACTCGCGCATATCGTAGAGTGAAAGTGCTCTGTTATACACACGGAAATCCGAAATATAGCCGTTTAGAGTATCATCGGGTGCCCAAGACGAAATACCGAGAAGAAGATTGCCGCCTTCTTGAATATTTTCAAAGAACGATGCGTTAAGCGTATCGTCATAACGCGGAGCGCCTTCCTTAGAAACCGACTCGCCGTTTGAAGCAAATTCATACTTAAGCAAATCACCG
>CAVGLE010000092.1:3756-6938 GCA_963630035.1 Mediterraneibacter torques
GTGTATAAATGCCAACCGTTTTTGTATGTTGTGCCGCGATATGATTTTACGCCGGCTTTGCCGTTTTTGTTAGCGGCTGTATATTCCATATTAGATGCAACATAAGCATATGCATCGGTTGTCTGGCTGCCGTTGCCCTGAACATCATCCCAAGACAATGTGCCCGGCTCTGCAGAAGACCAGTCCATCCACCTGCCGGTATTTGCATTGTTTGCATAACCGTACCAAGAGAATGTAACGCCGCTGTTAATATCAAGATTTTTGAGCATATCGGCGGTTGACACACGCGCATATGAATTTGTCTTTTTATATGAATCGCCCTGATTTGTTGCTTTAGGGTCGGACAGGTTATCACTTGATGTACCCGAGAAATGAGCGGCAATTTTGCCGTTATAATTGGTTGTCATTTCAACATTATTAGTTGTAAGAGTGTAGCCGTTGCCTGTTGCGTCATCGGTTGCGTCGCTGTTTGTGAAATAACGGGCAACAAGATAATCGTTTACATCCTTGCCTTCCTGAACATTTGTTGTGTCAAATGTAACCTTGCCGTATTTTGCAATAAGTTTATTGTATTGCTCTGTTGTGATATTAACAACCGAACCGTGACGGGGTGACAGATAGTTGAGGTTCATACCCGAAACATTGTTGTTTTCAAAATCGGCAGGGTTTTTTGAAGAGTATGTTGCAAAGTAAGACATACTGCTGCTGAAATGGTCTGCCATAAGGATATATTCGCCTGTTGAATAAAGCTGATATACCTGCGGACCCTCAAACTTGCTTGCATAGTTAGAATCGGTAAATTCTGTAGTCTGGCTGTAAGGGCCGTGTGCACACTCGGAAGTTGCATAAAGAATTTTCGATTCGTCCTCATTTTTATACCACAAATAATACAGTGAGCCGTCATATGTAATATCACCGTCGATATTGCTGAATGTATCTGCGGTTAATCTTTGAGGTTTGGAAAGGAAAGTTTTGAAATCATCGGTATAAACATAATACATTTGGGTCTTATTGCCGTTGCTTAAATAACCGATTGACCAATAAAGCATGTAGTGGCCTGCGTCCGCATCCCAAATAGCCTGAGGAGCCCAAGCACGGCTGACATTTCCGCCGTTGCAAATACTTGAAGCAATAGACTGAGTATCAATAAACCATGGCTGTGTGGTTGAAACATCTGCTAAATCGTCAAGATGCCAAACCATAAGTTTTGAGTTGTTGCCCCACGATGTACCGTTGACTGTATTTAAATCGGTTGCGAGGATATAATATGAGCCGTCCTCTGCCTGGAACGCATACGGATCGCGCACATGACCCGATGCGGCAACACCGGAATTATCCGGATATGACTTAATATTCGATGTATCAAGCAATGAAGAATCCCAAACAGGGTCGTTGCCGTTTAAAGCCTCCCAGTTATAGCCGTCATCCGATACGGCATAGTTGAGGTTTTCTGCGCTGTTGCCTGTAAAATAGGTAAGCAAATACTTATCTTTCTTAGAATCAACAGTTTTCTTTTCATCGGCAGCGGTTGTGCCCTCGTAAAATCTCACATTCTTATATGTAATGTTTTGATAAAAAGCGTGGTCACCGCCGAAGCCGAAATAAAGTCCGTAAATTGTTGATGTATCGAGCGACTTTTTGTATGAGCCGTAATTGATAACAACATTTCCGTCTGCATCGGTTACATATGAGTTGATATGATTTTTTGCATAGCTTACAACATAGTGATATTCCGTGTTTTTTGAAAGAACGGTTGTATCAAGTCTTGTTGTAGCATCCTCATTTGACCTTACGGATTTTGTACTGTCAACATGCATACGGCCGTAGCTGTCCTGGCTGAAAAACGAATTAACCCAAGCCTTTTCATCCGTAATTGATAATTTTGAAGATGAATTGCTTGAAATTTTTACGATATGATTTGTATCAGCCGACGAAACGGTAGAATCAGCGGAAAATTGGAATGAAAGATCAACCTTAAATGCCGAGAGTCCGTTGAGGGGATTTACATCGCCCTGATAACCGGAAACATACAAAAATCCGTTGCGCACATTAACGCCGTCGGAATTGACAGTCGAAACGGCACCGCTTTGGTTTGACGAATCAGTCCACTCGCCTACATCCCAGCTCAGTGCCTTGTCCGAAGTTGAAAGAGTTTGAACATTTGTACTTCTGTAGAGATTGGCAGGAATACCGGACACTGTAGAAACAGAATCTGAAAAATTCGCCTGTGTAAAATCCGACGATGCAAATTCTACCCACGAAGTTTGTGCCATCGCCGCAATTCCGCTCATGGGCAATGTACAAGCCGCCATAAGCACCGCAAGAAGCAACGAAAGCAATTTTTTGGATACTTTCTTATGCATAAGTTTACCTCCGATAACCGACAAATTTGTCGTTTGTAATAATCAGACTTTTCACCATACGGGCGCAAATGTCTAATTTTAATCGTTATAATTATACTAAATTTAACTGCTCCAAATCAAGCAAAGTTAAAAAAAATACCGAATTTATTTGTCACAAATATAATAGTGATAAATAAATTAAATTAAACAAGAAAAACAAGCCCGATTTTTAGCTCAAATTTAAAAATCCGACTTGTTACTTTTTGACATATTTTATCAATTGTATATTGCCACAATTGATATTATGTTAGTATTGATAATTGAGTAACGGCTCGCAAAGGCTGACATATTTTGACTCCGTGTGGAGCATTTGTACAAAATCCTTACCGTTTACTATACGGTCATTATTGACATCACACATCAAAACGGCAACATCCGTTTCACTGTCCGGGGTGAAAATAACGGTTTTTGTTGCATTATCTGCAGTAATCGTACACTGTTTTGTACCGCCTGTAACATTAAACGAAAATGTTCCGTTATCGGTCGCTGTACCGTCAATGAGCGCGTTTGTCACAACGATATCGGACGGATTGCCGTTTTTGTCGCCGAGAGCGTAAACAGTGCCGCTGACATCAAATCCGTTTGCAGACAATGTTACTTTGATTTCGCCTTTATTTGAGGTTTGATAAAAGCTGTTGATTTTTGCGCCGAAATAATATTTTTTGCCTTTCTCAAGCGAATAAGTAAGCGAAAAATCAGTATCGCTCGACGATATATCGTCGTTTGACGCTAAAATTTTAAAATTCTCATCGTACAAAAAACCTTCGGTATCATATGGGC
>CAVGLE010000093.1:0-1135 GCA_963630035.1 Mediterraneibacter torques
GTATGTTGAAACGCTTGAGCACAAAGTAAAGGTTGTAACCGAAAATATGGTATATTACTCGGCAAATTTGATGGATGAATGGGAAACCAAACTCAATCATCTTTGCTTTTACAGAGTGCACAAAAGCTACATAATCAATCTTGATTATGTCAACGAATACAGGCGTAACGAAGTGACACTGACAAACGGAGAAATTATTCCTATTTCATATAGAAAGCAATCCGATTTCAGAAAGCATTTTCACAGCTATCTAAAAAGGAGAAAATAGTTGCATTCTGTGTATTTAAACCTGATTTTGCAGGTGATAGAAGCGCTGATATGCTTTAATTTTTACGAAAGCATAAATAATACGGACAGAAAATTGATTAACGCCGTCACTATTCAGATCGGCTACCTGATAATGACGGGAATAAACATTCTTTTTAATTACAATGTAATAATCAACACCGCCGTGCTGTTGATTTTTCAATTGCTTTTTGCGCGGCTTCTTTACAAACTGAAAGCGGTTTTTTCGTTGTTGTATTCCTTACTGTTTACGGTCGGCGTAACAATAACAGAAATAAGCGTAATAAATTTGCTTGCCGTTGTGTTCGGTACAGAGTCAAAAGCATTTATTACAAACCCGTATTCATACATAGTTCTTATTGTAACAAGCAAATCGTTGCTGTTTGTTTTATTGCGTATTGTTGTGGCAATTGTGCGTAAGACCGACTATAAGGAGGCAATCAAGTGGCATTTGCTGGTTTATCCGGCATCGCTTCTTTTGATTTTGACCGTATTTGTAATAATCTCATACGAGGTTGATTTGAATGACAATATAAGAATTTTGATAGCCGTTTCAAGCCTTGTGCTTATTGTTTCCGTTGTTTTCACAAGCATTTATCAGCAAAAAACATCGGAAAAAGAGGCGGAACTTATCGAGCTTCGCACAATCCAATCCGAAAAGCAAATCAACAATACATATTATGAGTTGCTTGCGCATCAAAACGACAGACTCCAAATGTTTGTGCACGACACAAAAAAGCACTATCACAGCATTTATTCAATGGCAAACGGCAACAACGAAATAAAAACTTATATCGACAGCATTGTCGGCGACATTGACAATACAAACAATATCGGCAAAACATCAAAC
>CAVGLE010000093.1:1145-6887 GCA_963630035.1 Mediterraneibacter torques
AAACAAGTTGCTTGATTTGATAATTAATAAATACATTTTTGTTTGCCGCAAAAACGATTTAATATTTGAGCGACAAATAAACTATTCCGACTTTGGATTTATCGACAGAAATGATTTGACTGCGCTGTTTAACAACTTGCTTGACAATGCTGTTGAATCGGCGGCAAAAAGCACCGAGCGCAAGGTTAAGTTTGAAATCGGAAAAATCAATTCCATGATTGTTATTGACCTTTCCAACTCGTGCGACAGGGAGCCTAATATCGACAAAAACAGGCTTGTTTCAAGCAAAGCAGACAAAACCGTTCACGGATATGGTTTCAAAAGCATCACACGCACTGTTAAAAAATACGGCGGTGATATAGAGTTCAGCTATAATTCCGATGAAAAGACATTCAATATATCAATCATATTTATGACAAAAGGCAGCAATTAATATCGCACAAGGGCAACCGATATGGATACAAAGTATGCAATAAAAAGCGGATTTATAAAGCTTTATACAGAGCAAAATTACAACAGCATCACCGTTCAATCGCTTTGCAAAAGCGTTCCTGTTGCGCGAACAACATTTTATGCGCACTATGACAATATCGACTGCGTTAAAGCAGAAATTGAGGGCGAAACCGTAAGAGAAATCAGAGCAGTGAGCGAGAAAATTTATTCGGACGACAGCGAGGCGATATTTGCCGGTTTGATGGATTATATCGAGCAAAACCGCAGTGTTTTCTATGCTTTTTTGGCGGCTCAGCCGAATGCAAGATTTATTGAAAAGCTCAAAACCGCAATAATAAATCATTTTAAAGAAAATTTCGGCAGTAATAAGGGCAAAAACTATGAGCTTGAGCTTGAAATCTTTGCCTCTGCCGTAATAACATACTATACATATTGGCTCAAAAATCCCGACAAAACAGACACCGAAAATATCAGCAAAAAATTCAAAACAATAAAAAAGTTAATTAAATCGGTATTGTAAAACCGAACAAAATTTAAAATTTTGTAGTGTTTGTAAAGCCGCCCATTTGATAAAATAAAGTCAAACGGGCGGCTTTAATTTTTTAAAAAATTCCGCCAAAAAGGAGCAATGATATATGTCAAAAAGAATTATCGCGGCCGCGGCGGCAACGGCAGGTGCACTCACTGCAATAAAAGTAATAAAAAACAGACTCGACACAGCAACAGCCGAAAAGGTAAACGGTGCGGGTCAAACAGTCCTCATAACAGGCGGCTCGGGAGGAATAGGCAGGGAAATTGCCGAGATTTTTGCACTTCACGGATTTGACCTTGTGCTTGCGGCAAGGAGCGAAGAAAAACTGCAAAAAGCGGCAGATGAATTATCGCAAAAATACAATTCAAATGTTAAAACAATAAGCGTTGACCTATCAAAAGAAAACGGTGCAAAACAATTGTATGACGAAATTTGCCGACAAGGTATAACAATAAATCAATTTGTCAACAATGCCGGCGCAGGTAAATCAAGCAATTTGATTGACACTGATGACAAAACATTAAACGACCTCATCACGCTTAATGTGACAAGCGTAACACTGCTTGCAAAATATATAGCCGCGGATATGGTGAAAAACGGCGGCGGAAGGATACTCAATGTCGCGTCTTTGAGCGGCTATCTTCCCGACCCGGGGCTGAATGTTTACGGTCCGACAAAGGCATACGAGCGTTATCTCGGAGAAGCACTTTACGGCGAGCTTTCAGGCAGCGGAGTATCTGTGTCAACCCTCTGTCCCGGTCCTGTAAAAACGAATTGGTCTAAAAACGCAGGCCGTAAGGACAGCGCGGTTTCTCTTGATGCAAAGGAGGTTGCCCTCGCCGCATTTAACGGAATGCAAAACGGAGATTTAATAATCGTTTCCGGAGAAAAATTCAAGTTTTTGCGCATCGGTGCAGGATTTGTGCCGACAACGCTGAAAATCAAAATGCTTTATCGTTTTCAAAAGGCATTAAAGGAGCAATAAAACAATATGGACAAAATAAAAATTCATATTCTGCACACGGGCGAGGTCAGGACATCGCCGTATCTGCCGTTCGGCGGCGACACTTGTAATATAATCAAGGCGTCCGGGCTTACAACGCCGAAACGCAAATGGATTTGGATGCCTGTTTCGGCTTATTTGATTGAGCACCCGAAAGGGCTGATTTTGGTTGACACGGGGTGGCACAGAGGAATCAGTCCAAACGGCGAATATGACAGAAAAGCGCAGATAAAGTCGCTCGGCTCGCCTATTCTTTACAAAATAAATCAAGGAAAACTCGCAAAAGGTATGGCTGTCGACGAACAGCTTGCCGCAATGGGAATATCGCCGAGTGATATTGATTTTGTTTTGCTGAGTCACCTCGACTGCGACCACGCAAACGGCTTGCGCGCGGTGAAAGAGGCAAAAAATATTTTAGTGTCGCAGGCGGAGCTTGACATGGTGAAAAAGCCGTCGCCGATTATAAAAATCCGCTTTCGAAAACGGTGGTGGAACGGCACTGACATCAAGGGCTTTAAGTGGAATGACACGGAGGGTCCGTTTAATCGAGCGTTTGATTTGCTCGGAGACGGAAGCGTAAAAATGATAAACATTCCCGGACACTGCGACGGCTTGTGCGCCGTAAAAATCAAAAACGCCGACGGCAAATTTGTGCTTTTATTCTCCGACGGAGGATACAGCTCAAAATCGTGGCAAAAAATGATTACATCGGGAATATCGATGGATAAAGCAATGCAAAAAAAATCGCTTGAATGGATAGAAGAACAAAGCCTTGATTCAAATTGTATCGAGAGCCTTGCAAACCACGATACGGAAATAAAGCCGCACATAATTGAATTTTAACACGGAGCCAAATTAACTCTGCACACAAAAATTGACTGTTTTTGCAAAATATGATAGTATAATAAAAAACACAAATATATTTTGGCAGGGGCAATGCAATGCAAACAATTTTTGTTAAGCGCCGAATCATAGATGACGGCAACCGCATGAACCTAAAGAACAGCATTAAATTGCGAAAAAGGGGCGGTGTTTATTATTGCGCGCTCGAAAAATCGTTCAAAAACTTTATCAAATCCGGAAACGGCAATAATTTTTATTTTTTAACAAAAAATGTGATACAGTATTTTTTCGGAGCAAGAAAAGGCGAACGCTATTTTTCAAAACATATAGGCAACGAACTTTCAAAGGCTGACCCACCCGACAAGCTTTATCATTTTTTACCGATTGAATATTTGGAGGCCGTAAGAACACAGGGGTTGAAAACTCCGATCGGCTTAATATATTTGACAGACAATGTACAACATATTATCGACGACGGGTATTTGCAGTATAAAGCCAACATGCGCGGCAAGGACACCGAGTTTTGCATACTCGAAATAAATGCCGCACAGCTAAAAAACGAGGCGATAATTTACTTTTCACACAGAGAGCACGAATACATAGTAAAATCGGTTGACAAAAAATTCATAAAACAAACATAAGGGGCACACTGCAATTTTATGCAGTGTGCCCCAAAACGCACCTTCCGTAAAAATGGAAGGTGCGTTTCCTCTTGTCTCTTCAGTAAAAAACACCACCCCGGTTCAACCTGGGGAAATAAAAAACTTTAGTAAAATAAAATCGCCAAACTGAAAGCAAGACGAGCGTATTGGCGAAAAAATAACCTCCAAATATAATAGAAATGGTTTGGCAGCCGCGTTACTAAAATACAGGAGGTAAAAAACATGATAAAAAAGAACGGAAATAATGAAATAAAAATATTGTCGCATTCAACATACAGGTGTCAATATCATGTAGTGTTTGCAACACTCATCTGAATCACACACAGACAAAACGGATGTGACAGTTCTGGTTTCCTGTGTGTTTTCTATGTAACCGGTTACCCGGAAGAAGTCGTCATAATCTTCTTTCGAACAACCTTTGATGAAGATGTGGCAGTGACGCTCATCATTTTCATCGGTAATATAAATTCGTTCCACAAAGGTCTATATCAGTGTAATCAGAATGTCGGGTGCGGCTTCCTCTGCGTATTTGCCGAAGGACAACAATTTTTCTTTAATTTGCTCAATATCCCAAATGGCATACATCTGACTGCGCTTGCTGTCTTCCAGCTTTTGCAGTAACGCCTCCGTCTCGGCAAGCTCATTTGTCAGAGACTTTACATCCTCCTGAATAAAGCGTTTCAGATTATCGTCGTTAATGATAACTTGGCTTGCATCATAATCGGCAAAGTTGCGGATAAGACAGCCACCGCCTCCGACCACATAGAGCTTCATCAATTTTGGATCGTATTCGTGTTCACGCAGGTGGTGGAAGATACCGACGGTGTATTCCTTTGCAGTATCTTAATAACCGTATTAAGATACTGCCCGTCAATATCCGCCGTGCCTTTCTTTAAAATTTCGGTGATGACGATATCATCAAGGGCGGCGTGGTGTACTTTCAGCATCTGCTCACGTATAAGCAAAGCGCACTGATAGGTGCCGTACTTCTCAGTAAACATTTTCTGAGCATCAGGTTTCTTTTTTAAAATCCGAAGAAGGTTCATAGTCCCGTTGCCAATATCGCAGATCATATTGACACCCTTAAAATCACTTAGCCTTTCGGCAACGGCGGCAAACCCCTGCGGATAGATTTCCACACCGACAATCTTAATACGGTATTCCGTATTGCGGAAGTTGAAAGTAACCTCGCTGTGCTGAAGCAGATATTTCTTAAAATCCGCCTTTTGTTCACTTACCCAGCTTAAGGGCAGACCTGCAGCGATGAACACGGTGGCATCGGTAATGCACTCCGTTTGAGTTCCCACGCGATAGCGGCAAGAGTGAGAACATAATAATCCTCATCGTTAAACTTATCCGCAGTAAATTCCTTGTGACCGACTCCGATGGAATAATACTTGCCGTTCCATACGAGCAGGTCGCTGACAAAGGTGTTGAATGATAATACGGACACAAAAATATTAGTCATCGGCTCTACCGCTACCGACGGAACCAAATCCGGGTGCAAAACATTATCTAAAATGCGTGCCGACAAGGTAAAGGAAACACTTATGAAGCAAAATGTATCGGAAAGTCAGATTTTAACATACGGAGCCGGACAAGAAACTACCTGCTTCAGAGTTAATGACATAAAAAATGGAAAGCTGATTGAGTCGGAGGCACAAAAAAACAGAGCAGTTTATATAGTAAACGCGGATTCTCCGATTGCAAAAGAATTTAAAGTGTAAAATGTTTCAAATATTGAATGTCCGTCAGTATATTCTTGATATTAATAATTCCAAATGATATAATTAATTTGTATTATTATGTCAGGAGAACACATATTATGAAAGATACCCAAAAACAAAATTCATTGAAAATCTCTGATACCTCTGCAGAGGTTATTCAAAAGCTGTTGTATGATAAGCCTTTATACAACTATATAAATGATAATAATGTAAATGTTGCAGTATTCGGATTTTCACAGTTGTCCAAAAAGTTTATTGATGTTGCTTTTGAAGCCTCTCAGGTTAACAGTTTTAAACTTAACATTACAGTTGTCAGTGACAAAGAAACTGCGAAAAATGAGTATCTTGAAGACAGACCTGCATTTGCCGATTTTTTTGATGTCGATAACAATATTGTTAATGAATCTTACGGCTCAATTTCATTTGTGACAAAAGATTTCACCTGTTTAGATGATGTCGTTTCGGAAACTCTCCTTGAAGGAGAAACGGGATTTTCATATATTTTTATTGATACCGATAATG
>CAVGLE010000094.1:0-720 GCA_963630035.1 Mediterraneibacter torques
GTGCACTTTACATCGCCGGATGAATAATTATCCACTCTAAGCATTGTTTGCATTTTTGCTACAGGTCGATAATATGTATCAGCCGCAAAAGCAAGCGTGTCTACACCGGCAGCAATTGAAGCAACCAAAATTAACGAAATGAATAAACTTATAAATCTTTTAAATTTAGAATTTTCTTTGACATTAGACATATTAGATTCCCTCTCATAAATTTAATTTGTAATAGATGTCATTTAAAATTTTTCTACCGCCTCCGATAAGGAATTAAGAGATAAATAAAAAAACTCCGCTCCGAGATTTTTGTTTCGATATCTCCCAAATTCATAATATCACTGTTGGTAAAATTTTTCAAGTATTTTAAGAATTCTTAAGAAATGGCATTATTTATTGTGCAAACGGGCGACATAAAATTGAGTAATAGAAAAAGCAATGCGTTCATATAGATTACAAAAGGAGTAGTTTAAGGAGCAGTTTAGATGAACGATATTGTTGAAAAAAGGTGTATTGAGCTTGGAGAATATATAGTCAAAAACAATTCAACCGTAAGGCAAACGGCGGCTGTGTTCGGCATCAGCAAATCGACGGTACATATGGATGTTACAAAGCGACTGTCGATGATTTCGCCGAATCTTGCGCAAAGAGTGAATACTGTTTTGCAACAAAACAAAGCGGAGCGACACATTCGCGGCGGAATTGCAACAAAAGAAAAATACAAGCGGC
>CAVGLE010000094.1:730-6799 GCA_963630035.1 Mediterraneibacter torques
ATATTATATGATGTATAAAGACTATAGGAGGTTTAAAAATGTCTATCGGATTTATAGGTTGCGGCAATATGGCAACGGCGATTATTAAAGGTATAATCAAAAGCAAAACTGTTGAGGAAAGCGACATTAATGTTTTTGATGTTTACGCTCCTGCGGTTGAAAAGCTCACCGCCGAATACAAAATCAACAAATGTGAAAGCGAATGTGATGTTGTATCATCGAGCGACACCGTAATTTTGGCTGTTAAGCCGAATGTTTTGCCACAGGTGTTGAGCAAAATCAACACAACGCTTGAAGAAAGCGACACTCTGCTTATCTCAATTGCGGCGGGAAAATCAACAGAGTTCATCAGAGGTGCTTTATCTCATAATAACAGAATTATTCGCGTTATGCCTAATATCAACGCAACGGTCGGCGAGGCAATGTGCGCATACACAGCAAACGCCGATGCAACAGACGAGGACAAGCAGACTGCCGAGGCAATTTTCAGCGGTGTCGGAAAAGTTATGTATCTTGATGAAAACTATTTCCCTCTTTTCGGCGTTATAGGCGGATGCGGTCCTGCATTTGCATATATGTTTATTGACGCAATGGCAAGAGCAGGCGTTAAAAACGGAATGAAAAAGGACACTGCGCTTATGGTTGCGGCACAAACGGTTTTGGGCAGTGCAAAAATGATTTTGGACAGCAGCGAGCACCCATGGGAGTTAATTGACAAGGTATGCTCCCCCGGCGGAACAACAATCGAAGCTGTGACATCACTTCAGGCAGACGGCTTTGAATCTGCAATTCACAACGCAATTGACAAAGCGGTTGACAAGGATTCAAAATTATAATAAGCATAAAAAATACAGCAAAAAATAAAAGGCGAGAAAAGGGGCACACTCCATAAGGAATAAATGCTCAAAAAAACAAATAAACAGCGAAATACTGCGTTAAATTCACAGCGCAGGCGCCAGCCTGCACTGTGAATTATGCCTTGTCTTTCATCTGTTTCTTTGTCTTTTGAGTGCGAAGCAGTTTAAGCAAACTGATTTTGTTCAGTGTGCATTAACAAAAATATGCCAATACTTGCGTATTGGCATATTTTTTTAATAGTGCAATGGGCAAAATTCAGAAAGCTTAAACCAATTACTTCCTTACGGAGTGTGCCCCAATCTGCCTTTTTGTTTTGTTTATAATACTTATTAAATTATAAGCAAGCCTTAATTTCGTCAACTTTATCGGTTTTCTCCCAAGAAACGCCGAGGTCTTCCCTGCCCATATGGCCGTATGCGGCAAGTTTTTCATAAATCGGCTTTCTGAGGTCGAGTCTGTCAATAATTGCCGACGGACGAAGGTCGAATACTTTATTAACAATCTCCGAAATTTTGTCGTCGCTTACCTTACCCGTGCCAAAAGTTTCAACAAGAACGGAAACAGGCTTTGCAACACCGATTGCGTACGCAAGCTCAACCTCGCACTTATCGGCAAGACCTGCGGCAACAATATTCTTTGCTACCCAACGAGCGGCATAAGCAGCACTTCTGTCAACCTTTGTCGGGTCTTTGCCCGAAAATGCACCGCCGCCGTGACGGGCATATCCGCCGTATGTATCTACAATAATCTTTCTGCCGGTAAGACCCGAGTCGCCTGCGGGACCGCCGATAACAAATCTGCCTGTCGGATTTACATAAAATACGGTGTCATCATCCATCAATTCGGCAGGAACGGTTGTTTTGATAACATTGTTGATAACATCCTCGCGAAGTTGCTCAAGCGAAACATCTGCACTGTGCTGTGATGAAACAACAACAGTTGTAACCTTAGTGGGCTTGCCGTCGTCATATTCAACGGTAACCTGAGTTTTGCCGTCTGAATAAAGATAAGGCATTGTGCCGTTTTCGCGAACTTCCGTAAGCTTAACGGCAAGCTTGTGAGCAAGTGAAATCGGAAGAGGCATTAACTCTTTTGTTTCGTTGCAAGCGTAACCGAACATCATACCCTGGTCGCCGGCACCGTTAAGGTTGTACTTATCCTCCTCATCGTGCTTAAGCTCAAATGACTTATCAACGCCCATTGCAATATCAGGCGACTGTTTGTCAATTGCGGTAAGAACCGCACATGTGTTGCCGTTGAAGCCCTTTGCGTCATTGTCATATCCGATATCAACAATAGTTTTTCTGACAATGGCAGGAATATCAACCTGTGCCTTAGTTGTAATTTCGCCCATTACAAGAACTTGGCCTGTTGTAACGGTTGTTTCGCACGCAACACGGGACATTGGGTCTTGTTTAATCATAGCGTCAAGAACAGCGTCTGAAATTTGGTCGCAAATTTTGTCGGGATGACCTTTTGTAACAGATTCGCTTGTAAATAAGTATTTAGACATATCTTTGCACCTCTCTGTGTTGTATTAAATAAAAAAGCACACGGCCTTGAACCGTATGCTGAATTCTCATCACTCGGCTGTACCGCAGGTTTTAGCACCTTACTTAAGCAGGTTGCTGCAACTTCATAGGGCCTGTCCCTCAGTTACTCTCGATAAGGCTGTTTACTTTTTTGTTTGTATATATAATATACTTTTTGTCCCCACAAGTCAACAAAAAAATAATATTAGTATAAAATATGCAAAAAAGATAAATTTTGATTAAATAATTGTCTAATATTTATAAATATTACTTGTAATCAGTTAAGAAATAGTTTATAATTATTTAGGTATTTAAAAGTTTGTACAGTGCAAACAGTCATTAAATAAGGAGGAAAAAATTAATGGCAAAAAAAACCGTATTCCTTACCGGCGGTACCGGTAACATGGGATGGGCAGCAGTTCAGGAAATTATTAAGCATCCAAACGAAATCAATCTTAAGATTCTTGCAAGAAAAAGCCCAAAAAATGAAGAAAAACTTAAAGACTTAATGGCAAAGCCGAATGTAAAGGTTGTTTGGGGTGACCTTACGGATTACGATTCACTTCTTGAAGGAATCACCGGCTCTGACTATGTACTCCATGTCGGCGGTATGGTATCACCTTCTGCAGACTGGAAACCATACAGAACACAAAAAACAAACATCGGCGCAGCAGAAAACATCTGCAAAGCTGTTCTTGCTCAGCCGGATCCTGATGCTGTAAAGGTATGCTACATCGGTACCGTTGCAGAAACAGGCGACCGTAACTATCCTATCCACTGGGGCCGTTGCGGCGACCCGATTAAAATTTCAATTTACGACCACTATGCAGTTTCAAAAACAGTTGCAGAGCGTACATTCGTAGAGAGCGGAATCAAAAATTGGGTTGTTATGCGTCAATCGGGTATCCTTTATCCCAACATTCTTAAGAATATGGATCCGATTATGTTCCATGTACCGATTAACGGCGTTCTTGAGTGGTGCACTGTTGAGGACTCGGGCAGACTTATGTGCAACCTTGTTCTCGAAGATATGCAGGGTCACCTCGGCTCTGATTTCTGGAACCACTTCTTCAATATAGGTTCAGGTAAAGAATACAGAATTTCAAACTATGAATTTGAGCACCTTCTCCTTGGCACACTCGGTCTTGCCGGCCCTGAAAAGCTCTTTGACCCTAATTGGTTCATCACAAAGAACTTCCACGGTCAGTTCTATGCTGACGGCGACAAGCTTGAAGACTTCCTTCACTTCCGTGAAAATCTTCCTATCCAGGATTATTTCAACAGACTTGCGGATCATGTTGAGTTCTACTTCAAGATTCCGAGATATTTGCCAAAGAACCTTGTTGCCGCATGCGCTAAGCCGTTTATGAAAAAAATTGCAGAAACCAAAGACTTCGGTACTATCGACTGGGTTAGGACTAAAAATCCCGAAAGACTTTCCGCTTACTACGGTTCATATGAAGAATACGAGAAGATTCCTACAAAGTGGGAAGACTTTGAGATTATCAACTTCAACAAGGACAATGCAGACGCTGAGAATTACAAGCTTGACCACGGTTATGACGAGTCTAAGCCGGAATCTGAGCTTGACATTGATGATATGAAGCAAGCAGCCAAATTCAGAGGCGGCGACCTTGTATCAACAAAGATGAAGAAGGGCGACCTTGCTACAAAGCTTGTTTGGAAATGCGGTTGTTGCGGTGCTGAATTTGAGGCATCACCTGCTCTTATCCTTCTCGGCGGTCACTGGTGCCCTGAGTGCTATGTTCCTCAAAAGGCTTGGGATTACGATAAAATTGCAAGAACAAATCCGTTTTTTGCACAGGTTTGGTATCCTAACCACAAAAAGGACGAAAACAATACATACAAATTTGACGATTTGTTCCAGGTTGACGGCGTTAAGTGGGACGACATCAAGAGATAATAAAACACAAACACAAAAAGGGCGTTTAAAAACGCCCTTTTTTCTTGTATATTGATATATTATATGTTAAAATAATAACAATAAAATATATAGGAGGCAAATGTATGAACATTTGGCACGACATATCACCCAAAAGAATAAAAAAAGATAAATTTTATGCCGTAATTGAAATTTCAAAAGGCGGCAAAAATAAATACGAACTTGACAAAGAAACAGGTATGCTCAAACTCGACAGGGTGCTTTTTACATCGACCCACTACCCTGCCAACTACGGCTTTATCCCCCGCACATACGCAAGCGATAATGACCCGCTTGATGTGCTCGTGCTTTGCAGTGAAAGAATTCAACCGATGACTATAGTTGAGTGCACACCGATAGGCGTGCTTATTATGGAAGACAGCGGCGCAAGAGACGAAAAAATCATTGCAGTGCCGGTAAATGACCCGAACTACAATTGCTATCACGATATTGACCAAATTCCAAGCCACAGATTTGACGAAATCAAGCACTTCTTTGAGGTTTACAAAACGCTTGAGCACGACAAAGCCACATCCGTAACGGAAGTTAAGCCAAGAAAAGAAGCTGAGGAAATTATACAATCCTGCATTGATTCGTATATTGAGAATTTCCAAATGTAAAAGTATTGTTTAATGGTAATGAGTTTAAATACTTAATCGCTCCGATTAAGCAAAAAAAACAAGGCAGTTTTTCAACTGCCTTGTTTTTATTTGTATTTGTTAAAATTCGTTGTCGCCGTCCATACCGCCTTGAGACGCGGTAACCTCACAGTAAATTGTGAATTTATCAATCTCATAGGTAGGAGCGCAATACGATTTTTTTGTATCAATGCTTTCGGGGGTAAGTTGTTTGTTATTCATCGTTTTACCTCCTTATGCATTTACTGCATCAAAATCAGCAGATGTGCTGTAATCAATAACGCTGATTGTTGATGTGCCGACAGTTTTATCCGTATATGTGAAATCGTATGATACGATAACACGGATTGACATATCGGACTGCGAATTAACCGTTACATAGAACTGGCCGTTATCCATAACATTTGTTATGCCGCCGTATTTAAGCGATGTGTTTGATGTAACCATATCCTTTGCATCAACTTTAGCTGTTTTGTTCATAAGAACGCCGTATGTTCCTTTTGCTCCGTTTGTGGAACGAACATAGATGCGAGCCTTGTTGTCATCGGTGCGAACCTGTTTGATGATTTGAACGAACGGTGCCTTTTGTGCAAGCTTTGCGTTGAGATAATCATCTGCGCTAAGTCCTGCGGCTGTGTAGTTGAAATCGGTATCAATCAAAAAGTCCGAAGCCGAAAGTGCGGTATCACTGCCGTTGAAGCTGTATGTTACATTGCCGCTGTCGTCTGTATTTGAAACAATCGGAACGAGTGTTTCGCTTGTAACGGTATAGTAAGCATATGTCGGTTCATAAGATGCAACATAATATTTGCCGTTGCTGTTGATTGCCCACGCAACGAAATCGCCGTTGAGTGCCGATTCGTCAACAGATACGGTAACAAGTGCATTTGCTCTGATTACCATTGTGTCACCCGAGCCGTTGCCGGAGCCTGTAACCGTGCCGTTTTGTGCGGTGATTGTGCAGGTGTCGGAAACTGTATAAATCGGCCTGATTGTGTATTCATTGTCGGACACTTTATTAAGCGACCAATTTTTGAATGTGTAGAACGGAATTTCATCAGGTGTCAAAGTATTGTTTGCATCAACAACAAGTGAGGAT
>CAVGLE010000095.1:0-6441 GCA_963630035.1 Mediterraneibacter torques
GTATATTTTTGTGCGTAATTAATGCAAATCGCAAGACGCATCAAATCGCTGACAGCACAAAGAGATGCAAAATCATTTGCCTTGCATCTCTCGGTAAGATTATTGATTTTTGAATATTTTGTATCAAACATTGCCGACACCTTTTTTCGCAAGGTATCGGCGATGCCTATTTGAATCATAAAATCATTGTGCATTTTGGGTTTGCTGTTGTGATTGAGTTTGTGATTGTGATTGAGATTGTGATTGCGCCGCTTGCTCGCTTGATGCCTGAACGGAACTTTTTTCAATCTCCTCTTCAGACATTAAACCGGTTGAATCAACATGCTCAACTTTTGTATCATCACCGTAAAAGCCAAGTTCTGTAAGACAGCTCAATATATCACTGTTATAATAGCTGCTTTCATATGAATTCTGAGTGCCCTCTATTATAATTTCGTAAGCAGTAGTACTTTTGTCGATATATTTCAATGCCTCGGTAAGACCCTGAATACCGTCTACTTCTGTGCCGTCAACAAAAATATACATACCTTTAACAACAATTGTGCCGGCATATTTTTGTTGAAGAGAGGTGGTTGATTCACTTGTTTGAGAAGAACTTTGCGAATTATTTTTCTTACTGCCGCTAAGCGAAACATTACCCGTGAAATAAAGTGCGGCAAAAACAGCCACAATAATAACGGCGATGAATATTACTGCAACGGCAGCTTTGCCGTTTTTCTTATTTTCCTTTTTAAATCTGTGCCTTGTAAGGGTTGGCTTGGTATCGTCGATATGAGTATCGTTCATTTCAAGAACGGAATTATTGTTATTATCGTACGATGTGTCGCTCTTTTTATGTACGACAAGCGGAGGGTCAAGCTCGCCGAGAACCTCCTTATTGAAAGCGGCGATTTCGTCATTATCTGTCAAAATCTTTTCCGCCTTTTTCAGCTCCTCAACAGGTGCGGCAGACTCGTTTGACGGGGTAGCGTCGGATGCGAACTCCTCGCCGCTGTATTCCGGAATAGTAATTTTTATTTTATCCTTTTCATCACTCATCTAATTCACCAACATATCTTTCAATTTTATCTGCGATGGATTTAACCTTTGCTGTATCATTAACGGGCAAAAACGGACTGCGCGGCCGACCTGCATCGACGCCGAACCGTAATTTTATAACTTGCTTTGCGGCACCGTAAAGCGAGTCGCACGAAAGCAAATCAAAAATAATATCGTTAATTTTAAACTGCAATGCCTTTGCCTTTTCAAATTCGTTATTATTAATCAAATTATTAAGCTCAACGAAAAGTTCCGGCATAGTGCCGTATGTGCCGCCGATACCGGCATTTGCTCCCATTAATCGACCGCCGAGAAACTGCTCGTCCGAACCGTTGAAAATAATAAAATCGTCGCCTGCGGCTGTTCTGTAACGCTCCATGTTATAAACCGGCTCTTCGGAATTTTTGATACCGATAACCTTTGGATTTTTCGCCATTTTTTTGAACAAATCATATGGCAGATTAAAACCTGTAAGTTGCGGAATGTTATAGATAATAAACGGCAGATTTGTTGAATCGATAATACCGTTCCAGTGCATTTCAACGCTTTGCGGCGGCAAATGATAATAAACACTCGGTACAGCCGACGCAGCATCGGCACCTATTGACTCGGCATGCTTTGCAAGCTCAATACTCTCCTTGGTAGAAGCGCATCCGACATGAACGATGACGGTAAAATCTTCGCCTGCCGCCTCTTTAACTGCGTCGGCAACCTGTTTACGCTCTTCAACGGAAAGTAAAAAGCCCTCGCCCGTCGAGCCGCAGACATAAACACCGTTGACTCCTTTTGATTTATAAACATTGACAAGCTCTTTCATAGCGGAAAGATTAACATTGTCATCATCGTCATATATGGCATTAAGCGCGACAAAAACGCCCTTAAACTTATCTAAATTATACATTTTCATCACCAAAATGATGATAACACATTTTTTGTATGTTTTCAATATGATATTGAAATTTTAAAATGTAATTGATATAATAAAAACAGTATCCGAGATATGTAAGAAGGTGTCGCAATGACAAATGAAAAAATATTAAATCAAATTAAGGGCGGCTTGATTGTATCGTGCCAAGCACTAAAAACCGAGCCGCTTTATGACAGCTATATTATGTCAAAAATGGCATATGCGGCAATGCTCGGCGGAGCCGTAGGAATAAGGGCAAACACAGTTGTTGACATTAAAGCAATCAGAGAGCGTGTGGATTTACCGATTATCGGCATAATAAAAGCGGAATATCCTGACAGCGATGTTTATATCACACCAACGATGAAAGAGGTTGACGCGCTTGTTGAAACAGGATGCGACATCATAGCAACAGATGCAACAAACAGACCCCGCCCCGACGGAAAATCTTTTGAAGAATTTTTCACCGAGGTGAGAAAGAAATATCCGAACCAACTGTTTATGGCTGACACTTCGTGTTTTGAAGAAGGAAAGCTTGCCGAAAAACTCGGATTCGATTTAATCGGAACAACGATGAGCGGCTATACGCCGTATACCAAAGGAAGAAAGCTTCCCGACTGCGAGCTTATCAAACGATACAGCACCGAACTTAACACGCCGATTATAGCAGAGGGCGGAATTTGGTCGCCCGACGATTTGAAAAATGTTTATGCCGCAGGCGCATTTTCGGCAGTTTGCGGAACGGCGATCACAAGGCCGCGCGACATTACGAGAAGATTTGTTTCGGCATTGGAGGAAAACGAATGAGAATTTTAGCTTTTGATATAGGCGGAACATTTATTAAGTACGCAATATGCGATGAAAATTTTAATCTGACCGATAAAAACAAGGTGCCGACCGACGCTAAAAAAGGCGGTCAGGCAATTATCGAAAAAATAATCGACATCATTTTAAGCTACGAGAACATTGACAGGGTTGCTATTTCAACGGCAGGTCAGGTTGACAGCGAAAACGGCATTGTTGTTTATTCAACGGACAATATCCCCTACTACACGGGAATGATGGTAAAAAAGCTGATTGAAAACAAAACAAATATACCTACATTTGTTGAAAACGATGTAAACGCCGCGGCTCTCGGCGAAGCAAAATTCGGCGCAGCAAAGGGACACAATGATTTTATCTGTCTGACATACGGAACAGGAATAGGCGGTGCACTGTTCTTAAACGGAAAATTATACAAAGGTTCGTCATCTTCCGCCGGAGAACTCGGACATATGATAGTTCACGCAGGCGGCAGACAATGCACTTGCGGCGGCGAAGGTTGCTACGAATGCTATGCATCAGCAAATGCCCTTATTAACAATGTAAACAAAGTAAGTGACAAATCGCTTGATGCGTTTCAGATTTTTGAAAAGGAAAACATTGACAAACCCGAGATCAGGAGCGAGGTTGACAAATGGATTGATGAAATCATAATCGGTTTAATCAATATAATTTACACCTTCAATCCACCGCTTATTGTTCTCGGCGGAGGAATAATGAACGAGGACTATATTATTGATTTGATTGACAGAAAAATCTACAGTAAACTAATGGATAACTTCAAAAATGTTAATATTGTTCGCTCTAAATCTGGAAATGACGCGGCACTTTTAGGTGTTGCGTATGAGGCGGCTAAATTAACAAAATAACGGTTGACAAGCAAACAACTATCTGCTAAAATACAACTGTTCGTCGGAGGGCGGGTTGTTCAAAAGAAGCAACAGCCGGATAAGGCGCAGACTGAAATGTCTGTACCTTATCCGGCTTTTATTTTTGTAAAGAAGGAAAAAATATGGATATTCTGAACGGCAATATAAAAAAAATATATTTTAAATACCTCAGTGCAGCATTCGGAAGTGCCATGATAACCTCGATATACTCAATTGTGGATATGTCGATGGTTGGACAATACAGCGGTCCGCAAGGCACGGCGGCGCTCGCAGTTGTAGCACCGGTATGGAACATAGTATACGGGTTCGGACTGTTGACCGGAATCGGAGCATCGGTAATTTTGAGCACAAAACGCGCAGAGGGTGCAAAGGAAGATGAATATAACAAATATTTTACCGCTTCGTTTTGGCTGTCAATAATTTTGAGCGTGATTTCGCTTTTACTGATAATATTTGCCGAAAAACAAGTTTTCGGCTTTTTTGGAGGAAACAAAACGCTGCTTCCGATAGCCCATGAATACATTATGCCGATTAAATTTGTATTTCCATTGTTTTTATTCAATCAAATGCTTGCGGCATTTTTGAGAAATGACGGCTCTCCAGCACTTGCGACCAAGGCGGTGCTTGCAGGCGGAATATTTAATATTTTCGGCGATTGGTTTTTTGTTTTCGGAATAGATATGGGTGTAAAGGGTGCCGGCGTTGCAACCGCCATAGGCGCAACAATAACATTTGTCATTATGCTGACTCATTTTTTTAATAAAAAGAACACCCTCAAATTACTTAAGGCAGATAAGTTGTTTTCAAAATTCAAACAAATCACGGTAACAGGATTTTCAACATTCTTTATTGATTTAGCAATGGGAATTCTTGCAGTGATATTTAACAGACAAATAATGAAATATCTAAATGCCGACGCTTTGGCTGTATACGGTCCGATAATAAATGTAAGCACTATGGTGCAATGCTGTGCATACAGCGTAGGCCAGGCGGCACAGCCGATAATTTCGTCAAATTTCGGTGCAAAAAAATACGGCAGAATAAAGGAAACTCTCAAATATGCAGTTATCACTTGCTTTGCTTTTTCGATTATATGGACAGCTGTCAGCGAGGCAGTGCCTAACCTGTTCACTAAAATTTTTATGAATCCGACGGAAACCGTTTTACAAATTGCACCGTCAATTATAAGAAAATATGCAATTTCTTTTTTGCTTTTGCCGATAAATATTTTTTCGACATACTATTTTCAGGCAATTTTAAAGCCGAAAACATCGTTTGCAGTTTCGGTAATGAGGGGGCTGATTGTCAGCGGAGCACTGCTTTATATAATCCCTATCGTATCATCTGCAGACAACATTTGGTACACTATGGCAATAACCGAAGCGATAACATTTGTCTACGCGGCGGTAAAGATAAAAAAATACACGAACCAATTACACGCATAAAAAAATAAGAGTAAAAAAATGCCGATACACAGGTATTGGCATTTTTTATTTATCTATATGTTATTTTAAATATTCTTCAACCTTTTCAAAGAGGAGCGGTTGTATTGTCGGGTAAGTCCAATTTGCGGGCATTTCATCGGTAATAATAATTTTTTCAATCTCGCTGTCGATTTTGCCGAAAGAATACACTTCGGCACAGCATAATAAGCCGAATGCTTCTGTTGCATCTGCGCTGTCATCATCAACAACGGAATAAACGCAAATCGGTTTCAGATTAAAATCTAAAGCACCTGTTTCCTCGACAAGCTCACGCTTTGCCGTATCAATGATATTTTCGTTTAGCTCGCGATGACCGCCGGGAAATTCCCAAGTGTCCCTCAATTTATGTTTGCAGAACACCCATTTACCGTTTGATTTTGTCACAATAACAGCGAATTTAAGCAAGCTGTCATCAACATTATCATAAAAATTTACGCTCATAAATAATCGCCCCGTTATACTTAGCTTTTAAAATCACAGCCGCAACAACTTGTCTGTTTGAAAAAACATCCGTTATTTTTCCATTGTATGACCGGCGGAACGGAGGAGTTTTTTGACCTCTTGCTCCGAAAGCTCGCGATATTTGCCCTGCGGCAACATTCCGAGCTTTAATGAGCCGATAGAAACACGCTTAAGCCTTGCGACCTCAAGTCCTTGAGATTCGCACATTTTACGAATTTCCCTGTTTCTGCCCTCGTGGAGAATGAACTCAAGCACAACTCTGTTTTCCTCGGTGGTGATAACGGTTACCTCTGCAGGAGCAGTCATTCTGCCGTCGATTTCGATGCCGTTGCGCAAATTGTAAAGTATTTCGTCACTGACGGACGGTCTGACGGTTACGCGATAGACCTTTGCGTAATTATGCGACGGATGTGTCATACAATTTGTAAAACTTCCGTCGTTTGTCAAAAGCAAAAGGCCCTCACTGTCCTTATCAAGTCTGCCGACGGGATAAACACGCTCCGTTACATCGGGTATGAGGTCCATAACAGTTTTTCTGCCAAGCTCGTCGGACACGGTGGTGACATATCCGCGCGGCTTATGGAGCATAATGTAAACCATTTTTCTGTTTTTAACATTGGTTAATTTTTGCTTGCCGACGGTAACAAGATCCTTTCTCGGGTTGATTTTTTGACCGATTTGGGCGACATGACCGTTGACCCTTACCTTGCAGGCTCTGATGAGGTCCTCACTTTTTCTGCGCGAAGCAACACCCTGCTCTGCCATAAATTTTTGTAATCTGACTTCGTTATTATTCGCCATAATTTATATTCTCCCTGACTGTTATATCAACTGTCTT
>CAVGLE010000096.1:0-871 GCA_963630035.1 Mediterraneibacter torques
CTCCCCGGCGGTACGGTGCGAGACAAAAAGGCCGCAGGTGAAGGTATTATCGCCTTGTGTAAGTCAATGACAAGCCCCGAAGCCTTCAAAATCGGTGAATATCGCGGCTTTGACATGGAACTTGCCTTTGATACCTTTTCGAGGGAATATAAAATCACCTTGAAAGGTGCGCTCAGTCATACGACGGCACTCGGTACGGATATCTTCGGCAATATTCAGCGACTGGACAATACACTCGGAGCTTTTGAGGACAGGCTGAACGCCTGCCGCGAACAGCTTGAAAATGTCCGTGTTCAGATGGAAAACGCCAAGGTTGAGGTACAAAAGCCGTTCCCTCAGGAGGATGAGCTAAAAACGAAAACCGCAAGGCTCAACGAGCTTAATGCGCTTCTCAATCTCGATAAGACCGAAAACGAAATTGTTGATGGCGAGAAGAGCGAGGATACACCGGAGCGCGCAACCTGCGAAAGAGAAAGATAAAAGCAATTTGCACATTTGCGGCGGTGAGCATTTTCGGATACACTGAGATTGAAAACAGAAACGGAGGTGCCGAAAATGTTCCGCCGCAAACAGGAAAAACGAATAGTCGAGCTCGATGCGTTCGAGCTTCGTCTGGCAAAATACGCTCTTTTGAGCTTCAGAAACAAACTCCTGAGTGAGGGCAAACCCACAGAGGATGTGAATGAACTGATTATAAAGATAATGAAATGAGGTAATGTATTGGCAATTTTCTATATATCCGATTTGCATATCGGGCACGCGAACATTATTAAGTTCGACAACCGCCCGTTTGCGGACATTACGGAGATGAACAACAAGATAATCGAAAACTGGAACGCGAGGGTTAGAACGGATGACACCGTGTAGATCC
>CAVGLE010000096.1:881-6388 GCA_963630035.1 Mediterraneibacter torques
CCGTATATATCCTCGGTGATTTCATCTGGGCTAAGGAAAGCGAGTGGCCGTTCTATGTCGGACCGCTTGCCGGCAACAAGGTACTCATTCGCGGCAACCACGACCCGAAGCAGTTCTCGGCAGCGACAAAGAAGATGTTTCAGGAGATTACGAACCTGAAGGAAATCAAGGACGGCGGCAGGCATGTTGTAATGTGCCACTATCCGATACCGTTTTTCCGCGCAGGCTTCGCTCCGACCGCGTTTATGCTCTACGGTCATGTGCATCAAACGATTGAGTACAAGTATATCGCAAGGTTGCGCCGAGAGGTCAAGGCAAACTCTACAGGCTACGGAACACCGAGTGGCAACTTCATCAATGTCGGCTGCATGATGCCGTATATGGACTATACCCCGAGAACGCTGGATGAGATTATAGAAGGAGACGCGGAATATTTTAAGACAAATCGAGAAGAATAAGAGTGATGTTCCCTTAATGTATTGACTATTCCCTTATTATATGCTATTATTTAAGGGAATAAAGGAGGCGCGAGGGAATGAGATCTTTTAACTATTCCGAAATTAAAGATAAAAAATGGGACTCGGAGCTGCTCTCTCTGATAGCCGCCATATATAAGGAAGTCGGCAAGCAGGAGCTGTACTTAAAGCAGCGCCCTGATGAGCTTGAAAAACTGGTTGAAATTGCTAAGGTTCAAAGTACTGAGGCATCGAATGCCATTGAAGGGATTGTTACCACAAATACTCGAATCAGACAGCTCGTTGAGGAAAAGACAACACCGCGTAACCGTGATGAGCAGGAAATTGCGGGATATCGTGATGTTCTGAGCATTATTCACGAGAGCTTTGATGTAATTCCGATCACGCAAAACTATATCCTGCAGCTGCACAAAATCCTGTATGGGCATATGAATAATCCTGTTGCCGGTAGAACTAAGTCAGTGCAGAATTATATCAGCGCAACCTATCCGGATGGACATGTTGAAACACTGTTCACTCCGCTGTCACCGTTTGAGACGCCTGAAGCACTTGATAAGATTTGCGAAGAATATAATCGTGTCATCGGGAATATGGAGCTTGAGCCGCTGATTGCAATTCCGATTTTCATTCACGATTTTCTATGTATCCACCCGTTTAATGACGGGAACGGCAGAATGAGCCGACTGCTTACAACATTGCTTTTGTATCGTAGCGGCTTTTATGTCGGAAAATATGTTTCTCTTGAAGCAAAGATTGCAAAGAACAAGGACTTGTATTATGAGGCACTGTATCAGTCTCAAATCGGCTGGCATGAAGGTACTGAAGACGCAGTTCCCTTTATAAAATATCTCCTCGGTACAATTCTTGCAGCGTATAAGGATTTTGAAGAACGCATGGAACTCGTTGAACCAAAGCTGTCTGCTCTTGAAACGGTTCGAATGGCGAGCAAAAACAAGATCGGACGATTTACAAAGCAGGACATTCGCGAGCTCTGTCCTGCTCTCAGCGACAGCTCAATTGAAGGAGCATTCCGCAAGCTGATAGCAGCCGGCGAACTTCAGAAGGAAGGTAAAGGGAAAAACACCTGCTATTTCAGATTGAAGTAGCTTCCTTTGCAGAACACATATTCCCTTATTCTTTACTTGATTTTAAGGGAATGCCCAATTAAATAACAGGTTATCAACTCAGCCGCCTGGTTTTCAAAAGAAATCAGGCGGCTTTTCTATTTCCGGAGGTGATTTTATAGTGTGAGCACATTTATCTTAGGTGCGTTTCTGTTCCTCGCAAAGGTTCTGGACAACGCACTGAGTACAACGAAAACAATACTGATTCAACGAAGTCGGTGGCTGCTGGCCGCAATCGCGGTGGTGCTTTCCGACTTCATTTATTATTGGCTGACAAAGAGAATTGTCTCGGCGGATAGCGACTGGGCGATTCTCATTGTCTCTCTGGCCGGAGGCGTAGGCTGTGCACTGGCATGTGTGTTGAGCGAAAAGCTCTCCCGCGACAGGACATATGTTAATGTGATTATGTCGGATAATCTTGAGGCGATGAAGGCCTTCAGAGATTTTCTCGCAAAGCATCACATCACAAATGTGGCGGCGGATACCTACACCCTCGACTGGAACAAGAAAACAATCTCGATAACAGCGTATCCCGAAACCAAAGCGGAAAATTATCTGATTACAGAATATATAGAAAACAGTCCGCTGAAGTTCAAACGCGTTATCCGGAAATAAATCAAAGGAGTTTCAGCAAATGACAAACGAAGAATTAAATACCGCTCTGTACCGGAAGATGTTCGCAGAGCAAGAAAAATATCGAGACTGGCTGCTCGGTCAGTCTCCCGAAGAAATCCTGCACCACTGCTACGAATATACCGTTCGTGAGGATATCCTCATTTCAATGGAGTATAACGATCTGACGGATAAGCAGTGCAAGGCACTTCTCAAGTCCCCATGTCCGCTTGCGGATGTATTTAAGGATTTTGAAAAGCGTGAGAGCGATCACATGGAGAATATCCACGATACCATTGCCTGCCGCGCAAACGCCATTATCCGTGCGGATTTTATCAAAGAGCAGAGAGATGCGAGGTGACGGTATGGGATATATAGAAGCGGCGGACATTCAAAAGGCTAAGGAGATGGACTTGCTGACCTATCTCAGAAACTATGAGCCGCAGGAGCTTGTGCATGTGTCGGGCAACACCTACTGCACCAAAGAGCATGATTCGCTCAGAATCAGCAACGGCAAGTGGTGCTGGTTTTCACAGGGCATCGGCGGCAGATCGGCACTTGACTATCTCATAAAAGTAAAAGGGCTTTCTTTTACGCAGGCGGTCGAGAACATTCTCGGCTATACGGCTGTAAAGGAGCCCGTTTTTTGTCGGTCGAAAGAAAAGAAACCGACAAGACTCTTAATACCGAAGCTCTCTGAATCAACGCAGAATGTGGAGCGATACCTTGAGAGCAGGGGCATTCACAGAATCATTATCCGATACTGTATCGAGCACAAACTGCTCTTTGAATCGAAGGATTACCACAATGCGGTCTTTATCGGATATGACAGGGACGGCAATGCAAGATACGGTTCGCTCAGAAGTACCGTCGGCACTTATAAAAGCGATCTTACCGGCAGTGACAAGCACTTTTCCTTTTCTCTTGAAGGCAACGCTGAAACCGAAGAAGTTCATGTATTCGAGTCGGCAATTGACCTTTTAAGCTTTGCGACGCTGGAGCTTTTTGCGGGCTGTGACTGGCAGCAGAAGGCACTTCTTTCCTTAGCCGGTGTCTACCGCACAAAGCGTGAGAATGTTGTGCCGGTTGCTCTGAGCAGGTATCTTGATGAGCACCTGCATATCAAGACAATCCACCTTCATCTTGATAACGACGAAGTCGGACGAGGCGCGGTAGCCGGTATTATCGGAGGCTTGCAGGGCAAATATCTTGTCCTCGATGAGCCGCCAAGCTGCGGTAAGGATGTAAACGACGAGCTTAAAATCCGTGTAGGGATTATGAGACAGAATAAGGAGGCGGAAAGATAATGAATATCGCGATTTATCAGATTAACACAAGCCGTGATGATAACAACGCGGCGTTTCTGAGCCTTGGCGGTTTGGAACACATTCAGGGCTCAAGCAATATTAACAGTGAGATTTACGACAGGGTTTTTGAAGGTGATGTAGACTGCACTGACCTTGAAGATGTGTATCGTATGTTTAATGTCAATAAGCCGGACGGCTACAGGGGCAGGTCTCTGTCCGTGTCGGATGTTGTCGAAATCATCAAGGACGATGAAAACTCCGAGTTTCACTTTTGCGACTCAATCGGATTCAAGGAGATTGAGTTTGATCGTTATCTGACAGAGGAGCTCAAGGAAGATAAAATCAAGGTCGTTTTGTGCGAGCCCGGAAAAACAGCAAGAATCACGGAAATCGGCAACAGCCTTGAAGAACTGCAGGCCGCAGTCAAGGGAGATATCGAGGCATATTACCCCTTCTGTGAGGAGGTCTGCATTGTATGCAACGATGAAGGCAAGTTTAACGGCAACGCCCCAAACCGCGCGGTTTACGGCGAAGATAAGCAGATGCTCGACATCATCTTCGGCACATTCTTTATCTGCGACTGCAAGGGCGAAAACTTCGGATCACTCAACAAGGAGCAGCAGGAACGATACAGAAAGCAGTTTGAAAATCCGGAGCATTTCTTCCGTGTCGGCGGTGAAATTAAGGCGGTGCCGTATAAGCCTATGCAGGATCGGGAGCGTTGACGGAGGTGAAGAAGTGAAGATCATTAACAATGAATTTATCATCGGAATCGACAGTGGCTACGGCAATATCAAAACGGCTAACTGCTGCTTTCCCGCCTGTGTCGCATGTTATGACGCCGAGCCGGTATTCAGGGAGAATCTACTCATCTTTGACGGCAGGTATTACCTCATCGGTGAGGGGCATAAAGAATTTCTTGCGGATAAAACAAAGGATATTGACTACTATGTTCTCGCTCTTGCGGCCATTGCCCGTGAGATGAATATCCGCAAGATAACAAGCGGCAAGGTTCGTATTGCGGCAGGTCTCCCTCTCACATGGGTCAGCGGTCAGCGTAGCGGCTTTCGGGAATATCTCATGCAGAATAAGGCCGTTGATTACAGCTTTCGAGGTATTTCGTATCACATTGAGATTGCCGGCGTAGATATTTTTCCTCAGGGCTTTGCGGCAGTGGCGGACAGGCTTTTCGAATTTACCGGAGTGAATATGCTTTGCGATATCGGTAACGGCACCATGAATATCATGTTCATCAACGATAAAAAGCCGGTGTCCGGCAATATGTTCACCGAGAAATACGGCACTCATCAATGCCTTTTGGCAGTGCGTGAGAATGTCATGCGGATTCATCATACAGCGGTGGATGAGGCAATTATCAACCGAGTGTTCCGTTTCGGCACGGCGGATATCAACGAGAAGTATCTCAAGACGATTACGGACACGGCAAAGGAATATGTCACAGGTATCTTTCAGCGGCTTCGTGAGCATGAGTACAATCCGGAGCTTATGCGGCTTTATGTGCTCGGCGGCGGCAGCTGTCTGATTCGCAACTTCGGTGTTTACGATAAGGTCAAGGTCACAATCAACGATGATATCTGTGCAACGGCAAAGGGTTATGAGTATTTGGCTCAAATCAACCTTCTCAAGAATGGAGGGATTGTATGAACTCGAAGCGAATATCCTTGAGGTTTAACCTCGACTGCCGTGATGACCTTGCAGCGTGGGAATACCTGCACAAACTGAAGGCGGAATCGATAAACAAAGAGATTATCTCAATGATTAACGCGTCACGGCAGAATGACAATCTGCGAGACCTTTTGAGGCAGACAATCACAGTCGCTATGCAGGGTATGGCTTTACAGCCTGTCTCTCAAAAGGAAGAAATCAGCGAAAATGACATCACAGCTCTTGATTTTATCAACAGCTTCTGACGGCATCAATTTTGATGCCGCTTTTTTAATGCAAATTTTCGGAGTGGCATCAATTTT
>CAVGLE010000097.1:0-6381 GCA_963630035.1 Mediterraneibacter torques
GTTATAAACTGCGGCAGTTCATCGCTTAAATATCAGCTTATGGATATGACCGATGAATCTGTTCTTTGCAAAGGCGCTATCGAAAGAATCGGCTTGCCGATTTCGGGCGGCGAAGAAAATGTAATCATCAAAGTAAACGGTGAAAAATATACATACGATAAAGAGCTTCCGACTCATATCGACGCTTTCAACGAGGTTAAATACATCCTTTCCGAGGGCGAACATAAAGTTGTTGACAGCTTTGACGAAATTGACGCCGTAGGTCACAGAGTTGTGCAGGGCGGCTCAATCTTCAATAAATCCGTTCTTGTTGACGAGCAAGTTGCAGCCGATGTTAAAAAACTCGGTCCTTTGGCTCCGCTTCACAACCCGGCAAACCTTCAGGGCTATGAGGCTTGCCTCGCAGTTGTAGGTCCCGATGTTCCGCAGGTTTTCGTTTTTGACACTGCGTTTCATTCAACAATGCCGCCAAAGGCTTATATGTATGCTCTTCCTTATGAGTATTACGAAAAATATGCCGTTCGTCGCTACGGCTTCCACGGCACATCTCACAAGTTTGTTTCTCAAAGAGTTGCAGACAAAATGGGCAGAGATATTAAAGATTTGAAACTCATCACTTGCCACCTCGGCAACGGCTCATCAATCGCCGCTATCGAATACGGCAAGGTTGTCGACACATCAATGGGCTTCACTCCTCTTGACGGCTTTATGATGGGCACACGCTCCGGCGGAGTTGACCCTTCGGCTGTAACATACATTATGAAGCAGGAAAATCTCACTCCCGACGAGATGGATACAATTCTTAATAAAAAATCGGGCGTAAACGCCATTTCCGGCGTTTCATCCGATGACAGAGATATTTGCGCCGCTCAAAATGCCGGCAATGAGAGAGCAACACTCGCTCACGAAATGCAGGCTTACGAAATCGCAAAGTTCATCGGCTCATATGTTGCCGCAATGAACGGTGTCGACGCAATCGTTTTCACCGGCGGTATCGGCGAAAACGGCTTTTGGCTCAGATCAAAAGTTTGCTCATATCTCGGCTTCCTCGGCGTTCATATCAACGAGTCGCTCAATCAGCAAACGGTTAAAGGCGCAGAGGCAGAACTTACAGACCCTGAGGACAGAGTAAGAGTATTTATCCTTGCAACGGACGAGGAACTTATGATTGCCAAGGATACAGAAAAAATCGTTAAATCTTTAAATAAGTAATTATTTTAAATAAAATCTGCAAAGGAGGATAAAACAATGCCGGAAATCAAGTATGAAATCACAGAACATTTGGGAGTTATTTCCGAAACAGCAAGAGGCTGGACACGCGAAGTAAATATGATTTCATGGAACGGTCGTGAGCCTAAGGTTGACATCAGAGATTGGTCACCGGAGCATGACAAAATGAGCAAGGGCTTGACTTTCACCAAGGATGAATTGGTTGAGCTCACCAAAATTGTTGAAAAGCTATAATTCTTTATACTATTCATAAGGGCAGCTTATCAAGTTGCCCTTGCAATTTTGTATAGCATTAATTAAATTGATTACATTTTGCGCATAATATGTGCAGAATTGAGGTATATAAAATGGAATGGACATCTTTAAACGATTTGAGAGAAAAATATCTTTCATTTTTTGAAAGCAAGGGGCACCTTCGTTTGCCTTCATTCTCTCTTGTGCCGAACGGAGATAAAAGTTTACTTCTTATCAATTCCGGTATGGCACCGATGAAAAAATATTTTACAGGTGAGGTTACTCCGCCGCGCACAAGGGTTACTACCTGCCAAAAGTGTATTCGTACTCCGGATATTGAACAAGTCGGCAAAACCGACCGTCACGGCACTTTTTTTGAAATGCTCGGCAACTTCTCGTTCGGCGATTATTTTAAAAAAGAGGCAACCGCTTGGGCGTGGGAGTTTTGCACAAAAACTCTCGAACTTCCGACAGACAAGCTCTATGTCACGATTTATGAAAACGATGACGAGGCTTTTGATATTTGGACAAAGCAAAACGGCGTTGCCCCGTCACACATTGTCCGCCTCGGCAAAGAGGATAACTTCTGGGAGCACGGCTCGGGTCCTTGCGGTCCCTGCTCGGAGATTTATTTTGACCGCGGCGAAAAATACGGTTGCGGCTCTCCCAATTGCGGTCCGGGTTGCGAGTGCGACAGATATGTTGAGTTTTGGAACAATGTTTTCAGCCAGTTTAATAACGACGGCAACGGCAATTATACCGAGCTTGCTCAAAAGAATATCGATACCGGTATGGGTCTTGAAAGGCTCGCTTGCATTATGCAGGGCGTAGACAATATTTTCGAGGTTGATACCGTTCAAAATATCATGAAAAAGGTCAGCGAAATTTCGGGTGCAAAATATCACGAAAACGATAAAAATGATGTTTCGCTGCGCGTTATTACAGACCATGTCCGTTCCGCTACATTTATGATCGGCGACGGCGTTATTCCGTCAAACAACGGCAGAGGCTATGTTCTTCGCCGCCTTATCAGACGCGCTTGCCGTCACGGCAGACTTTTAGGTGTCAACGAACCGTTCCTTTATAAGGTTTGCGACACCGTTATTCACGAAAATCATGTTGCTTATCCCGAACTTGCCGATAAGGCAGAGCTTATTAAAAAGGTTATCCACTCCGAGGAGGAGTCATTCGGCAAAACAATCGATGCAGGTCTTGCACTTCTTGATGAATATATTGCCAACACAAAGGGCACTGTTTTCTCGGGTGAGGATGCGTTTAAGCTCAACGATACCTACGGCTTTCCGCTTGATTTGACAAAGGATGTCCTTGAAGAAAAGGGTATGACCGTCGATGAAGACGAGTTCAATAAACTCCTCGCAAATCAAAAGGCAACCGCACGCGCAGCCCGCAAAGATGCCGGTGCAGACGCTTGGAAGGGCAATTCGGTTAAAATCAACACCGATTCAACCGAGTTCCTCGGCTACACCGATTTCACCTGCGACGCCGTTGTAAAGGCAATTGTAAACAATGACGGCGAACTTGTCGATATGCTCGGCGCAGGCGAGCAGGGAACAGTTGTTCTCGATAAAACCGTATTTTATGCAATGTCAGGCGGTCAGGTAGGCGATACCGGTGTTATCACCTCCGGTGACGATAATTCGTTCGCAGTTGCCGATACTGCTAAAAACGACGATAAAATTTATCTTCACAGAGGCTCTGTTTCTAACGGCGTAATTTCCGTCGGGGATAAAGTTATTGCAAAAATCGATGCCGACAGGCGTAAATCGATTATGCGCAACCACACGGGCGCTCATCTTCTTCAAGCCGCATTGCGTGATGTTCTCGGTACTCATGTCGAGCAGGCAGGTCAGCTTGTCAACGAAAGCGAAATCCGTTTCGACTTCACCCATTTCAACGCTCTTACCGATGAAGAAATCGCAAAAGTTGAATCACTTGTCAATGACTTTATTATGAGCGCGTCACCTGTTACAATGCAGGAAATGCCGATAGATGAAGCTAAAAAAATGGGCGCAATGATGCTCTTCGGAGAAAAATACGGCGATATTGTCCGCGTTGTTAAAGCAGGCGACTTTTCAACCGAATTTTGCGGCGGTACTCATGTTTCAAACAGCGGTCAGCTCGGTTTGTTTAAAATTACAAGCGAGGCTTCCGTTGCTTCGGGCGTAAGAAGAATTACAGCCGTAACAGGAAGTAATCTTGTCGCTCTTGCCAATGATAACGAAAAACTTATTAAAAGCCTTGCTTCGGCACTCAAAACAGGCGAGAATGACCTTGAATCAAAGGTTGAAGCTCTTGTTACCAAGGATAAGGCAAACGAAAAAGAAATTGTTGCTCTCAATGCCGAAATCACAAAGCTTAAGAGTGCCGATATGTTTAAGACTCCCGAAAAAATCGGCGATATTGAGGTGTTCACCGCAAGGGTTGACGGCTCTACTCCCGATGCTTTGCGCTCAATGGGGGATGATTTGAAGGCATCAAATGACAATGCTGTTGCAGTTATTGCAGGCGCAAACGGCGCAAAAGCTACAATTGTTGCAATCTGCGGTAAAAACGCAATCGCCGCAGGCGTTAAAGCAGGCGATGTTGTCCGCGAGGTTGCAAAACTTGCAGGCGGTGGTGGCGGCGGTCGTCCCGATTCCGCTATGGCAGGCGCAAAAGATGTTTCAAAACTTGACGATGCTCTCTCGGCAGTGAACGGCATTGTTAAAAATATTATCGGTTGATGTTAAGAGAAAGGATAAAACAATGTGCGTTTTTTGTGAAATCATAAACGGTAACATCCCGTCAACAAAGGTTTATGAGGATGATATGATGGTTGCTTTTAAGGATTTGAATCCCGTTGCTCCCGTTCACATTCTCTGTGTTCCCAAAGAGCATATTGAGTCTGCAAACGCAATCACCGCAGAAAACAGTAAATATGTTGCTCATATTTTTGAAAAAATTCCAGAAATTGCAAAATCTCAAAATATCGAGTCATACAGAATTATCAACAATTGCGGTGAGGATGCCGGTCAAACCGTTAAGCATCTTCATTTCCACCTCATCGGCGGCGTAAATATGGGAGAAAAATTATTATGAGCGAAAAAGAATATTATGAATTACATATTGCAGGCTTAACCCGTAAGCTTCAAAAATTCTCGGTAAGCGACAGCCTCGAAATTGCCGCATTCATCCTTTTCGGCGATGTCGAGTTGACAGAGCATTGCGCAAGCGAGCTTTTGAAAAAGACGCCGGAGTTTGATTATATCGTCACTCCCGAGGCCAAATCAATTCCGCTTGCATATGAAATGAGCAGACTTTCGGGCAAAAAATATATTGTTGCTCGCAAGGGTGTAAAGGTTTATATGGACAATCCCGTTAAGGTTACCGAAACCTCAATTACAACACAAAAGGAGCAAACGCTTTATCTCGGTCACGAAGACGGCGATTTGCTCGACGGCAAAAGAGTTCTTATTGTCGATGATGTTATTTCAACGGGCGAAAGCCTAAATGCTGTTAAAAAACTTGTCAAAGCGTTCAATGGCAACATTGTCGCATCGTGCGCCCCCCTTGCAGAGGGCGACAGCGCAGAGCGCGACGATATTGTTTTCCTTGAAAAGCTTCCGTTGTTTTTTAAGTAATACATAAATTTTCAATAATTGCATAATATAAGCAAGTGAGAATAATTCAAATATTATTAAATTTATAAAATCAAAGTATTTTGCTTTAATGAAAGGTTGTGACTATATGAAAAAATACGATCAGCGTAAGGTGGTTCTTGTCGGCTGCGGTATGGTTGGTATGAGCTATGCTTATTCCGTGCTTAACCAAAATATCTGCGATGAGCTTGTATTGATTGATGTCAATAAAAAGCGCGCCAGAGGCGAGGCTAACGACTTGGCTCAGGGCTTGCCGTTTGCACCGTCGTCTATGAAAATCAGTTCCGGCGATTATCCGGATTGTGCGGATGCCGATTTGGTTGTTATCTGCGCAGGTGCGGCTCAACTCCCGGGCGAAAGCAGAAGAGACTTGCTTCAAAAGAATTACAAGGTTTTCAAATCAATAGTAAATCCTGTTGTCGAAAGCGGATTTAACGGCGTTTTCCTTGTTGCGTCAAACCCGGTCGATGTTATGACTCAAATCGTATACGAGCTTTCCGGTTTTCCGGCAGGCAGGGTAGTCGGCTCCGGCACATCACTCGACTCCGCAAGGCTTCGCCATATGATGAGTGATTATTTCAATCTCAATCCTCGTAATGTTCATGCCTATGTTATCGGCGAACACGGTGACAGTGAGTTCGTTCCGTGGTCACAGTCGAGTGTTTCCGTAATGCCTCTTGAAGATATGAAGGAGCATTATCCCGATCTTGACGAAAATATGGCTACTATAGAGAAAAATGTCAGAAACAGCGCATACGAAATCATCAACGACAAGGGCGCAACCTACTATGCAATCGGTATGGTACTTGCAAGGCTTACGCGTGCAATTTTGTTTGATGAAAACAGCATTTTCACTGTTTCTTCGCTCCTTAAGGGCGAATACGGCGAAAAGGGCATTTATATCGGCGTTCCGAGCGTTGTAAACAGAAACGGCGTTCGTCAAATTATCGAAATTGAGATGACCGACGAAGAAAAGGAAAAATTTAATCGTTCCTGTTCGGTAATCCGTCAAATGTTAAAGGAAATCGATTTATAAAATTTCGTTTGACCGAATATAACAAAAGGGACACTGCTATGCTAACGCCACATAAGGCAGTAATTGAGAATCAATAAATAAAACCTTATAGGGCATAGTAAAGAGGCGATTAAGGCTTTGACTGTAAAAGGTCAGAGCCTTTTTTCTATGCTTAGAAAATCCGCACATTCGCAATTTGAAAACCAGCCGAGTAGAATATAGTCAAGGAGGGATTCACGATGA
>CAVGLE010000098.1:0-6260 GCA_963630035.1 Mediterraneibacter torques
GTAAGATAATCTGTAATTGATTTGAGGACAACATCGCTGTCGAGGCCGTGAACCTGGCAAGCCTCTTCAAGTGTTTCACCGATTGATGCCGGACATCCTACGCAGTGCATACCTGCCTCCATCAAAACAACGCCGATTCCTCTGTCATATTCAAGCATATCACCCATAGTGGTATTTTTTGTAATTTCCATAAAATTAAACCTCCGCTTTTACTTTTGCCCTTCGGCAAAAATAATAGTAACACAATAAATATTGTATGTCAAGCAATGCAAAATTATTTTTATAACACCGTTATATAAAAAAGTGTTGACAAATAAAAAAATATATGTATAATATACATTGTAATCGTTACAAGTTAGTAATCGTTACAAGTTGGGCGGTGAACGAATGACAGAGCAAAAAATAGTCGAAATATTCAAGGAACGCAATTTCAGAGCGACTCCGCAAAGGATAGCGGTTTATAAATATTTGCGCGAGCATCCGACGCACCCCGATGTTGACGAAATTTATAAAGCTGTTTTGGCTGACAATCCGGCATTTTCACGCACTACGGTTTACAACTCGTTGCAGGCGCTTGAAAAAGAGGGTTTGATTCAAAGCGTTAAAATCGACAGCGACAAAATCCATTACGACGGCGATTACAAACTGCACGGTCACTTTTTGTGTGAAAAGTGCAAAAAAATCTTTGATTTTGAGGTTGACGACTTGTTTTGCGATGGCATAGACGGCTTTGAAATCAAAAAAAGAGATGTATATTACAGCGGCTTATGCCCTGAATGTAAATAATTTTTTTAAATTAAAGGAGTAAAAGGAAATGGCAAAGAAATATTACTGCCCGGTATGCGGCTACGAAAGTGACGAACCTATTGACATCTGCCCGATTTGCGGTGCAAAAATGGCTGAGAGAGACAACTCTGCCGACAGCGATTGGGCTGCAGAGCACAAAGTCGGAATCATTGACGGCGTTGACGAGGAAATCGTTCAGGGTCTTCGCGACAATTTCAACGGCGAATGCTCAGAGGTCGGAATGTATTTGGCAATGGCAAGGGTTGCTCACAGAGAGGGCTATCCGGAAATCGGTCTTTATTGGGAAAAGGCAGCATATGAAGAGGCAGAGCATGCTGCTAAATTTGCCGAAATGCTCGGCGAAGTTGTAACAGACTCAACAAAGAAAAATCTTGAAATGAGAGTTGCCGCAGAGAGAGGGGCAACAGAGGGCAAGACAGAGCTTGCTAAAAAGGCAAAAGCCGCAAATCTCGACGCTATTCACGACACCGTTCACGAAATGGCTCGTGATGAAGCACGACACGGCAAGGCATTTGAAGGCCTTCTCAAGAGATACTTCGGTGAATAATTGATATCGACAAAACGGAGCTGTCCTCAACACGGGACGGCTCCGTTTTTCGTTCAATTATTAAATTTGATTGTATCATTGCGCCTTTACGCTGCGACTTTCAATTTCATAAATAACAAAAAGCCGATTTTCATAAATGCGCTTTAAGTTTTTATCACTGTCCATAGCTTTTATTTGATTTTTATACACCTTTCGGATAAAGGCGTATTTATAGTCGTATTGATAAATAAATTCCTTGTAAGAAACCGTTTCAGTTTCAAAACCGATTTTTTCGGCAAGGTAGTTTTTACTGTTGTTGATTTTGTCGGAAAATATCTCTGCCCTTGTGTCGGCATAAGCTTTAAATCCGAGAAATTCAAGATACGAGCCTTCGTCATCAAGGTTAAAAACGCCTGTGCCTTCGGGATGCGGTTCGTATTCGTAAAGTGCATTGCAAGCATCGGTAATATATTGCTGATAGCGACTTTGGTTCCACGAAGCATCAAAAACCGAATCAAAAGATAAAATTGCCAAAATCAAAGCAATCGATGCTTTGAAAACATTGCTTACAGCTTTAAAATTAAAGAAATATGCCATAAGCATTGCCGCCGGAATCAGCATAAACGACATTTGTCTGACTGACATCATCGACATAAGCGTTGTTCCGCCAAAAAGGAAAAGGTAGCGCAGTTCGATTTTTTTCTTTTTTGCAAAGCCGTAAATCAAAATAACGAGCGACGCGGCAATTACAAACGTGTTGACCGAAAGCAGTTCCGGTGCCCTGACCTCAGTTATAAGAGTTTTAAGCTCGGGAATTTGAAGAGATTTGACCAAATAAATAACCGACTCGAAACCGTACGGATTGACAACCGCAATAACAGTGCTTGCAATAAAGGTGAGCCAAATCGGCAATCTTTTATATTTCCTGCCGGGCAAAAATTTGAGTTTTTGCACAAGTTTGTCGGACGATGAGACATCAAACATATACGGCAACATAAATATGAGCATAATAGGCCATATTGTTGAATGAAGCTGAATTTCGACAAGCGACAAAATCGGAATAATTACAAGCAGGCGCATTTTGTTTTCTCTGACATATTTTTCAAGCACAATAAGTTCTATCGCCAAAAACAGATAAGTGAACATCTGCGGGCGTGTGTAGAGATATTGAGTCATTGCGGCATTGAGAACAACAAGCGTTGCAAGATTCTGAATTTTTGCGTCTTTGTTGATATATTCAAGCAACTTATACATTGCAAAAACGAATACCATATAAACGCCGTACAAAAACAGTTTCAGCGCAATTTTGCCGAGATATTTATATATCAGCCAAAACAAAATACACGAAAGCCATTTTTGGAATGTGAACTCCATTCCCTCGTGAACGGTAAACGGCTCATACTGAGGATAAAGTCCGTTTTTCATTATATATCTGCCGTGATTGAGCATAAACCAAGTATCATTATCAAGGTCGCGAATTAAAAACACCGCAAGCGGAATTGAGATAATCAATGCGACAAGCAACACAGTGCAGATAATATCATTTCTTTTTTTCATAATTACTCCTCAAAAAACAATATATAATGATATTATTATATCATCAAGCACACTTACCCGTCAATCTAAGGCGCGACATATAAATCAAAAATTAATAAAATGCGGCACGGCAAAGCCGCACCGCGCAGTGAAATATTAAATTATATTTCTTTAAAACTCAACCATAATCGTTGTGCCGACATTTTCAACACTGTGAACGGAAATTGTGGCATTGTGCACCTCTGCAATATGCTTTACAATCGCAAGACCGAGACCGGTTCCGCCCGTTTCCTTACTGCGTGATTTATCAACGCGGAAAAATCTTTCAAAAATACGCGACTGGTATTTTTCGGGTATTCCGATGCCGGTATCCGAAACGCTGACAGTTACATGTTCCTTAGCAGTAACGCTGACATCGACGGTGCCGTTTTCTTTATTATATCTTATCGCGTTGTCAATAAGGTTGTAAACAAGTTCCTCAAGAAGCGATGCGTTGCCGTTGACAACTGCATACTCCTCTTTAAGATTGATTTCAATGCCCTTTGCTTTCGCATTCATTTCGAGTGCATCAATGCATTTTTCGGCAATTTTGCCCATATCCACCTCTTCAATCGAAAGGTCGTCCTCAATTTCGTCAAGTTGTGAAAGTTGAATGATATCCTCTGTCAGTGAAACAAGGCGAAGCGCCTGCTTTCTGATGGTGTGCGCAAACGGCTTGACATCCTCCGGCTTCGCCATTCCGTTTTCAATCAGCTCGGCATAGCCGGCAATTGATGTAAGCGGTGTTTTAAGTTCGTGCGAAACATTTGCCGTAAACTGTTTTTTTTGCTTATCAAGCAGTTTTTGTTTTTTGCGTTGCTCCTTAACCGTTTCAACAAACGGCTGAAGTTCCTCATATGTTTTGACATTTTCAATATTGTCAAGATTTTTGCCAAGCTCGGTAATCGGGTTGACAATACTTTTTGTGATTGCGTAGCTGAGCGCAAGCGAAATTATCAACACAACAAACATAACAGCAGCAATTATAATAAGCGAATTATAAAAAACGACATAGACGCTTTGGCTTGTAACAGCCACGCGCAGAACATTGCCGTTGTTGAGCTTTATTGCATAATAGAATGTTGATTCGCCGATTGTCGACGATTTTCTGATTGTTGAGCCAGCGCCGCTTTTAATCGCCTCTTTAAATTCGGGACGGTTTGCATGTGACTCCATTTTTGAAACATCGCTTTGCGTATTATCTGCCAAAACAGTGCCGTCGGGCGCAATCAAAGTAAGGCGGGTGTTATCATCTATTCCGTCATTAATAAACGAATAGTCGCCGTTTGAATTAAGTTCGGACGAAACAATCTCGGCAGTTGATTTAAGGTTACTCTGTGCCTGTTTTTCATAGTATGTATGAAATATGCAGGTTGTTATAACACTTGTGGCAAGCACAATCGCAATACCCAAGGACAAAATTTTTGAAAAGGTTTTATTAATCATAATATATCACCCTTAATCTATTTTATAGCCTACATGACGAATTGTTTTTATATGGTCGCCGGATGAACCGAGCTTTTTTCTGAGCGACTGAATATGAACATCGACTGTTCTGTTTCCCTGCTCAAAATCATACCCCCAAATATTTTCCATCAATCTGTCGCGCGTCAGAACGATGCCTTTATTTATAATAAGAAGCTTCAAAATTTCATATTCCTTGTATGTAAGTTCAATTTGCTCGCCGCTGATATAAACTATGTGACGCTCTTCGTCAATCGTGATTTCGTCAAGCGAAACGGTGTTGACCTTTTGCTTTTGAGTTCTGCGTAAAACGGCTTTTATGCGGCTGATAAGTTCCATAACGCCGAACGGCTTTGTTATATAATCGTCTGCACCCATATCAAGCCCTTTAACAGCATCAATCTCGCTTGTTTTTGCGGTAACCATAATAACGGGTATATATTTATAGTTAGGGGTTTGGCGGATTTTTTTAAGAATATTTAGCCCGTCCTCACCGGGGAGCATAATATCAAGAATTATAAGTACAGGTATACTCGTACCGAGAGCATTGTAAAATTCCTTTGAATTGTCAAATCCCTCAACAGTAAATCCGGAATTGAGCAACGCATATTTTTCAAGCTCTCTTATACTGATGTCGTCTTCAACAATATAGATAAGGTTGTTTGTCACAGTCAATCACCTCTTTGTCGATATAATACATTATAGCAGTTAATTGTAAATTTGCACAGTGTTAAATTTGTGTTAAATCGCAATTTTACACCGATTTAACATAATCCGAACGCAAAATAAACTATGTTAAAGTATTTTAACATCGAGGTGAATAGATATATGACAATTTTTAACGCGCTGTCGCTTGTAGGCGGCTTGGCACTTTTCCTGTTTGGAATGAACTATATGGGAACAAGTCTTGAAAAATTCGGAGGAGGAAAATTTGAAAGCGTTCTTGCCAAAATGACAAACAACAGATTTAAGGGCGTTTTACTCGGATTGGGCGTAACCGCGATTATTCAATCATCGAGTGCAGTTACCGTTATGGCGGTAGGCTTTGTTAATTCAAGCATTATGTCACTGCGCCAGGCAATCGGAATAATTATGGGCGCAAACATAGGCACAACGGTCACCGCGTGGCTTTTGTCGCTGACAGGTATTCAAAGTGACAACACCTTCATTGCGCTTTTAAAGCCGTCGTCATTCACGCCGGTGCTCGCTTTATTAGGTATAGTATTGCTTATGATTGCAAAAAACGAGAAGAAAAAAAATTTCGGCTCGATTTTGCTTGGATTTGCCGTTTTGATGTACGGAATGGAAGCAATGAGTGCCGCCGTTGAGCCGCTTAAAGATGTGCCTCAATTTACGCATATGCTGACAATGTTTTCAAACCCTATTTTGGGCGTAATTGCCGGTGCCGTATTAACGGCGATAATCCAATCATCATCCGCTTCGGTAGGAATTTTGCAGGCTCTTGCCGTTACGGGCACAATATCGGTGTCAGCTGCGTTTCCTATTATATTAGGTCAAAACATAGGTACTTGTATCACTGCTATTTTGTCGTCAATCGGCACAAATAAAAATGCAAAGCGCACAGCCGTTGTGCATCTTGCATTTAATACAATAGGCGTTTTGCTTGCAATGGCATTATTTTACGGAGCAAATGCTATTATCGGCCTGCCGTTCATAAACGACAAAGTCAGTGCGGCAACGATTGCAATTATCCACACATCGTTCAACCTTTTTGCCACAATCGTTCTGTTTCCGTTCGGCAAGCAACTTGAAAAACTTGCATGCCTTATTATAAGAGATAAAGATGAGCCGCAGTCAAAAGAAAGCGAATTGCTTGAGGAGCGTTTTGTAAAGGCTCCGGGATTTGCAATCGACAAAGTTAAGGAAC
>CAVGLE010000099.1:0-1610 GCA_963630035.1 Mediterraneibacter torques
CTCAAAATCAGTCGGTAAGCTGTCCGCAAAGAAAAAGTATTATGTGCGTGTGCGCACCTACAAAACAGTGAAGTTCGGCGGCAAAAATGTCAAACTCTATTCCGGCTGGAGTAAGGCAAAGACTGTCACAACCAAAAAGTAAAAATCAAACAGAAAAGCGACGATGAAAAATCATCGTCGCTTTTCTGTTTGATTCCGGAATTATTGAATCAAAGAGGACACATGTCAAACTTCATTAAAAGCGACACTGTAAAGCCAATGCGCTTTACGGTATCGTTTGTATATGTTATTCGCTTAATGCTTTATTGATTTTGTTCAAAACATTCTTTTTATCAGCCGACCAAAGCGGTGCAATAAGGTCTTTTTTAGCACCGTCGCCCGTCAAACGGTGTATAACCACATTTTCTGGGATTATTTCAACACAGTGCTTGATTATTTTTATATATTCGTCTAACGAAAGTACATCTACTTTACACTGCCTGTATTCCTCGGCAATGTCTGTGCCTTTCAAAATGTGCAACAGTTGCAACTTGATTCCGTCTGTTTTTTTGCAAACATATTCAACACTTTGCAAAATATCCTGTTCGCTCTCGCCCGGCAAGCCTATTATCAAATGCGTTACAATATTAATTCCGATTTTGTGCAGATTGTCAACCGCTTTGTCATATACTTCGAGCGGATAGCCGCGGCGAATGTATTGTGCGGTGTCTTCGTGAATTGTTTGTAAGCCAAGTTCAACAAACACCGGCTTGATTTTGTTCATTTTATCAAGAAGCTTAAGCACATCGTCGCCCAAACAGTCGGGTCGCGTGGCGATTGACAGTGCAACAATATCTGGATGGTTTATTGCTTCTATGTAAAGTAAATCCAGTTTACACACAGGCGCATATGTATTTGTAAATGCTTGAAAATATGCAATGTATTTACCGTTTTTTATCTTCTTTTCAACGCGCTTTTTGCCATCATTAATCTGCTGCGTTACGCTTTTTTCCTTGCTTTCGGCAAATTCTCCGCTGCCGCCGTGCGAGCAAAAAATACAGCCTCGTGTTCCGAGTGTGCCGTCACGGTTGGGACAAGTGAAACCGCCGTTTATGGCAAGCTTGTATACTTTACAGCCGAATTTGTCTTTTAAAAATGAATTAAGAGTTGTATATTTCATAAAATTCTTTTAAGTTGTTTTTGTTGCCGCAACAGTACGAATTAAGTTTGTTTAAATCAAGTTCGTCACCGTCAACAGTGGTGACTGTTCCGCCTGCCTCTTTCAAAATTACCGTAGCACCTGCCCAATCCCAAGGCCTGAGTATCAGTTCGAAATAAAGATCTGCCTTTCCTGCGGCAACATAACAAATGTCAAGTGCAGCGGAACCGCCTCGTCTGACTTCAAGTGATTTATAAAATACCTTTTCTGCCGTTTCAAATGACTTTTTTGAAAGCTCGTGGTTATACGGGCATGTGCCGAAAAGAACAAGGCTTTTTTCGAGTGTGCATTCGCTTGCATGAATTTGCTTGCCGTTTAAAAACGCACCTTTGCCTTTTTCCGCATAATAAAGATTGTTCGAATCGGGGTCAAACACAACGCCGATTATAAGTTCTCGGTCTTTGGCAAGTCC
>CAVGLE010000099.1:1620-5770 GCA_963630035.1 Mediterraneibacter torques
TTGTTATATACTAATTTTATCATATATTAAAAATTTTTCAATATAATTTAGTATGACTTTTTTTACTTTATTAGTCGCAAAGGTAACGGCGGCAATTCTCAATTTGCTTGGCAGAGGAGCAACTTCTCTTCCCGGCAAAATCGCCGTGTCGCTGAAACAAGATATTCTTTCCGTGCTTTCACGGGGCGTCCGTATTATTTGCGTCACCGGCACAAACGGCAAAACCACAACCTGCGCATTGATTGAGCAGGGGCTGAAAAGCAACGGCAAATCGTATTTTGTCAATCGTGGCGGTGCCAATATGCTCGGCGGCATTGTTTCGGCTTTTATTGCCAATTCAGGCGTTTTCGGAAAATGTAAAAAGGATTTTGCAGTCTTGGAGTGCGATGAAAACAGCTTTCCGATTATTGCGCGATATATTGACGCGGATTGCATTGCCGTTACAAATATTTTTCGCGACCAGCTTGACAGATACGGGGAAGTCGGCACAACTCTTTCAAAAATTCGCAACGCTGTCGAGTTGATGCCCGACGCGACGCTTTGCCTCAATGCCGATTGTCCGCTTACATATTCGTTGTCGCTTCATTGCCAAAATAAGGCGGTGACATACGGCGTCGGTGCCGATTTGAAAAACAGGATAATCGTTGATAATCGCTTCTGCCCAAAATGCGGCAATGTGCTTGATTATCGCTGTGTCGTCTATTCCCAACTCGGCGACTATGTTTGCCGCAATTGCGGTTTTTCGCGCCCAACTCCCGATTATTGCGTAACGGATATTATGGAACTTGACGGGCTCGGCTCTCGATTTATGATAAATTCGCATCTTGTCAGGCTTTCACTCGGCGGTATATATAATGTATATAATTTTTGTGCCGCCGTTTGCGTTCTCGGTGTGTTCGGCATAAACGATGTCGGCGCCGTTTGTGATTACGGCGGAGCGTTCGGCAGAATGGAGCATTTCAAATGCGGCTCGCGCGATGTGCTTTTGATGCTCGTCAAAAATCCCGTCGGGCTTTCATCGTGTATAAATTATGTTTCAAAAATGCAGGGCAATCCCGCAATCGTTTTTGCTCTTAATGACAATGCCGCCGACGGTCGCGATGTCAGTTGGATTTGGGATGCATCTTTTTATCCTCTATCCGATTTCGACGAGTTCTACACGGTCGGCAAACGCTCGCTTGATATGGCTGTTCGCCTCAAATATGACGGCATCCGCTGTGCCGCGCTCGACGGCGAGTGCTACGGAAAGCTGACGGATATAATCAAATCTTCGGATAAAAACTTTGTCATTATGTCAACATACACCTCAATGATGAATATGCGCCCCGATTTTGTGAGCAATTTCGGCGGCAGGGAGTTTTGGAAATGAAAAAAATCAAAATAGTTCACCTCTATCCCGATGAAATGAATTTGTACGGCGACAGCGGCAATGTGCTTTGCCTTTACAATCGCCTTGCGCGTCGCAGTTATAAAAGCGAGATTGTCCGCGTGGGTACTGGCGACAAAATACCCGATTTTGATATTATGTTTATCGGCGGCGGTCAGGACAGGGAAATGCAAATCATAAATCGCGACTTGAAGCGAAAATCGGCAATTCTCTCGTATTATGTCGAGCAGGGCAAAACCGTCCTCGCAATTTGCGGCGGTTATCAAATTCTCGGCGATTATTACAAAACCTCCTCCGGCGAAATTATTTCTCTTTCGTCCTGTCTGCCGTTTTATACTATATCGGGAGAGGGGAGAATGGTCGGCAATACCGTCTTTTCAACTCCGTTCGGCACCGTTGTCGGGTTTGAAAATCACGCCGGTAAAACATATCTTTCCGACAAGCTTAAGCCTCTCGGTACAGTAGTTTCGGGCTTCGGCAATAACGGCGAGGATAAAACGGAGGGTCTGCTTTACAAAAATACATTCTGCACATATGCGCACGGACCGCTTCTTCCTAAAAATCCCGCTCTTGCCGACGAAATTTTAAAGCGTGCGCTTAAAACCGAACTTCAGCCGATTGACGATAAATTTGAGAATCTTTGCCATGACAGCCTTGTTAAAAGATTTGCTTAAATAATTGCCTTGTGTCAAATAAAATACTTGATTTTTCATTCCTTTTCTGTTATACTATTTCCGCATTCGTAGAGATACATGCGAATTCGCACATAATTGAGTGAGCCCAAGGTTACAAATTCGGGGCTTATGCCGACTCGATTATGGAGGATTAACCTTAAAGGAGGAAATTATAATGGCAAATGTAGTTTCAATGAAACAACTCTTAGAAGCAGGTGTTCATTTCGGACACCAAACAAGAAGATGGAACCCTAAAATGGCAGAATACATCTTCACAGAGCGTAACGGCATCTATATCATCGACCTTCAAAAAACAGTTAAGAAACTTGATGAGGCTTATATGTTCGTTCGCGATCTCGCAGCAGAAGGCGGCGAAATCATTTTCGTAGGCACAAAGAAGCAAGCTCAGGATTCAGTTAAGGAAGAGGCTGCTCGTTGCGGTATGCCTTATGTCAACGCAAGATGGCTTGGCGGTATGCTTACAAACTTCAAAACAATCAGAGGCAGAGTTGCCCGTCTTGCTCAGCTTAAAGCTATGCAGGAGGACGGCACTTTTGATCTTCTTCCTAAAAAAGAGGTTGCAGGCCTTGAACTTGAAATCGAAAAGCTTGAAAAATATCTCGGCGGTATCACAGAAATGAAAAAAATCCCGCAGGCAATGTTCATCGTTGACCCTCGCAAGGAAAGAATCGCCGTATCAGAGGCTACAAAGCTCGGCTTGCCGATCGTTGCTATCGTTGATACAAACTGCGACCCTGATGAAATCGACTATGTTATCCCGGGTAACGACGATGCTATCCGTGCCGTAAAACTTATCGCAGGCGCAATGGCTGACGCTGTTATCGAGGGCAGAGACGGTGCAGATTCAGCAGAAGCTGCAGAGGAAGCAACAGACGCTGAGTAATTCTCGATATAATTTCAAATTTCAATCAGGAGGATAAAGTAATGGGTATTTCAGCAAAAGATGTAAAAGCGCTTCGTGAAAAAACAGGCGTTGGTATGATGGAATGTAAAAAAGCTCTCGTTGAAGCAGAGGGCGATATGGATAAAGCTGTCGACTTTCTTCGCGAAAGAGGACTTGCAGCTGCTCAGAAAAAGGCTACAAGAATTGCCGCTGAGGGCGTAGTCCTTCCTTACTATGACAGCGAGGCAAAGAAAGGCGTTGTTCTCGAGGTTAATTCGGAAACAGACTTCGTTGCTAAAAACGAAAAGTTTATGAACTTCGTTGAAGGCGTTGCAAAAACAATCATCGCTACCGATCCGGCTGATGTAGAAGCTCTTAAAGAAGAAAAGTTCAACGGCACAGACAGAACCGTTACAGAAACCCTTAACGACCTCGTTCTTTCAATCGGCGAGAATATGAAAGTTCGCCGTTTTGACAGAATGGACGGTATCGTTTCAACATATATCCACGCAGGCGGCTCTGTAGGCGTTATGGTTGGCTTCGATGTTGCCGATGAATCAAAGGCAGCTACAGACGAGTTCAACGCTATGGGCAAGAATGTTGCAATGCAAATCGCAGCTATGAACCCTGAATATTTGAGCAGTGCAGACATTTCGGCTGACGAGATGGACAAAATGCACTCAATCACTGTTGACAGCGCACTCAATATGCCTGCATCACTTCCTATTCCGATTCTCAGCAAGCTCATCGACGAGGCTATGAACGAGAAGAAGTGGAGCGATGACGACATCACTGTTTATCAGGGACTTGACCAAAAGCAAAGAAAGAACTTTGCTAACTTCATTTCTAAAGAAGCTATGGAAACTCTTGCAGAAATCGCTGTTTCTCACAAGGATGAGATTTGCGACAACAAGATTTTCGTAGGTCTTGTTAAGGGCAGACTTGCAAAGCAAATCAAAGAGATTTGCCTTCTTGAGCAGGATTTCGTTCGTTCAGACCTTTTCCAAGGCTCTGTAGGCGGCTACATTGAAAGCGTAGCAAAAGCTCTCGGCACAGAAATCAAGGCAAACAGCTTCATCCGTATGATGAAGGGCGACGGCCTCGAGAAGAGAGAAGAAAACTTCGCCGAAGAAATCGCAAAGCAAATCAACGGCTAATCGAAATTTCAAATAAAATTTCATAACC
>CAVGLE010000100.1:0-5761 GCA_963630035.1 Mediterraneibacter torques
AAAATACTCAAATTTTATTGCCGCCCGAAATCACCGTAATAAAGGATGTTTCAAACGATAAAATTTATAAACACAACTTTTTGTCTACAATAGATTGGAATAATTATGAAGATTGTAAAGCCTACATATTATAAAAATTTTAAATGTATTGCCGGCGCGTGCCCCGATTCCTGCTGTCAGGGATGGGAGGTTGATGCCGATTCAGAGTCGCTCAAATATTATGCCGAGCTTGATGACAATCTTGAAATCAAGCAACGAATAGACAGCGTACTTGATAAGGATGAGTTCGGCAATACGATTTTTCACCTTGCTCCAAAAAAGAGATGCCCGTTTTTAAATGACGAAAATCTCTGTGATATGCATATTGCCGTCGGCGGCGAGCATACTCCTTTTACATGTCGTACATTTCCTCGATTCATTTATGACTACGGTTCAACACGCGAAATCGGTATTTCGTTTTCTTGTCCCGTTGCGTCGGATATGATGTATGGTTTAAAAGGACATCTCCGCTTTGAAACAGAGGTAACAGATGAGCTGCCCAAAATGAATGATATTGACGCAATGACATATTTTACTCTTATTAAAGCGAGAAAACGCGCTTTTGATTTGCTCGAAGATGATTCTGTTACTGTAGCAAAACGACTGTCACAGCTGCTTGATTTAGGTGTTGAAACTCAAAAACTGCTCGGCGAATATAATGAGGGTGGCGATGATATTGATTTTTTTGATGTTTTTAAAAATCCCGAACTTATAAACCCCGAGTGGCAGGAAAAGGTTGTCAACAACGCTGAAAGAACGATAACAAACGCCAAATATAACGAAAACATAGCAGAATATTTTATTTATAAATATTTTTTGCAGGCTGTTTACGATAACGATGTGCTCTCAAAGGTAAAAATGGCTGTTGTCGGTGTTTTGATAAATACATATTTCGGCGAAGACAGTTGGACGATTCATCTTTGGTCAAAGGAAACGGAGCATTCGCAGTACAATATGGACAGATACAAAAAACTTCTGAAAACTGCCGATTGTCTTTCTGTCGAAAGTTTGAAAAAACGCTTAAAATAATAATATTACGAAATAAAGACGCCCCTTATGCGTCTTTATCTTTTTGCTTCAATGAGTAAAGTTGTATAAAAATATCAAAAAGACAGAAAAAATATGTTGACAAATGCACAACAAAGTGTTATGTTAAAGGTGAGCGGTGGCTCACCATACGATATTATAAAGGGGTTAAGTAAAATGAATGAATACATTGAACAAGTAATTAAAACAGTAGAACGCCGTGATAATGCCAAGCCTGAATATATTCAGTGTGTTAAAGAAGTTTTTCGGTCGCTTGAAAAAGTAATTGAAGAGCATCCTGAATATGTTGAGGATGATTTGTTGACTCGTATGGCTGAGCCTGACAGATTGATAACATTTCGCGTCGCTTGGGTAGATGATGCCGGAAAAACGCAGATTAACAGAGGATATCGTGTTCAGTTTAATTCAAGTATCGGTCCTTACAAAGGCGGTCTCAGATTTCATCCGAGCGTAAATTCATCAATTATGTATTTCCTTGGATTCGAGCAAACATTTAAAAATTCGCTTACAGGATTACCGATGGGCGGTGCCAAGGGCGGTTCTGACTTTGACCCGAGAGGAAAGAGCAAGGGCGAGGTTATGAGATTTTGCCAAGCTTTTATGACAGAGCTTTATCGTCATATCGGTCCGAATGTTGATGTTCCCGCCGGTGATATCGGTGTCGGTTCAAGAGAAATCGGCTTCTTGTTCGGACAGTATAAGCGTATTTCCGATGCGTTTGAAAACGGTGTAATTACCGGTAAAGGACTTGCCTACGGCGGCTCTCTTATTCGTCCCGAGGCTACCGGCTACGGCGCGATTTATTACACTTGCGAGGTGTTTAAACACGAAAACGATTCCATAGAGGGCAAGACTTTTGCCGTTTCCGGATTCGGTAATGTTGCTTGGGGTGCGTGCAAAAAAATTGCACAGCTCGGCGGCAAGGCTGTAACTATTTCAGGTCCCGACGGATATGTTTACGATAAGGACGGCATTATTACCGATGAAAAAATAAACTATCTTCTTGAAATGAGAGCTTCAGGCAGAGACAGATGTCAAGACTATGCCGATAAGTTTGGAGTTCCGTTCTTCCCGGGCAAAAAACCTTGGGAGGTTAAGGTTGATGTTGCTCTTCCTTGCGCAACACAAAACGAGGTTACGCTCGAGGAAGCAAAGAAAATTATTGCAAACGGAACAAAGTATTATATTGAGGTTGCAAATATGCCGACCTGCGAAGATGCGCTTAATTATCTCATTAAGCAAGACGGTGTAATTGTAGCACCTTCCAAGGCGGTAAATGCCGGCGGCGTATGTGTTTCAGGACTTGAAATGAGCCAAAACTCTCAGCGCCTTTCGTGGACAGCTGAGGAGGTTGACGCAAAATTACATAATGCAATGATTGCAATTCACGCAAATTCGGTTAAAGCTGCAGAAAAATACGGATTGGGTTATGACCTTGTTGACGGTGCAAATATTGCCGGCTTTGAAAAAGTTGCAGAAGCTATGATGGAACAAGGCATTTATTAATTTGTTTTTCTCTTTTTTCTCTCTTAGAATACCGCACGATTTTATATTGTGCGGTATTCGCTTTTTGTCAGAATTACATTATTCTTAAGTTGTACAATTTGTGTCAATATTCAAGGATATTCCTTGAAAAATACATAATATTGTGCTATTCTATCATTTAGTTTTTAGACGGAGGCAAAATATTATGGCAGTTGCTCAAATCATTGCCGTAGCGATATTTGTGATTATGTTCGGATTGATTATTTCCGAAAAGGTCGAGAGACATATCGTAACATTGGTTGCGGCTCTTGTAACTATTCTCGGTGTTTTTGTAATCGGTCTCGGCATTTGTAACCACGATTTTTCTGCTGCAGGCAGTGCAATATCAGATACACTCAATATAAAAAATATTTTTACAACTAACTTTTGGTATGAGAACGGACAGGCGTCGGAGGAGTCATCCGGCATCAACTGGGCTACGATTATATTTATCGCAGGTATGATGGTTATGGTTGAAGGCATGGCAAGAGTGGGATTTTTCCGCTGGCTGTGTATGCGCCTTGCAAAACTTGTTAAATACAAGGTTGTTCCGATTTTTATAGTATTTATGATAATGAGTGCGGTGCTCTCAATGTTTATAGACAGCATTACGGTTATTCTTTTCCTTGCCGCTGTTACAATCGAGCTTGCACAATTGCTTAAATTTAACCCCGTGCCAATGATTTTGTCGGAAATTTTCTGTGCAAATCTCGGCGGCTCGGCAACAATGTGCGGCGATCCGCCTAACATTATTATCGGTACATCGCTTGGCTTGACATTCGGTGATTTTCTTACAAACACAGGACTTATCGCAGGTATTTCACTTGTTGTTATTGTTTTCTATTTTCTTCTTGTTTTCAAAAAGGACTTGAAACCTGAAAGCAATGCCGTTAATCCAAACGATTTGCCGGAGCCGAAAACAGCGATACTTGATGTTAAAGGCTTTATTGTAAGCTGTGTTATTTTTGCTTGTGCGGTTGTCCTTCTTGTAACACATGCACAAACAGGGCTTACCGTTGCGACAATAGGTGTTTTTATTGCACTTCTCACTCTTGTTACCGCACCAAAACATATCGGTGAAATGCTTAAAAAGGTCGACTGTAAAACACTCTTGTTCTTTATCGGACTTTTTGTTGTAGTAGGCGGTCTTGAGCAAACAGGCGTGTTAAAACTTATTGCTTCGTTTATCGAGCATATTAGCGGCGGCAACGCATATATTATGGTTGCAATAATTATTTGGGTATCGGCTGTTGCAAGCGCATTTGTTGATAACATTCCGTTTGCGGCAACAATGGTTCCCGTTATCAGCGGACTTGCCGCTACATCTGGTGTTCCGATTCAAACGCTTGCGTGGGCTTTGTCAATCGGTACGGATATCGGCGGCTCCGCAACTCCCATAGGTGCCTCCGCAAATGTTGTCGGCACATCGGTTGCCGCGAAGCACGGTTACAAAATCGGCTGGGGTAAATATTGCGTTAAAGCCGTTCCCGCTACAATAATAGTTTTGGCAATGTCTACAGCTATACTCTTTGCGAGATATTTATAAAAATGTGACAAAAGCAGTTGATTATTCAACTGCTTTTTTGTTATAATAATTATATAAATTAATTTATCGGTGATATTTATGAAAATTTACAGAAATCCAAATAAAAAAATTGCAGACAAAATCTATGCCTCGATGATTGCAAAGGGCGGATATTGCCCTTGCCGACTTGTCGAGAGTGAGGATAATTTGTGCATCTGCAAGGAATTTCGCGAACAAATCGCCGATCCCGATTATGAGGGATTTTGCCATTGCCACTTGTATTATAAAGAAAAATAGAGGTGTTTTTATGAGCAACGATACAAAAAATCTCGGCAAACTTTCGTCACGCGTCTGGGTTTCGGTTTTCCTTTTCGGAATTATCGGTCAAATTGCGTGGGTTGTCGAGAATATGTATTTCTCTCGCTTTATGCAAAACGAAATCACCAAAGCGCCTTATGCGACAACCTTGCTTGTTGCATGGTCTGCCGTGTTTGCGACGCTTTCAACGCTTATCGGCGGCGCGCTGTGCGACAGACGAGGCAAGCGAAAAGCATTCATTTGTTGGGGCTATGTGATTTGGGGATTTACGATTGCCGCGTTTTCGCTTGTTCCCATGCAACCTACTAAAGAAAAGGTTTTGCCTGTTGTTATTCTTGTTGTTGTGATGGACTGCATTATGTCCGTTATCGGCTCAATCAGTAATGACGCTGCTTTTAATACTTGGATTACCGATGTCACCAACACGGCAAACAGAGCCAAGGTTGACACCATCCTTGCAATTATGCCGCTTGTTGCGCTTGCTGTTGTTTTCGGAGGATTTGATTCTCTGACAAATAACGATGCAACCGTTTCCGATTGGCAAAAGTTCTTTTTGGTAATGGGTATTATACCGACTGTCGGCGGTGCACTCGGACTGTTTATTATGCGTGATAAAGACGGCATTATCCCTAAAGCCGATACATCGTTCTTTTCGGACTTTATTTATTCGCTTAGACCGTCTACGGTTAAGCAAAATAAAATGCTTTATATCTGCCTTTCGGGTAATATGGTTTCTGCAATTGCATATCAGGTTTATGTTAATTACCTGTTCAATATTGTCGAGGGTACGCTTAAAATCAAAAATTACATAATCCCAATCGGTATAATTATGGTTGTTGCCGCAGTTGCGTCGGTCATAGTTTCAACGGCTATGGATAAATACGGCAAAAAACATTTTTATTATCCGACAATCATTTCCGGAATAATCGGATGTATCATAATTTGGAGTGCAAAATTTTTTGTCGACAAAAACGAAAAAGCGGAAATTGCGATTTTAATTGTAGGCGGCATTCTTGTTATCGGTGTCAGCCTTGTTATGGCAGGCCTTTTTACTGCATCGTATCGCGATTACATACCGCAGGGTAAGGAGGGCTTGTTCCAAGGATGCAGAATGGTTATGTATGTTCTTATTCCTATGATTATCGGTCCGATTGCAGCACAGATTATTATAAACTCTGCCAATAAAGGCGTTTCTGAAAACAATATTGTTTATCCGATGGAACTTTTTCTCGGCGCGGCAGTAATTTTACTTTTCTGCTTTATTCCGTCGAAGATTATTCGCAATAAGCAACATGATTATCATAATGA
>CAVGLE010000101.1:0-5727 GCA_963630035.1 Mediterraneibacter torques
ATGTACACAAAAGATTCTTAATTGGTACAATTATCTCAACAACAAAAAGTGTACAACCGCACTATCAAAAGAAACGCTTTTCAACATTCAATTCAGATTTAAACCGATTTGCTGATTGGTTAATTGAAAACAAATGTCTTGATGTCTGCATGGAATCCACAGGAAAATACCGGGTTCCTGTTTTTAACATTCTTGAGAAGCACGGCATTCGCACCACGATAGCAAATCCTAAATGGGTAAAAGCGGTTAAAGGTAACAAGGATGACACTAAAGATTCCAAATGGATTGGTGACCTTTTCAGATTAGGTCTTGTACCCGGCAGTTTCATCCCAAAGAAAGAGTTTCGTATTTTGCGTGAATACACTCGTTATCGTTACAAACTAACATCAATGAAGAGCAGTGAAAAGAATCGTTTCCAAAATGCTTTTACTGTTTGCAATGTTGCTCTTGATGCGGTTGTTTCGGATATGTTTGGTGTATCTGCAAGTTCAATTACCAATTATCTGATTTCGTCTGATAACTTTGATGAAGAATATTGTAAATCTCTTCTCAAAAGGTCATTGAAAAAGAAATCCGATACTGTTATCGAATCGATACAGGGTTTTTGTATTGAGCCTGAACAAAAGACCCGTATGCAATTTGTTCGCAATCATCTTGCTTATCTCGAAAATGAAATTGCACAAGTTGATTTAGTCATTAACTCTATGGTTGAAAAACACGAAAGTCTAATTGCACTGCTTTGTACTATTCCGGGTATCAATAGAAATTCGGCAATAACTGTCATTTCCGAAATCGGTGATGATATGTCACAGTTTGGTTCTTCTAAACGCCTTTGCTGTTGGGCAGGTCTTACTCCCGGTAACAACGAATCTGCCGGTAAAAAGAAATCTGTAAGAATTACAAGAGCCGGTGTTTACCTCAAGCCTGCATTGGTTGAGATTGCTCACGCCGCCATTAAATCTAAAGATTCTCCTTATTATCGTATCAAGTACGATAGAATCGCTAAACGCCGTGGTAAAAAACGAGCTGTCATTGCTATTGCAAGAATGATTTTAACTGCAATATTCCAAATGCTTTCTACCGGCGAAATCTGGAATCCTACCGACCTTTGCAAAATCGGTATGCCTGTTGAGCTTAAACAAAAGCAACTTCAAAAACAAATCAATCAGGCTGTTGCTTTTCTTAAACTCCAAGGTATGTCCGTCACTTAATTTACTGTTTTTACTTTTTTCATTGCCCTAAAATTCAATTTTTCTTTAGGGTTTTATTTTTGTACCCTTTTTTATGGCTTGCTTTCCTTTTCTTTCACACTAATTTCTCCTTAAATTTTTAATATAGATATATGCGTGTCGGCACAATTAAACAATTAAATACATACTAATTAAATTAGCAAGATTGTTGTTTATTGTTTTGTCAAATTTGTGCTGCCGCATTTTGGACATACCATTATAATATTCTCCTTTCCTGATGATAATACAATTATAACATACCGTAATTACGAATGCAAGACAAATGTAATGCAGATAATCAATACTGTAATATGTACAATTGTATTGGTGATTGTTATGAAAAAGTTTGAAATACCGTCGATTCCGCCTACAACAAGCAAAAGCATTCGATTTCCAAACGATTTGATAGAGGAAGTCGAAAATGCAATTTCGGGTACAACCTGCACATTTACCGCTTTTGTTATTGAAGCAGTCAGGGTTGCGCTTGAAAGCCTTGATGAGGACGAGAACGGTACTAAATAACCGTGTATTATGCGGATGATTTTCATATCTTGAAATATTTTATTTGCTGTGCTATACTGAACGCAGAGGTATTTATGCCTTGTGTTTGTATTAAATTTATTTGAAAAGGGGATATTTTTATGGCTAACAAATATTCGGGCACTCAAACCGAAAAGAATCTTATGGAGGCTTTTTCGGGCGAGTCGCAGGCAAGAAACAAATATACATATTTCGCATCTAAAGCTAAAAAAGAAGGATTTGAGCAGATTTCGGCTCTTTTCCTTAAAACCGCAGATAACGAAAAAGAGCATGCAAAAATGTGGTTCAAGGAGCTTTCGGGCATCGGAAATACCGCCGAAAACCTTGCCGCTGCCGCAGACGGCGAAAATTACGAGTGGACCGATATGTACGAGGGCTTTGCCAAAACCGCCGAGGAAGAAGGCTTCCCGGAGCTTGCCGCAAAATTCCGTATGGTCGGCGAAATCGAGAAAAAGCACGAGGAACGCTACCGTGCATTGCTTCACAATGTTGAGGCGCAAGAGGTCTTTGCTAAAAGCGAGGTTAAGGTTTGGGAGTGCCGCAACTGCGGTCATATCGTTGTAGGCACAAGCGCACCCGAGGTTTGCCCCGTTTGCGCACATCCGCAGTCATATTTTGAGGTACACGCAGAAAATTATTAATTAAAAATCTTTTTGCACCGCGCAGGACGAATGCCGACAATCGCAGTTGTTCCGCGCGGCATGCGTTTTCGGCACAGAGCGTTTGTCTGTGCCGTTTTCTTTTGTGTTTTGTATAATTTTGTTAAGCGGCGGTGAAACTGTTAACAGTTTGTTCGGTTGACTTTGTTTTTTTGTTATGATACAATTTAATGAATGATTTATCCGAGTTAGGAGATGCAAAATGAAGCTTTCCTTGGTTGTCCCTTGCTATAACGAAGAGGGGAATGTCGAAAAGTTTTTCAGCGAAACAAACAGAGTCTTTGCAAATAATGTTGATGATTATGAGTTTGTGTTCGTCGATGACGGCAGCACCGATTCAACATATTCAAAGTTGGAATCAATCTATGCTTCAAATCCGCAAAGCGATATTCAGGTGCTCTCATTCAGCCGAAATTTCGGCAAAGAAGCTGCACTTTATGCGGGAATCAACAACGCAAATGGCGATTGGGTTTGCCTTATCGACGCCGATTTGCAACAGCGCCCCGAGGTCGTTTTGCAAATGCTCGATGTCATCAAACTAAACCCTGCCGTTGACTGCGTAACCGCCTATCAGGAGGTCAGAAACGAGGGCAAAATGATGACCGCCTGCAAGTCGCTTTTTTATAAAACAATCAACAAATTGTCCGATACCGAGTTTGTAAACGGCGCGTCCGATTTTCGCCTGATGAACAGAAAAATGGTCGATGCGATTAAGCAAATCGGCGAGTATCACCGTTTTTCAAAGGGCATTTTCGGTTATGTAGGATTTAATACGGAATACATTCCTTATACTGTTGCCGAGCGTGAGAGCGGCGAAACAAAATGGGGGATTAAAAAGCTGATGAAATATGCGTTTGACGGCATTTTGTCATTTTCCGCATTTCCGCTTAAAATCTCCACCTATGTCGGCAGCGTTGCGTCGATAATTTCAGTAATTTATATTATTATCGTGCTTATCGAAAAGCTGGCTTTCGGCATATCCACCCCGGGCTATGCGACTATCGTTATTTTGATTTTGTTCCTCGGCGGAGTTCAGCTTTTCTGCCTCGGTATGATTGGCGAATATCTTTCAAAAATATATATTCAGGTTAAAAACAGACCTATTTATATCTTAAAAAAACATCTTAAAAAGGATAAAAAAGATGATTAAAAAACTGCTTGCCAAATATAAGGAAATAATAACATATGTCCTTTTTGGCGTGCTTTCTACAATTGTCAATTTCGGTGCATTTTATATTTTTAATTTGATTTTAGGCTCGTCGCTTTATCTTGCAACAAATATAATCGCGTGGTTTTTTGCCGTTGCGTTTGCTTATGTTACAAACAAGCTGTGGGTTTTCGAGTCCAAAAGCTGGGCGGCAAATGTTGTTGTCAAGGAGGTTTTGGGCTTTGCCGCGGCAAGACTTTTCAGCCTCGGCGTTGAGGAGGTCGGGTTGATTGTTTTTGTCGAATTGCTCAATTTCAAAAATATTTCAATCACCGTTTTCGGATTTGATTTGACAGGCAGTCTGATTGCAAAGGTTATTTTGGCTGTGATTGTCGTTATTTTAAACTACTTTTTCAGTAAATTTGTCATTTTCAAAAAGAAAAATAAATAGCAAAAGTCTATAAATTATTGTTTATAGACTTTTTTGTTTTTGTAGTGTATAATGAATATATTGAGGTGATATTTTGGAAACTAAATTGCCTTCACTCGACTCAATCGGCAAGGCACTCGAGCACGAGCTTGATTTCAATTTCAGCGTAAGTGAAAACAAAATTAATACGCTCGAAGAGTTTGATTCAATGCTCAAGGATCCGTTTTATAACTCAAAACGAAAAATTTTTTACCGCGGCGAGCGAATTAATTCACCCGAACGCCGCCTTATTCCGACACTGCTCAGAAACAGCGAAAACATTTTTCGATCGGGTGAGTCGATAGTTAATATCGATTATGATTTTTTGCTTAATTATTACCGTGAAAAGGGCGGATATCTCGATTTTTACCGATATATTTTCGGCAAGGCGTCAAAGTACAGAATGTTTGAAATTTGCTCGTTTTCACAGCATTATCTTGATGAATCGCCGTTTATTGATTTTACAAAATCGTTGTTTGTTGCGCTTTCGTTTGCGCTCAAAGGCAGGTCTGTTTTTGATGATGATATAGTTATATATTCTGTCGAAATTGACGATGACGAAAACTATACCGATGACATAGTTACCGCCGAATGTTGGCTCCACGATTACAAAGTGACCGTTATCAACTCTCCCGAAAAAATTATGAAACAGGCACTCGGTTCAATCAAACCGTTTAAATCAAAGGAGTTCTTGGAGACGGCAAACGAGCGAGCAAAAAGTACATCGCCTACTGCCAAGTTTATTGATATTCCGACAAACGATTTGATAAAATTTCAGCAGGGAGTGTTCCTTTTGCTGACCGATTTTACAATGTTTTACAATTCGTATCTTACAAAAAGCATCCGCGATAATTTCAAAATCGTAAAATATGTTATAAGCCGCGATATTTGCCCCGATTTGCTCGATGTTATATCAAACGAGGCACCGTGGTATCAATACGATTCGATTTACGATATAAACAAGGCTGTCACCAAAGTTACTCAGGCGGACAATCACTACCGTATTTTGAAAGAACGGCTTAAAGACAAAAAATATTGATTTTGCCGAGAAGAGGGGTATTTATGGATAAAATCGCTGTGCTTGTGCCTTGCTACAACGAGGCGCAGACAATCAAAAAAGTTGTTGAGGACTTCAAAAGGGCTTTGCCCGAGGCTGTCATTTATGTTTACAACAACAATTCAACCGATGATACTGCAAAAATCGCTGCCGAGGCAGGTGCGATCGTTCGCAACGAGTATAAGCAGGGCAAGGGTAATGTCATCCGCCGTATGTTCCGTGAGATTGATGCAGAATGCTACATTATGACCGACGGCGACGATACATATCCTGCCGAATTTGCGCCGCAAATGGCAGATATGGTACTTAATAAGAATTGCGATATGGTTGTAGGCGACAGACTTTCATCAACATATTTTCATGAGAATAAGCGCCCGTTTCACAATTTCGGTAACGATATTGTCAGAAAAAGCATCAATTTCCTGTTTAAAAGCAAAATCAAGGATATTATGACGGGTTTCCGCGCGTTTTCATATCAGTTCGTTAAAACATTCCCGGTGCTTTCAACCGGCTTTGAGATTGAAACGGAAATGACAATTCACGCCGTTGATAAAAATATGTCCGTCGGCAATGTCGTTATCGACTATCGCGACAGGCAGGAGGGCAGTGAGTCAAAACTCAATACC
>CAVGLE010000102.1:0-3490 GCA_963630035.1 Mediterraneibacter torques
GATTATGATAAAATAGACGGTGAAATCGGTATCAGACAAAGAAAAGAGGGCGACACCGTTCGTCCGTCAGGCAGAAATTGTACAAAAAGTCTGAAAAAACTTTTTAACGAGCTCAAAATTCCTGCCGAAAAGCGAAATACAATACCAGTGATTTTTGATTCGAGGGGTGTGCTCGGCGTTTTAGGTTATTGTATTGACGAAAGAGCCGTCGTGTCCGATGCATCGGAGAATGTCCTATTGATAAAGGTTGCATTCGATACTAAACCGGAGGAAATTTTTAATGAGAAATAACCTTTCTAAAAATTGGAAATCAGTTATATTTTATATTTTGATTCCGCTACTTTTGATTGGCTCGATTTTCCTGTTTTCTTCACAAAGCAGATCGGTTGATAAAAATTATTCCGAAATTGTTGCGCTTTTCAGAGACAACAAGGTAAGCGAGTTTGAACTTAATCTTAACAGCGGCGAATTGAATTATAAGCTTTTCAGTGACGATAAAAGCGCATCGGTAAAAACTTATTCCGTTCCGAATGTTTCGTATTTCCTTGACGATATTGGCGATTATGTGAACAATTATAATAAAACACATAAGGATAATCCTATCGTTTATAACTATTTAAAAGGTTCAAACAATTCGATCTTTTTAAGCCTTTTGCCTACAATAGTTCTTGTTGTCATCATAACAGCACTGTCGTTTTGGATGATGCGAAAAATGGGCAATACGATAGGCAATGAAACAAACAGAACACTCGGATTCGGCAAAATCAAGGCAAAAGAAGTCGGTGAAGGCGACAATAAAACAACATTTGCCGATGTTGCAGGCTGCGACGAGGAAAAGGAAGAAATGACCGAACTTGTCGATTATTTAAAACAGCCCGATAAATATACGCAACTCGGCGCAAGAATACCGAAAGGTGTTCTTCTTGTAGGCCCTCCCGGTACAGGTAAAACTTTGCTTGCGAGAGCCGTTGCAGGCGAAGCAAATGCGCCTTTTCTTTCAATTTCTGGTTCCGATTTTGTTGAAATGTATGTCGGCGTCGGTGCGTCAAGAGTTCGTGACCTTTTCGAGCAAGCAAAGAAAAAAGCACCGGCTATCGTGTTTATCGATGAGATTGATGCTGTCGGTAGACACAGAGGCACCGGAATGGGCGGTGGAAATGACGAACGAGAGCAAACATTAAACCAACTTCTTGTTGAGATGGATGGCTTTGGTAACAATACGGGTGTTATCGTAATTGCCGCAACAAACAGACCCGATGTACTCGACCCGGCTCTTTTAAGACCGGGCAGATTTGACAGGCAGATTACCGTTAATCGCCCCGATGCAAAAGGTAGAGAAGATATTCTTAAGGTACATTCAAAGAATAAACCGCTCGCTCCCGATGTTGATTTGCATGAGGTTGCAATGGACACAATCGGTTTCACCGGTGCAGACCTTGAAAATCTTATGAATGAAGCGGCGCTACTTGCCGTAAGACGAGGCAAAAAGGCTGTTTCAAATTCAGAAATTATTGACGCCGAATCCCGTGTTGAGCTTGGCACAGAGAAAAAATCGCACAAATTCAGCGAAAAGGCTAAAAAACTCACTGCTTTCCACGAGGCGGGACATGCGATTGCATCGTATTTCACAGAGGGTCACGACCCTGTAAAGGAAATTTCTATCGTTCCGCGCGGCCTCGGCGCAGGCGGTTATACTTGGTACACTCCGCAGGAAGAAAATTACAATTCAAAGCAGGAAATGCTTATCAATCTTGTTTCCTTGTTCGGCGGCAGAGTTGCCGAAGCAGTAGCACTCGGCGATATTTCAACCGGTGCATCAAACGATTTACAGCGTGCAACAGAAATTTGCCGCGATATGGTTACAAAATACGGTATGACCGATGAGGTCGGTCCCGTAGTTTATGATGACGGAAACGGTGAGGTTTTTCTCGGAAAAGATTACGGTCATGTCAATAACTACAGCGAGCAAACCTCGGCTCGAATTGACTCCGAAGTTGAAAAACTTATGCGCGATGCATATACAAAAACCGAAATCATTATTAAAGAGCATTATGATAAGCTTGAGCTTCTCGCCAATACCCTTATTGAAAAGGAAAAAATCAGCGGTGATGAATTTGAATCACTGATGAAATACGGCAAATTGCCGCAGGAGATTGAGGCGGAAAAAGCTAAGCAAGCAACAATCAGCGAAACTCAAACCGACGAAACAGCCGTTGATACAGTTGTATGTGACTCGGAAGAAACTTCCGACGATTCGGAAAATTCCGACAAAACCGAATAAGATTTAAATTATAAAAACCGCATCGGATGCCGCAAAGAAAGTAATTCGTTTATCTTTCGCCGCAGTGCCGTGCGGTTTTTGCTCATTTTTGTGTTGACTTGATTGTTCAACAGTGATATATTAATTGTACCTATAAAAAAGGTAGGTAATGACTATGCTTAATCAATTTTCACGAACCGAATTATTGTTAGGTTCAGACGCTATGCAAAAACTTACAAACTCGCGCGTTGCGGTATTCGGAATCGGCGGTGTCGGCGGATTTACTGCCGAGGCACTCGTAAGGTCTGGTATCGGCGCAATTGATCTTGTTGACGACGATAAAATTTGTCTTACCAATATCAACCGCCAAATATTTGCAACTCGCAAAACTGTCGGAGTACAAAAAACAGATGCCGCAGAGGAGCGTCTTCTTGACATAAATCCTAATGTTAAAATCGCAAAGCACAATGTTTTTTATACTCCCGAAACGGCGGACGATTTTGATTTTACTCAATACGATTATATCGTTGACGCGATTGATACCGTCACAGGAAAACTTGCCCTTGCGGAAAATGCTCAAAATGCGGGTGTACCGATTATATCGTCAATGGGTGCCGGCAATAAACTTGACCCTACGGCTTTTAAGGTTGCGGATATTTCAAAAACATCTGTTTGCCCTCTTGCAAAAACAATGCGCAGAGAATGCAAAAAAAGAGGTATTAAGCACCTTAAATGTGTTTATTCAGAAGAACCTGCAATGACCCCGATCGATGACGACCAAAACAGTTGCAAGCATCATTGTATCTGTCCTCCCGACACAAAGCGTAAATGTACAGCTCGCAGACAGGTGCCCGGCAGTACCGCGTTTGTTCCGTCTGTTGTCGGCTTGATTATCGCAGGTGAGGTTATTAAGGATTTAACGGGTGTTAAAAATGAATATTGAGCCAAGCTTGCAAAATAAATACGACGAATTAAGAAAATATTTGTTATCACTTAAAAAAGTTGCCGTTGCATATTCAAGCGGTGTCGATTCAACATTTTTGCTTAAAACGGCAGTGGATACGCTTTCACGCGAGAATGTTTTGGCTTTGACCGCAAAATCGCATTCTTTTCCGAGGCGTGAACTTGATGAATCAATTGCGTTTTGTAAAACGGAAAATATAAGGCAAATTGTATTTGAAAGCGAGGAGCTTTCAATCGACGGTTTCAGCAACAATCCTCCGAACAGGT
>CAVGLE010000102.1:3554-5639 GCA_963630035.1 Mediterraneibacter torques
AGTAAAAATGAAATAAGAACCCTGTCAAAACAACTCGGACTGAAAACATGGAATAAGCAGTCTTTTGCCTGCTTATCGTCACGGTTTGTTTACGGAGAGCAGATAACCGTTCAAAAACTCGATATGATTGACAGCAGCGAACAACTTTTGCTTGATTTGGGATTTACACAGGTTCGGGTTAGGATACATAACGATGTGGCACGGATTGAAGTTTTACCAAATGAAACGGAAACGGTAATACATTACAAGGATATCATTAATTCAAAACTAAAGGAGTTCGGCTTTCGGTATGTTACGCTTGATCTCGGCGGATACAGAACGGGCAGTATGAATGACAGCCTTAATTTAACTTAATTATGAAATTGTATAAATGCCTGTTTTTACAGGTGTTTATTTTTTTGTAGACAAAGCAGAGCAAATAGTGTATAATATGCATGTATTTTTTATTTTAGAGAGGGATTTCATGGAGAAAAAAAGGAATTCATTCGGCGGTTCAATAGGATTTGTACTTGCCGCCGCCGGCAGTGCAGTCGGTTTGGGAAACATTTGGAGATTTCCGTATTTAGCCGCAAAGGACGGCGGAGGATTGTTTATTGTTATTTATTTGATTCTCGCCCTAACATTTGGCTTTACGCTTCTCACAACCGATGTAGCAATAGGAAGAAAAACAAAGCAAGGTCCGCTTACCGCATATTCAAAACTTCATAAAGGTTTTGGCTATGCCGGCGTTTTGAGTTGTCTTGTACCGATGCTTATTTTACCGTATTATTGTGCCATAGGCGGTTGGGTTATTAAATATTTTCTTGTCTACCTGACAGGTCAGGGAACTGTCGCTGCGACTGACAGCTACTTCACATCTTATATAACGAGTGATGTAAGCCCGATTATAATGTTTCTCATTTTCTTTGTTCTTGTTTCAGTAACAATACTTTTGGGTGTCAACAAGGGTATCGAAAAATCATCAAAAATTATTATGCCGGTTTTGATCATCCTTGTTGTAGCAATTGCAATCTTTTCTTTGACGCTGAAAGACACCGCAGATGACGGAACTGTCAGAACAGGACTTGAGGGATTGAAAATTCTTGTTGTTCCCGATTTTAAGGGCTTAACATTTGGCAAATTTGTCAATGTCCTTGTTGATGCAATGGGCCAGCTCTTTTTCAGTTTAAGTGTTGCAATGGGTATTATGATTGCTTACGGCTCATATGTCAGTGACGATGCAAATTTGGGCAAATCAATCAATCAAATTGAGATATTCGATACAGGCGTTGCTTTCCTTGCAGGCGTTATGATTATTCCTGCGGTTTATGTGTTTATGGGTAAAGAAGGAATGGATGCCTCGGGACCGAGTCTTATGTTTGTTTCGCTTCCGAAGGTTTTTGCGCAAATGGGTGCAATCGGTAATCTCGTTGGCTGCCTGTTCTTTGCAATGGTTTTCTTTGCCGCTCTTACAAGTGCAATTTCCGTAATGGAAGCAATTGTTTCAAGTTTTATGGACGCATTCAAAATATCAAGACGAAAAGCAACTTTAATTGAGGGTGCAATTGCTCTTGTTGGCGGTATTATTGTTTGCCTCGGTTATAATAAACTTTATTTTGAACTCACTTTGCCGAACGGAGCAACGGCACAAATTCTTGATGTTCTTGACTATATCAGTAATAATGTATTTATGCCTCTTGTTTCAATTTCAACCTGTATTCTTGTCGGATGGTTTATTAAGCCCGATGCAATCATAGAAGAGGTTGAAAAGGGCGGCTATAAAATGAGCAGACAGCGCCTTTATAAAGTGATGATTAAATATATAGCACCGTTGTTGCTGTTTGTTTTGTTCCTCAAATCAGTAGGCATTATAAATTTAGAATAGCATAAAACCGCTGAATATAATAAGTGTGTCCTCATGGGCACACTTATTATTTGTATAATTGTAAAAATTTGTATATATACATCATATTAAATAATTAAGTGTTTTATTGACATTTAATTGTCAATTTTGTAAAATATCCGATAGGGAAGATTGTATTATTTTTGAAAGGAATTGAGAATATGCCAGAATTAAGTAAAGCGGTAATTCCGCCTCATATGAAC
>CAVGLE010000103.1:0-5245 GCA_963630035.1 Mediterraneibacter torques
CAAGGTTTTTTAGCATGGTGGTTTTACCGGACTGGCGCGGACCGGTAAGCAAAATTGCCGACCAAGTCTTTGACAGTTCGGTGATACGCTGTTCTATATGTCGGTTAATATAGGCCATAATACACCTCGGCTGAGTATAGTTTTCTTCATGATTATTATACCCGCAAAGTCAACGAAAATCTCGGCTAAAATTAGAAGCTGTCATATTTTAGCCGAAATTTTTCCGTTGCGCTTCTTGATAGAATAAAAAATCAGCACGGCGCAAACCGTGCTGAAATTCCTTATTTATGCGGTTTTGTTACTGATGTGTGTGCCGTATTTTGGACATTACGAACACATTTGCCGTGGGCGCACTGTAGAGCCTGTATCTACTAAATATTTTCCGAGTTCCTCGGCTCGTTTATCCGATAATTCTCTCATACAACTCAACTCCAGAGGTATATCATTATCTGTTTAATTGTATGAAAAACTTTATTTCTGCTTGTTTTATGCCGCCACGGCATTTGCGTTTACCTGTTCAATCACCTTGCGGATGCCCATCCATACCGACAAATCGGCGAACACTTCTACAATGCTGCCGCGGTCGGTAAACGGCGGTTCCTGCAAAACCGATAGGTCTTTCATAATACCGTTTTGAACGATATATTCAACAATTTGATTGACAAAATAAATCTGCCTTGAATCTAAATTGACATCGTTCAAATACTTTGAAAAGGCCGCCTTTGCTGCATTCATATCAAGACCGACGATTTCGCGCACAAATTCGCCGAGCGGCTTTTTACCGCACTCCGTCTCATAATCCTCTTTTGTGCCGAGGTCGTTCCAAAGAATTTTTTCAAGTTTTTTTATATCATCTGCGGTCATCGGAATATTATTTTTCAGTTTGGCAATGACTTCATCATCAATATGCTGACGAATATAAAACTCGGCTTTTGCTTTGTAATTTTTTAAATCGTCATTTTCAAGCTCGGATTCTTTCCAATCCATTGACAAAATTTCATCGTCAAAATTCGTGTCATAGCGAAGTTTGTTAACCGGAATATATTTCATAAGATCGCGCAGATTTTTGCGGATATACTCAAATTCGTTTATTCCGGCATTGTCAAGATAATCCGTGTGCAATAATTTATCTATCAATTCCGACTGTGCCATAATTTCCGGTATGTTGGCAACACCGGCTACACTGCTGACCTTTTTATAAAGGTCACTTTTTGCTTTGCTGTATTTTTTGCCTGCGAGGTATGCCAATTCTATGCCGTACATCAGTGCGTCAAACCGAACCGCTTTAGCGTCGTCCTCGTCGGGGATGATCAGCGGTGCAAGTTCCTTTTCAATCAGCAAGGTATCCTCATACGAAAGCGCCTTGTAGTTTTCTTCGGACGAATAGAGTTCAACATATTTAAGATGTTGACGAACCGCAAAATGTTCCCGATTAAGCTCTCTCACCTTTGCCGCCATATCGCTGACCAGAGATTTCCGAAAAGCAATCAGTTCATCCGTTTGGTACGCCAAATCCTGCAATTTATAAGCGATTTGCGCTTTAAGGTGGAATATTGCGCCCTGTAATGCCATCATATTTGCCGTGGGTCTGCCGCCGCTCATACGGAAAAATTCAAAGTTGCCGCAAAAATCAAAAATATAAAACTTATCCTTATTCTTTCCGTCCATCAGACTTTCGCAAAGGCGCGTACCTCTGCCGATCATCTGCCAAAATTTTGCCTTGCTCATTACCTTTTTAAAAAACACAAGGTTTAACACTTCCGGTACATCAATACCGGTGTCAAGCATATCCACGGAAATGGCTATCTGCGGCAGTTTTTTCGGGTCAGAGAACTCGTCAATAGCGCTTTGCGCATAAGTCATATAATTATCGATTACCTTTGCAAACCCCGGCAGATGCGGATATTGCTTATTAAAAATTTCAAGAATTTTTTCGGCGTGTGTATGGTTTTTTGCAAAAATAATGGTCTTGCCGAGCTTTTGACCGTAGTCAATTTTAAGGCCGTTGGTCATCAGCACATGCAGCACTTCCTTAATGGTGTCCTCATTAAAAATCCATTCATTCAGTGCAGATGAGCCGATGCGTTCGGGCAACTGCCCATTTTCGTCTTCAAAAGTATCTTCGTAGGCGGCTTTGTCCTCGTCGGAAAGATCGTCATACACAATGCCTTGTTCAATAAATTTCAGTTTGGTTTCTACCGACATAAAATCAACCAAATAGCCGTCCTTTACCGCCTGCGCCAACTCATAACCGTAGGTCGGAACGCCGTTTTCCAGTTCAAAAACCTCGTAGGTGTTCTTGTCTATCTCGTCCTTCGGCGTAGCTGTTAGACCTACGAGCGGCGCGTCAAAATAGTTAAAGATATCGCGATATTTGTTATAAATCGAACGGTGCGCCTCATCGCAGATCACCAGATCAAAATGACCGCAGGTAAACAGCTTTCCGTCCTCATCCTTAACCGAATCAATGCAGTTCATCATAGTTTGATAGGTGGAAAATACGCAGTGCGCCGTGTAGTTGCCTTTTTCTTCGCAAAGGTTTGTTACCGATAAATCGGGCAACAGATTAACAAAAGACCGCTTTGCCTGTGTTACAAGGGAATTTCGGTCGGCAAGGAAAAGAATGTTTTTTACCCAGCCGTGCTGCAAAAGCACATCGCAAAGGGCGATCACCGTTCGGGTTTTGCCGGAGCCCGTTGCCATAACCAGCAGTGCCTTGCGGCGGTTCTTTTCGCCGAAACTGTTACAGACCGCTTTTATGGCACCCTCCTGATAGTACCGCCCTGCAATGTTTTTGTTAACGGTTATGTTTTTAAGATTTGTCCGCAACGTTTGCAGATTAAACAACTTTTCAAGGTCGCGTTTTGAGTAAATGCAGGAACATTTTCGTTCGGGGTACAAATTATCCTGTATATGCGTTTCAAATCCGTTGGTGAGGAAAATCACCGGACGGCGGCCATATTTCTTTTCAAGTAAATCGGCATAGAGCTTCGCCTGCTGTCTGCCTTTTGAAACATCAACACAGGTGCGCTTGGCCTCCACTACGGCAAGCGGTCGCCCGTCATCACCGTAAAGCACATAGTCGGCAAATCCCACCTCGCTGCGGTTGGGCATTCCGGGCAGCTCTACTTCATTAAGCCAATCCTTGCCCTCGTGCCAACCGGCATCCGCCAGCATAAAATCAATATAAATTTTTCGCGTTTTGTATTCCGAAAGGTCAAGCGGCTTTTTAACATAAGTCTGCTGCTGCTCGGCACGGCGTGCCGTCAGTTCTTCTTTCAGTTCCCTGTTCTCTTCAATCAGTTTTGAAAGGTCTATATTATTATCCGGAACGAACGAAAGTGCCTCTTCGGGCGTGAGTTCAAGAAGGGACTTATCAAACGCGCCGCTTTGGTAGTCCGCCCCATAGCAATAGGCAACAAAATCAAGAAATATGTAGAGGTTTTCAAGGCAAAGTTCAGCCTGTTCCTCGGTAATTTTTCTGCCGCCGTGCACCGCACTGTTGCCAACCTTGCGGATAAAATCCATTCTCCGCCAAATGTCATTGCCGACAATATCGCGAAAATCCGCTGCGTTCATAAGACTTACCAAGGTGTCCTGATACGGCATGTAAAGCGCCTTATCCACCGAATACATCCACTTCACGGCAAACTCCATCGCCCGCCGACAGTTGATAACACAGGAATCAACATCAATATGTAAAATATTTTCGGCAGCAATAGCAACCCCGGAAAAAGTATTAAATTGCTTGTCCTTTAATAAAAAATCAAAGTTGGTCATATTATCACCTTAAAGTTATTTATTCTTCAATGCGGTATTATTCAAGGCCATTTTCTTTATATCTGCAAGTTGATCAGTCATCTTTTTAACTATTCGTCAATAAACCCATATGTACTCATCGATATTCTTCCATCAATACATTTTTTAGTAGTTCTATGATGAAGGCTTCTCTTATGGTATTGCAATATATAAGAAACTTGCAAACATCTCACCCTCTATTCTTGATTATTTAATAGTAAAACGGTTAATTCATCCAATTTTTTTGCATTAAACTGTCAAATCATAGTTGCGCTTTATCAAGCTCTTGTTGCACAGCAAAATTTCAATTTGTCGACCTGTTCAACAAAGGCTGCAAATTGTTTTTGTAATGCTAAAGGTGGAAGCATAATGTCAAGTTTTTTCAGCATTGCAATGGAAAGATATGCCACAGTTGAACCAGCCTGAAAGTTCGCAATTTGTTTCTGAACCCCTGCTGTTGCAAACAATTCCGAAACATACAGACTTGTAATGCTATCGCATATATTTGACGGCCAACTTATCATACCATCTTGAAAGTAAAAGCTATCCGATTCCTTGATAATATAACACCTTCCGAGCGTTCCCCTTGTCGTCACAAGAACATCTCCGGCCAAAGGAATTAACCTATTCGATCTTAACTCATCGAATTTTTCTGTAGAAATAAAGAGTTGTGGATCGTTGTCCTTTCCGTCAATTCTTTCATTCAAATCAGATATGCGGAGAAACGGAATACCGTTATCGGTTAACTCACTTTGATATATTCGTTTACTTGAACCCACATAACATAACGATGATAATTTTGCCGTGGGCCAATTCCTTGTGTTATGTTCTGAATCTCCAAACAGTTCGATAAATCGTGATTTGAAATTAACCAATGTATCTTCGATGCGAGATTTTCACATTGTTTTGAGATACCATCGCATATTCCATTGTGGTGTCTATTTTGCTATGCCCAAGTAGTCGCTGGACTTGTTCTATCGGCATACCTTTATCAATCGCTCTGGTTGCAAGGGTTCTTCGAAATTTGTGAGGATGTAATTTCGGAATCTCAAGTTTCTTTCCTAATTTTCGCATCCGTATTTCAACACCGCTTATTTCAAGTCGGTTATACGGTGCCAAAAGCGAAACAAACAGAGCAGGGTTATCATCAGTTCTGCTTAAAATATAGTTTTTAAGGTGGATTTTGGTTCGTGCATCAAAATAGACCGGTCTTTCTTTACTGCCTTTGCCAAGCACAACACATTCTCTACTCTCAAAATCAACATCAGCAATATTGAGATTGACCAGTTCGCCAACTCTCATTCCTGTGGATGCCAATAAATCAATTATCGCCAAATCCCGGATGTTTTCACAATTATCTCTCATAATCTCTAATGCTTCATCAGAATATATTTCTTTGACCGGTTTCGGAGACCTTATTTTATGGATTCTGCGAACCGGACTTTTG
>CAVGLE010000104.1:0-5229 GCA_963630035.1 Mediterraneibacter torques
TTTCGGTTATTTGCATATTTTCGTTTGGGCAAATAATTCAGCTTGTGCTTGAAAAGTTGTTACAATCAACAGGCAGAACCGCCTACACAATGATAACCCAAATATTGGGAGCCGTTATAAATATTATTCTTGATCCGATTCTTATTTTCGGATATTTGGGTTTTCCGAAAATGGGCACAAAAGGTGCCGCCGTCGCAACGGTTGTGGGTCAAATTGCCGCAATGATTCTCGGAATTATCTTTAATTTGAAATTCAACAAAGACATACAATTTTCTTTCAAATATGCAAAACTTGAAAAAATTTATGTTAAAAACATTTGTAAAGTAGGTATTCCTGCCGGAATAACATTGTTTATCAGCAGCATAATGTATTTTGGAATAAACAAAATCCTGCTCGGCTTTTCAACAACAGCTGTTGCAGCATTCGGCGCATATTTTAAATTATATACATTTGTGTCGATGGCAGCCTTTGGGCTTAACAGCGCTTTACTTTCGATTGTTGCATTTAATTTAGGGGCAAAAAAAATCGACAGAATAAAAAAAGCAACTAAATTAAGCGGTATATATTCTGCCTTAATCGGAGTAATAGGTTTGGTACTTTTGCAGATTTTGCCAAAACAAATTATGCAGGCATTCAATGCATCAAATACAATGGCTGCAATAGGCGTTCCGGCACTGAGAATAACAAGTCTGAGTTTTGTTTTTGCCTGTGTTTCAATTATGGCATGCTACGCTTTGCAGGGCTTGAGCATCGGTACACCGAGTATGATTATATCTGCGGCAAGACAAGTCATCATTCTTTTACCCGTGGCTTATTTTTTAGGAAAAGTAATTGGAGTGACAGGCGTATGGTGGGCATTTCCGATAAGCGAGCTTGTTGTTATGACAGTTGCGCTTATATTGCTTAAGCGATCTGTAAATAAATTAACATTGTCAAAATAAATCATAAGGCTCAAGGATAAAAATCCCTGAGCCTTTGTTGTTTAATTATGCAATAACGATGCGCATATTTCTTATGATGTATGCCTCAAATATGCTTTTTTCTCATTTATAAATCACTTAATCGCTAACATTTTCTTTTGGTCGATTGCAAATATTATCTGTTTTTTGCAATTGCTCTTTCTTTTAGAGTGATTTTATTATTTGTGGCTGATGTCATAGATTTTTTGAATATCGGGCGGTAATTTGTCGGGGAGCATTTTATTAATACCGTCCTCGTTGCCGTCGGCAATGGCTGTTTCATAATACCAGCATTTGAATTCGAGCATTGCGAGAGTTTTTTGCAAATTTTCGATTTCCTGCTCAACCTTTTGCCTTTGATTTTCAAAAAGTGCCTTGCGTTTTTCATATGACGCACTGCCTTCATGAGTCCACTGCATAAACTGTTTAATATCCTTGATTTCAAGTCCGGATTTTTTAAGACACTCAATCAGGCGTAAAATATCTATCTCTCTGTCGCTGAATTTGCGAATACCCGATTGGCGTTGAATATCGGGGAAAAGCCCCTCTTTGTCATAATAGCGCAGTGTTGACACCGGGAGGTTGAACATTTTTGAAATTTCACCGATTGAATACAGCATATTTTTGCCCCTTTTTATTACACTTAACTTTAAGTTTATTCTATCATAATCGGCTCAAAAGTCAACAAAAAGCGGCGGCATAATCATTTTAAAATTGAAAAAACAGCGATTTTACAAAAATTTCAACAAATAAACAAAGCGATTTTTCAAAAAATATAATTGCACTGAAAAAGTGCGGGAGGAATCGTTATGAAAATGAATACTCAGCGAAATGTTATGAAATGCATAGGCGCAACGCTTGCTGTTTGCTCTGCACTTGCAATGGTCGGCGGAACAAAAAGCTGTTCGGCTAAAAAGACGATTAAAAAAACCGTCAACAAAATGGCGGATATTGTCGACAGCGTGACTGCATTTATGTAACAAAAAATCCCTTTGGCGACAAACCAAGGGGATTTTCGTTTTATATGATTTTTAAATTTCGTCGGAAATCAAATCGGGGTTGATTTTGTCGGCAATCCTGATTGCCTGACCCTCGATTTTGTCGATATACGACTTAAATTCAAAACCGAACGCATTGCCGTCTGGGAAAATCTCGAGCAGAGGTTGCAATACGAATCGCCTTTCAAAACAACGCGGATGCGGCACTTGCAAATTTGCCGTTTCAATCTCCTGATTTTCGGCAAAAATAATGTCCAAATCAAGTATTCTCGGCCCGTTTTTAATGCCGCGAACTCTGCCGACGCCCGACTCAATACCGAGGCAGATGCCGAGCATTTCGTGTGGCTCAAACTGCGAGGTGACAACAAGAACGGCGTTGTAAAAATCGTCCTGCCTTGCGTAGCCGACCGGCTCCGTTTCATAAATTGACGAAACGGACACCACATCGGTGTAAGGAATATTGTTGAGCGCGTCAACCGCTCTTTCGATATTTCCCTTTCTGTCGCCCAAATTTGTACCGACGCTTAAAATATATCTCATAGTAAGCAAAAATTACCTTTCTCTCGTAACAGTCACGCCGACATAATCAAAATCGGCTTTAATCGGCGCCTCGGGCTTTTTGAGCGTGATTTCAACCTTGAAAATATCCGGATATTCGTCAAGAATCGCGTCCGAAACAACCTGTGCCGCCCTTTCAATCAAATCATACTTTTCGGCGGTGAAAACTCTGCGTATCGTTTTGACAACCTTTGCGTAGCTCACTGTGTCGTCAACATTGTCGCTTGCGCACGCCTTTGTAATGTTTACATAATAATCAACATCAAAAATAAAATTTTGACCGTTTTCCTTTTCCTCGGGGTTTACGCCATGATAAGCGAAAAGTTTAAGCCCTTTTATTGAAATTTTATCCAATTACAACACCTGCCTTTTTCAACTCGTAAGCCATATAAATGCCCTGTTTTTCGTTTTCGACATCATGTATACGGAAAATATCGGCTCCGCCGAGAACAGCTGCCGTATCAGCCGCTATGTTGCCAAAAACGCGTTTTTGAGGGTCTGTTTGACCGCTTCCCTGTGCAATAACACGCTTGCGGCTTGTGCCGAGCAACATAGGAAATCCGTCAACCTTATATTCGGCAACCTTTGCAATAAGTTCAAGGCTTTGAGTGTAATCTTTGCCGAACCCAATGCCCATATCAAGGCAAATTGTGTCCGTTTCAATACCGAGTTTTTCACATTCAAAAAGTGAGTTTTTGAAAAATTCACGCACTTCGGCAACCGAACCTGCGCCGTTATGCATTAAAATCCAGCCTGCGGCGTATTTTTTGACAATTTTTGCCATTTCGTGAGAAATTATACCGCTTACATCGTTAATAATGTCTGCACCGCATTTTAATGCGTTTTCGGCAACGAACGGAAAATATGTATCAATTGAAATCGGCAAATCGGTTTTTGAGCGAATTGCGGTGATTACCGGCTCAAGGCGTGCCCATTCCTCCTCGGGTGAAACCTCGGTGTAGCCGGGGCGTGTTGACTGACCGCCGAAATCGAGTATATCAGCACCTTGCTCAATCAATTCAAGAGCGTGATTAATTGCATTGCCGGTGCCGTACCATTTGCCGCCGTCCGAAAATGAATCGGGTGTAACATTGACAATACCCATTATGACAGGCCTTTCGCCGTAGACTATATTTTTATCTCTGCATTTCCAAATCATAAAATTACCTTATTTGTTAAGCAAAGCCAAAACCTCTGCCCTTGTTTTTGCATCGTTGCGCATGTTGCCGCGCAATGCCGATGTTTGAGTTTTTGAGCCGAACGCCTTTGCGCCGCGAATAGACATACATGTGTGCTCGGCCTCGATTATAACGGCAACGCCTTTCGGAGAAAGATTGTCATACAAAAAATCGGCAACATCGCTTGTAAGCCTTTCCTGTACCTGCGGTCGTTTTGCAAAATTGTCAACAATGCGTGCAAATTTTGAAAGACCGATTATTTTGTTGTTGCCGGGAATGTATGCAATATGAGCCTTGCCGACAAACGGCAACAAATGATGCTCGCACATCGACGAAAACGGAATATCGCGGACAATAACAACCTCATCGTTTGAACTTTCGTCAAAAAGTTTTAAATGCTGTGTCGGATCTTCATCAAGTCCGGCAAACATTTCCTCATACATATTTGCAACGCGTTTCGGCGTTTCAACAAGGCCGGGTCTGTTCGGATTTTCGCCGACAGCCTCCAAAATATCTTTAACGGCACGCATTATTTTTTCTTTGTTTTCCTGTGTAATCATATAAAACCTCGTTACTTGCTGAAATATCCCTTAACATCTTTAAGCGACTCCTGTGTCAAAGCGGTTTCCGAATATATCGGAACACAGCCGTAAACCGTTATATCCGTATTTTTGTAGCAAAAAACTTCGACGGAATTTTTGTTGTCTTCAAAATTTCGCACGGATATATTTGTTGACGCGGACTTGTTGAACAGTCTGAAAAGAGACTCGCAATCCTCATAATTATTTTCGTTAAATAATTCCGTCAAACCGTACAAAACAAGCTCGTTTGCGGCGGAATAATTTTTTGTGTCAACCGAATAATATCGCATAAGATTTGAAAAATCTTCGCCGTCAAGATACGATTCGCCCTTACGCAAACGGATTGTATAAGTATCGTCTCCGCTGCCGCCGTCGTGGCGAATATCTTTGTCGCTTTTATAAGCAAATTTGCCCATATTATCTGCAAAATTTGTAAAATCATTATCCTTAAAGCAGGCATAATAGTCAATTTCAAAGCCGAAATATTCGCTCAGGTCTTTTTGAAGCCCCGCTCCGCCGTCAGTCGATAAAATTTTAAAAAGTGATTTTCCGTTGACAGTCATCTGCGGCGATAAAGTTGCCACCTTGTATGCCAAATTATCCTTGTCTGCCTGAATCAAAACGGCGTAGTGAATATTTGTTTCGTCATCGTCGGTTTCGACAAAAAGATAATTTGTTTTTCCCGAAATTTGAGGCAGAGCAGTGTCATTATTATTTACCGCCGCTGGTGTGGAAATTTCGCCGTCGGCAAAAAATGACGAAACGGTGGGATAATTTTTATTCATAAAAATTATAAATACTATTGTGATTATAACTGTTATTGCAAGGAGAATAAGAAGAATATTTTTTTCACGCGAGCGTTTATAATCGCTTTTGGGAATATAAATGTCGCCCCTGTTTTTAAATATTTTCAATGGTATTCCTCCGTATATTTTAGTAATTATCTATTATAAAT
>CAVGLE010000105.1:0-4150 GCA_963630035.1 Mediterraneibacter torques
ATTATATGTTTATTTGTAATTTTATAATATTCGTTATCAATTTCATTTATTACATCATCACTTGACTGCGTTTGTTTTTTATTAGGTTTTTCAGTCAAATAATTTTCACAAGCCAAACGCAAATTGAAATTCTCGTTAAAACAAGCAAAATACATAATTCTTTCCCCTTATTACCTTATTATTTAATAACTAAAATATAGCATAAATAAGCCAAAAAGTAAAGTACCCATTACCATACTAATGTAGGCGTTGAAGAACTCGGGCATCTTGAAATGATAGGTACTATCGTTCATCAGCTCACAAAAAATTTAACCGAAAGTCAAATTGAAAATTCGGGCTTTGCACCGTATTTCATTGACCACACAACAGGCGTTTACCCGACAGCCGCAAGCGGCTCGCCATGGAGCGCGGCAAGCATTCAGGTGACGGGAGACCCTATCGCCGATATAAACGAAAATTTGGCTGCCGAGCAAAAGGCGCGCGTAACATATGATAACATTCTTCGTCTTGTTGACGATCCTGATATTATCGAGCCAATCAAATTCCTGCGTGAGCGTGAAATTGTGCATTATCAGCGTTTCGGTGAGGGTCTCAGAATTATTACCGACAAACTTAACAGAAAAAATTATTATATGACAAATCCTGCATTTGACGATTGATATGAAAAACCGTTTTCACAACAAATGAAAACGGTTTTGTCATTGTAATTACTCTTGTTCCTTTGGCTTTTTCATCGTCAGCGAAATTCTGTTTTTCGCCGTGTCGACAGAAATTACCCAAACGGTTACGGTGTCACCGACCTTTAATACATCGGACGGATGTTTGATATATTTGTTTGTTATTTGGCTTATATGGACAAGGCCGTCTTGGTGAACGCCGATGTCAACAAATGCGCCGAAATCAATTACATTGCGCACAGTGCCTTTAAGTTCCATTCCGGACTTTAAGTCCTCTATGCTCATAACATCTTCGCGCAAAAGCGGTTGCGGTAATTCGTCTCTTGGGTCTCTGCCGGGCTTTGAAAGTTCGTTGATAATATCAATCAATGTCGGTTCGCCAATATCAAGCTGTTTTGCAATAGCAGATGTTCCGACGGTCTCAACCTCACGCTTTAGCGGTATAATATTGCCGTTTCTTACATCATTGTCGCTGATTGAGCAAAGTTTTAACAGCTTTTGCGTTGCCTCATAACTTTCGGGGTGAACTGCCGTATTGTCAAGTACATTTTCACTTTCGCATACTCTTAAAAAGCCTGCGCACTGCTCAAATGCCTTGGGGCCTAATTTTGAAACTTTTTTAAGTTCGCTTCGTGATTTAAACATTCCGTTCTCCTCACGGTATGCAACGATGTTTTTTGCAAGTGTGCCAGATATTCCGGCAACTCTGTTCAAAAGCGACGGCGACGCGGTATTTAAATCTACGCCTACGGAGTTTACACAGTCCTCAACAACGCCGTCAAGTGCAGCATTAAGCTCTTTTTGCGGCATATCGTGCTGATATTGTCCGACGCCGATTGCCTTTGGATCGATTTTTACAAGCTCTGCAAGCGGATCCTGAAGCCTGCGTGCAATTGAAACTGCACTCCTGAGGCTTACATCAAATTGCGGAAATTCCTCAGCCGCAAGTTTTGACGCGCTGTAAACCGATGCGCCTGCCTCGCTTACAACCATATATGTTATGCCGCAGTTAAGTTCTTTGATTACCTCGGCGGCAAAAACCTCTGTTTCATGTGATGCAGTGCCGTTTCCTATTGCAAACATTTTGACATCGTATTTTTTAACAAAGTTCTTGATGATTCTTTTGGCTTCGTCAATTTTTTTGTGTGGCGGTGCAGGGTAAATAACACCTGTGTCAAGCACTTTGCCCGTACCGTCAACAACGGCTACTTTGCAACCTGTTCTGTATCCCGGGTCAAGCCCGATTGTAGTTCTGTTCTTAACAGGCGGTTGCATCAAAAGCTGTCGCGTATTTTCGCTGAAAACCTTGATTGAATCGTCACAGGCGTTTTCTGTAAGTTCGTTTCTGATTTCTCTTTCAAGCGATGGAAATATCAGTCTTGTGTATGAGTCCTCGGCGGCAGTTCTGACTTCGTCTGTTGCCGCAATATTGTTTTTACAGTGTAAATCGTAAAGAATACCGAGACCGGTTATTTTATCATAATCAACGGCTACCTTTAAATATCCCTCTTTTTCGCCTCTGTTCATTGCAAGCACTCTGTGGCGTGCAACTTTTGAAATCGGCTCGCTGTATTCTTTATACATTTCGTATACACCGAGGTCGTCTTTCGCGCCTTTTGCTGTTATCAAGCCGTTAGTTTTAATTGAATGGCGCAGTATTTTTCTTCCGCTTGCATCGTCGGAAATCATTTCGGCTATAATATCTCTTGCGCCCTGTAATGCATCTTCAACGGTTTCAACCTCGTCGTTCAAAAACTCCTTTGCAAGTATTTCCGGTGCGGCAGTCGATTTTTCCTGTGCATATATAAATTCTGCAAGCGTACCGAGTCCCTTTTCTCTTGCAACCGATGCGCGTGTTTTCCTTTTCGGTCTGTACGGACGGTAAATGTCTTCAAGTTCGGTCATTGTTGACGCGCCGTCAATTGCTTTAAGTATTTCGTCGGTCATAAGGCCTTGCTCGGTGATTGAATTGATTATTTTTTCCTTTTGCTCTTCCAAATTACGCAGATATGTCAATCTGTCGTTAAGTTCACGCAAAAGCTGGTCGTCAAGCGAGCCAGTGGCTTCTTTTCTGTATCGGGCTATAAACGGAATTGTGTTTCCTGCGTCAATAAGCTCAAGTGTGTTGTTTATCTGCCACGCTTTGAGTGAAAATTCAGTTTCAATTTGTTTTGCAATATCCATATTCGGTTTCCTTTTCAAGTTAATGTTATAATTTTAACAGATTTCAAAAATCATTACAATATTTTAAATGTTAATATTTTTCTGTTGACAAATTAATTCAATTGTGATATTAATTATCACATGGACTTCGGTTCATTGTACCTTGAAAATTTAACATATAACCAAGCATAGTTTTTTGTTTTTAATAAAGCCGATTTTTTAAAATCGGTTAGCGCCTGAGCCCTTTATCGGGTTGACGAGGAACGAAGTTATCGAAATTTCGGCGGATGCTTCGTCGTATTGCCTTTGATGCGCCGAAAAAGACAAAACCGTGAGGTAACCTGCGGCACAAATTCTTTTTCACAAAGGTATTATTTTTAAAATATCGCCATAATAGATAATATGGCAGTCTATATAAAGTGAGGAAAAAACTATGTGTGGAATTATAGGATATACAGGATACTCTCAGGCAAGAGATGTGCTTTTAAAGGGATTGAAATCGCTTGAGTATCGAGGATATGACAGTGCCGGTATCGCCGTATTTAGTGACAAAAACGGCTCGGTCAATGTTACCAAAACAAAGGGCAGAGTCGAAAATTTGCAAACAAAATGTGACAATGTTTTCGGAAACTGCGGCATAGGTCATACACGCTGGGCAACCCACGGCGATGTCAGTGACACAAATTCACACCCGCATAAATTCGGCAGGGTAACATTGGTTCATAACGGAATTATTGAAAATTATGTTGCAATCGCCAATCAGCTCGGTATTAATTCAAGACTGAAATCTCAAACGGATTCCGAGGTCGTTGCCGCATTAATTGACAAATATTATTCCGACGATGCAAGGTCGGCAATTGTTAAGGCAGTTAAGGAGCTATGCGGAACATATGCGCTTGCCGTTATGTTTGACGATATGCCGGGCAAAATTTTTGCCGTTCGTAATGTCAGTCCTATTGTTTGCTGCCGAAACGAATACGGTTCGTATATCGCATCGGATATTATAGCAATCGGCGAATACAGCGATGATTATTTTGTCTTACCGGAATTTTCGGTTGCCGAAATATCTCCGAGCGGCATTGAAATAACCGATTTTAATTCAAATCCAATCGAGCCTGTAATGTCAAAACTTGACTGGAATATTAAAAACGGCGGTAAATGCGGTTATCCTTTTTATATGGAAAAGGAAATTTGTGAACAAAGCGATGTCATAAAAAATATTATTTCGTCGCATATGAAAAACGGCGCGGTAGATTTCGGCGTTGATAATATCGACGAAAAAATATTTACCGACTGCGACAGTATAACCG
>CAVGLE010000105.1:4160-5067 GCA_963630035.1 Mediterraneibacter torques
AGGCAAATATTTGATTGAAAAGACATGCGGCATACCCGTCACTGTTTGTATGGCAAGCGAATTTATGTACGGCGATCCGATTATCGGCGAAAAAACGCTTGTGATTTGTGTTTCGCAAAGCGGTGAAACAATTGATACGCTTGAGGCACTTAAATTTGCAAAACGAAAGGGCGCAATGTCACTTTCAATTGTCAATGTAAGAGAATCCTCAATAGCGCGTGAAAGCGATAATGTGATTTATACCAACGCCGGACCCGAGATTGCGGTTGCTTCCACAAAAGCTTATACAGCCCAAGTTACCGTATTTTATCTTATCACCGCTCAATTTGCAGTATTGCGTGAGAACTTAAACGGCGAGGGCGCATCAAAATTTTTGACAGAACTGGAAAAAATTCCCGATGCCGTAGAGAATGTAATCTCAAATAAGGCAAAAATTCATAAAATTGCCTCTGCTCTTATTGAAACTGAGCATGCTTTTATGGTCGGCAGGGGAGTGGATTATATTTCCCTTCTTGAGGCGTCACTTAAGTTAAAAGAGATTTCATATATTCATTCCGAGGCGTTTGCGTCGGGCGAACTGAAGCACGGCACAATTGCGCTTATTACCGACAAAACGCCCGTTATATCTCTGCTTACGCAGGAAAATCTTATGTCAAAGCAAGCCTCTAATATCAAAGAAGTTCAAAGCCGCGGCGCAATGGTAATATCGTTTGTTCGCTCATCTTTAAAAACAAAAGATGCTGGCTGTTCGTTTGAACTGCCTGATTTGGACGACGATTTTATGCCTGTTCCGTCGGTTGTTGCATTGCAACTTTTGGCGTATTATGTTTCGTCCGACAAAGGACTTGATGTTGATAAACCACGCAATCTTGCAAAGGTTGTAACGGTAGAATAAATTTTTATATGC
>CAVGLE010000106.1:0-397 GCA_963630035.1 Mediterraneibacter torques
TTATTAATCTGTTATTTGAATAAATTTTGCACTCGCCGACCGTATCGCCGCATTTTAGCGGAGCATAGACAAACGGATAATAAAAAAGGCGAATGTCAACATTTTTATACACGGTGACATTATATCCATATCCGCATTGAACGGTATTTTTTGGTGCGCCGACAACATCGAGCGCAAATGTTTTATTATCCTTTTTGGTTGTGAACTGCTTTTTCGCAAAAGCAACGAGGCGTTTATGGTCCTGCCAATCATCGGGTGCATTCAGCGTGACGGTGATTATCATATTGCCGTTATAATTATACGCGCTGACAAGGCATCTGCCTGCCTTTTCGGTAAAGCCTGTTTTCACGCCGACAAAATTATTATCGCTTGAAAGCAGTTTGTTATGATTATAAAC
>CAVGLE010000106.1:407-4830 GCA_963630035.1 Mediterraneibacter torques
TGCCGATTTCATAGCACAGATTTCAGCAAATCGAGCATTTTGCATTGCATACGATGCCAAAAGTGCCATATCGTAAGCCGTTGAATGATGATTTTTTTCATCAAGACCCGACGGAGTGACAAAAACGGTGTTTTTCATTCCGATTGATGTTGCCTTTTTATTCATCAAAGCGACAAAATCGGCAATACTACCTGACAGACAGAAAGCGACGGCATTTGCCGCATCATTGCCCGAGGCGAGCATTGCGCCAACCGCAAGGTCATACAATGTGACTTTATCGCCCGATTTAAGATAAATCAGCGAGCCTTCGGTTCCTGCAAGCATTTCGTCAGTTACAACAACGGTTTCGTTTAACCTTGTGCTTTCGCACGCCAAAAGGCAGGTCATAATTTTGGTTGTTGACGCCATCGACATAGGCGAATAGGCGTTTTTGGAATAAATCACGCTGTTATCGGCTGAATTTATCACAACCGCACTTTGCGCGCTGAGCGAAATCGGAGCGGCAAACGCCGTTATCGGCATGAGCAGAACAAACAAAAAGGCACAAACTCGTTTGAACAAAATAATCACCTGCTAAAAGATATGCAGGCGATTAAGTTAAATATTAATATTATTCGGCAGGTGTTGCGTCCTTTTCCTCTTCGTCCTTTTTAGCAGTGATAAGCTCGGTAAGTTTGTCAACAAGTTCGGGAATCATTGCGATTGCACGGTCTGCCGAAGATGTATAGTTATTAATCTGCATCATTCTGCATTTGCCGTTTTCAATAACTATAAATGCAACCGGAGTAATTGAAATACCTCCGCCGCCTGCGCCGCCGAAAAGCTCCGCATTTTGCTTTGACGGAAGGTCTGTTCCGCCGGATGTGAAGCCGTATGAAACCTTTGATACCGGGATGAGGGTTGTATTACCCGTTACAACCGGTTCGCCGATGATGGTTGAAACATCAACCATATCACGCATTTTATCAAGTGTGCATTCCATTATTTTATTAACCGGGGTTTCTTTCATATCAAATTCTCCTTATTAATTATTTATTTTTAATTAAATTGGTTACAAAAACGGCTCCCGCTTTGAGCCCTACTTTAAGGACAAGAGCAACATTGATGCTGCCGATAAATTGGAACTCATATTCGGATGTGGGTGCGATAAAATCGGGTACTATGTAATCGTCATACTGATCGACCTTCATACCGTTTAGGATGAAGCCCTTTATCGGATAATAAATACCGCATATTGCGCCGTATTTTTGACCGATGTCGCCGGCCTCACCGCCGCCTATAATCATTTTAACATATAATGAGTAAATATGCAAACCTTTAATTAATGTTGTGACTGCCGAATTTGCGGTTTGAATCAGGTTTGAAACAAAAAGCATGATGCCGACAATTCCGTCTTCTTCCAAAATCTTTGCGATAAAGTTGCTCTTAGGCGGAGTTGACTGAGTGTCAGATGTTTGATCGCCCTGCGACTGCTTAGGTTTTTCGGCACTTTCTGCCTTTTTTTGTTTATCCTTTTTTTCGGCTTTACTTTCCTTTTCCTCCCTATGCTCTGCCGAAACCTCTTGGGCGGCTTTTTCGGGAGCAACAAGGAACGACAGCACCTTTGAAAGCTGAATATCTTTTTCGATAAACAAAACTTTAACCTTGGTGTGCCATCCGTTGTCAAAAACAACGGTAAGCTCTGCCGAAAGCGACAAAATAATTGCAAAAATGACAACTAAAACGGCAAGAACAATTAAAAAAACTTTCATTTATTCCTCCTTACTGTCATCTTTCGGTGTTAAAATTGAGTTTTTAACATCGTCTGTTTTTTCATTTTCATTATCAAACAATGAGGTTTGTGAATCGTCTTTAGCAATATTTTCGACCTCTTCGGTTTTCGGAAGTTCGGGCAAATCGTCAAGCGAATTGAGCGAAAAGCAACGCAAAAATCTATCCGTAGTGCCGTAAATAAGCGGTCTGCCGGGCAAATCGAGCCTGCCCTTTTCCTCAATCAAGCCCTTTTGAACGAGTGAAGAAATGGGACCCGAGCAATCAACGCCCCTGACCTGCTCCACAAACGACCTTGTAACTGTCTTATTGTAAGCAATAATCGCGAGAACCTCGAACGCGGCGTTGCTGAGCGGTGTGTTCTTTTTGATTTCAAGGAGCTTGCGAACCTCCTCGCTGTGCTCCTCGCGTGTGCAAAGCTGATATTTATTATCAATTTTGATAAGCATCAGCCCCGACTCGCGCTCGTCATAAAGTGCACCAAGATGACCGAGCATTTTCGTGACCGTTTCTATATCAATATCAAGCACTTCGGCAAGTTTTGACGCCTCGACCGGGTCACCGGCGGCAAAAAGCATTGCTTCAAGCTTTGATATAAGACTGTCTGTTTTATTCAACTGTTTCTACCTCTGCATCATTAATTTCGTTTACTATTTGAACAGACGGATTTTGCATATCTCCGTCGATTGTAATGCGCTTTGTTTTTGCAAGCTCAAGCACGGCAAGAAATGTTGCGACAATATCGCTTTTTGACTGCGCGCCGTCAAACAAATTGAGGAATTTGACCTTTTTGCCGCTCCACAGCTTGCGCATAACGGTGCGTACCTTGGAGGCAACATTGACAAACTTTTTGGCGACAATTACCTTAAAGCTGTCTATCGGCGGCGGCAGGCGGCGCATAGCCTTACCTGCAACGCTGATATAGGCGTCGAGAAGTTCCTCACCCTCGTGGAAGCGTTCGTAATCGTAATTGACCCAACCGCCCTGTGGCTCTCTGACATATCTGTCAAAGCCCTCGGTTTGGTGCGACAGCTTTTCTGCCATCAGCTTGCAATCGCGATATTCGATAAGCTCGCCCGTCAGCTCCTTTTTGAGTGTTTCAGCCTCCTCGTGGCGAGGCAAAAGCGAAACGGTTTTGATATAAATAAGCCTTGCCGCCATTTCGAGGAAATCGCCGGCTATATCAAAGTCAGCCTCCTCCATTTGGCGAACATAATCGAGATACTGATTAACAAGCTCGACAATCGGAATATCGTTTATATTCAATTTATGTTTACTGATGAGGTGCAAAAGCAAATCCATGGGTCCCTCAAACACCTCAAGTTTGTAGGTTAAATTTTCCATTAATTAATCCTGATTATCCGAAAATTGCATTTGGAATTATTGCGATGAATCGAAGCATAATGTTTGTGAGAAATGAAATAGGAGTGTCAAGCAAGCCTGTGAAAAGCAAAATCATAAGGGCAATCATGACATATCTTTCATACTGCATATATTTGTAATAAGCCTTGTCGGGCAAAACACCTGCAAGGATTTTTGAGCCGTCAAGCGGCGGTATCGGTAAAATATTGAACACCGCAAGCATAACATTCACCTGAGCCGAAAAAAGGAAAAACTCACAGACGGCATAAGAAATCGACGATGTAAGCGGAAGAAATTTACATAAAATATAGTATAACCAAACAGAAATCCAACCGAGAAGAAGGTTTGAAACAGGACCTGCAAGTGCGGTAAGAGCCATTCCCGATTTTGGATTTTTAAAATTTCTTTCGTCAACCGGGACTGCCTGACCGTAACCGATGCCGAAAAGAAAAATCATAATTGTTCCGAACGGGTTGAGATGAGCAAGCGGATTGAGTGTCAATCTGCCCTGTCTTTTGGCGGTATCGTCACCCAATTTATAAGCAACAAAAGCATGCGCCGCCTCGTGTATCGGCATACAGCAAAATACAACAAAACAACGCGAAAATATTGCGATAAGTGCGAGCAAATATTCGCCCTGTCTCATATAACTTAAAATAGAAAGCATTAAATCACCTTTTAATAGAATACATTATTTATAAATTACGGTCAAGTGGTTTTGCAATTACAATTCTGTCATTTTTATAAATATCTTTAACAACGCGAATATCACAAAACGAAGTGAGCACCGAATTAATACCGTCGCCCTGGTCGTTGCCGATTTCGAGAAAAAGCACACCAGACGGTTTTAATTTATCAGCCCACTTGTCATTGATTATTCTGTAAAAATCAAATCCGTCCGTACCGCCGTCAAGTGCCATTTGAGGTTCACACAAAACCTCACTTTGAAGCGTCGAAATATCACTGCTCTTTATGTATGGAGGGTTTGAGACGATAATATCGGCTTTCTCAATATCAAACGAACCGTTAATATCGCCGTGAATGATATTTACATTTTGTATGCCTTTTGCGTTTTTTTCAAGATAATAAAAAGCGTCATCACTTTTTTCTATGCAATAAACAACAGCCTTAGGAACCGCTTTTGCAACGCTTATACCTATGCATCCGCTGCCTGAGCACAAGTCGTAAACAATCGGCTTTTTAAGAATTTTTGCGTAAGCTATTACCTTTTCGACAAGCTCCTCCGTTTCAGGTCGCGGAATAAGTACACCTTTTCCCACATAAAACTCGC
>CAVGLE010000107.1:0-2653 GCA_963630035.1 Mediterraneibacter torques
GCTTGAAACATATCTCGTAAAAATAAGTTCAATGGATTTAAGCGTTGACGATTCTGTTAAGCTTTCAAAACTAAGCCATTCAATCAGTAATTTTGAAAGAATCGGTGACTACGGCGTAAATATTTTGAAGGTTAAGCGACGCATGCACAAGCAAAACATTCATTTTTCCGACGATGCAAATCACGAGCTTGAAATTATGAGCAAGGCTGTTTGCGATATTATGGACAAATCAATAGCGGCATTTAACAACGACAATATTGAGCTTGCGGCTGAAATCGAGCCGCTCGAGCAGGTAATCGACAATTTGAAAGAAGAACTCCGCGCCCGCCATGCCAAAAGACTTGAAAACGGCGAATGCAGCATTGAAAACGGATTACTTTTCTTTGACATAATCAACTCGTTTGAAAGAATAGCCGACCACTGTTCAAACCTTGCGGTATGCATCATTGAGTTGTCGAAACACTCGTACCAAACACATTCATATTTAAAAGGAGTAAAAAGTCATTCAAACAAAAGTTTTATGGAAATGTTTGAGGAAAACCTTTTGAAATACAAAATAAACTGACTTATATCAAAAAGCAGAAGACATTCGTTACCGAGTGCCTTCTGCTTTTTTGATGCTTTAATCATTTAAAATTCAGAACCAAGAACCGAAATATGAATCTATTAAGGAACTTATAACAGTCTTGCACTGAAGATATGCCAAAATAAGCATTACAACCGTAAATACAAAAACAACGCCGAAGAAATAGAGTTTTTTGAGCATCGATGTGCCCTGTGTTTTTGTATATTCAATCAAAACGCTGATTTGTGAAACGGCATAAGTAATTGCGATAATCACATAATAAACCGCAATTAATACGGGTGATTTGATAAGCGAAATGAATATACCGAGGAACAAAAGTGCTGTTGTCATAGGCGTATGAAGAATTGACTTGCTTATAAGTTCAACAGCATCCTGTTTTTGATTTGTAAGTGTCGTATAAAGAATGTTTGATCCGAATGTCATAGCCAATCCGACAATTGCAAACATAATGCCAAAAGCAAAGAATGCGCCTGCTTTGTAGCCGATATTAATACCGAGACCCAAATCGCAAAGTCCGCTCATAAGAACAAACAAAACGCTTAAAATAATGAGAGTTGCAGGATCCTTTGCCTTTGCGTGCTCGTTTACAGCCTCATTCGGATTAACAAAATAATTTTTAAAGAAATGGGTAAATTTTGAAAAATCAACAGAGCTTGGTGCTGCCTGAACCTGTTGCGGAACATACTGTTGATTATATTGCTGAGCGTACGGCTGACCGGTGTAATACGGTTGTTGCGGCGGTGCTACCGGCTGATTATGATTAATCGGTGCCTGCTGCGTCGGTGCATTGAAAACCGCTGCCGGATTTTCACTGAAGTCGGCTGCCTGATTTTCTGTCGGCACAGGTTGCGGCTGTTCCGTCGGTTGCGGTGTTGACGGCTGTGCATCCTGAACGGGAGGCTGCTGAAACATTTCCGGTTGTGATACCTGCTGCTCCGATTGCGAAACGGTTTGCTCGGGTGTCTCGTATTGAATCTCCTGCGGTGCCGACTGCTGAACCGGTGTTTCATCATAAACAGGTGTCTCTGTCAACTGCGGTTCGGGTTGTTGCGCTGTGCGCTGTGCCTCTGCCTGTGCATCGGGACATGTGCAAATCTCATTATCTCCGATTTGCCTTCCGCAATATTTACAAAATTTCATTATATATTCCTCCTTAGCCTAAACGGCCATTAATTTACTTTTTTAATTTTAACCTCATAAAACGATTTGCTCGACGGTTTGTATTCCTTCTCAATATCCTTAAGCGACGCCATCGAATCGGTCACGCTTGTTGACGCGCTCTCGGGATTTGTTACAAGGCTCTTGCCCGAATCCGATTTAATATCGGTAAATGCAACGGTGGCATAAAGCTTTTTGCCCGTTGACGAATCATTGTATGAATATGTAAAAATCAATCTGTTTGTATATCCCTCACCCTGATATGAGAAATAGATTTTTTCTTCCTCGGCGTCAGAATGATAAGCCTGCATCGTTGACAATGCAACATTTTTAAGGCTTTGCAAATCGGACGCGTTAAGTTTTGTTATATCCGATGTATAGTCGCAATCGCCGACCGTAAATTTCTTATCCGTTTGAGTAAACACAATTCCGTATTGTGCAAATTCCTCTTTTTCGCAGGAAATTTTAACGGCAACTTCGCTTGGTTTTTGCGATTGCTTTACCGTATCGCAAGAAAAGCCGAATGTGCCGAAGGTGTTTCCCGCATTGTTTTTAACAGCAACCCCGTCGCCGTCAACGGAAATTTTATAATCTCCTACGGTTTTGACAAGTTGCTTATTGTATACGCAGCAAATTTCGCCGTTTGTTTTGTCATAAGCAACGCTCTTTAAAAATTCAAACGCGTTGACATCGACAGCCTGCGGCAACGATGAAGCGGCAATACTAACCTCAAATTCTTTTCTTCCGATAAGTTTTTTGCTGAAACCGAGCGAATTGATTTTGTCGGTATCTACCGAAACATCAAATTTTTCGGCGTCGCCGTTTTTAATATTATCATCTGTCGAATATTTGATTTTTACAGCCGCTTTCAAACTTTTGTATGAACTGAAAACCGACGCTGTTTCACGC
>CAVGLE010000107.1:2663-4798 GCA_963630035.1 Mediterraneibacter torques
CGCCGAAAGTCTCGCCGCCGAGTGATTTATAAAGCGCGAATGTGTCAAAAATGCCGCTTGCGCCATCCGAAACGGAGCCGTATCCGTCACATCCCGTAAAAATTTTGCCGTTGTCGGTGTCGGTAACAAACGATTTTGTCTGCACGGTAAACAAAAGCACAACCGCAACGCATGCGGCAACAAGCAATACAACAACAGCCGTAACGATTGCGGCGATTTTTGCGCCGTTTTTCTTTTTGCGAATCGGCGGATTTTGATTGAAGCTGTCATAATTCGGCTGTACCGACTGCGGCGACGGTGCACCTATCGGAGTGACAATGCCGCGCTGATCATCGGGTAAAATAATTGTGCGCGAATCCTGTTCCTGCAATGTATAATTCACAACGGGTTTCACGGGTGTTTGACGCGGCTGTGCCGGAAAATTTTGCCCCGTTGCGTCAAATTTTATCGCAGACCTCTCCTGCGGCGTAATGCGAAAGCCGCATGCAGTACAAAATCTTGAATTATCATCTATAATTGCCTTGCAATTTGGACAAATCATTGCTTAATCTCCGTAATTTTTGTTATAAATCAATTATATACTATGCTTTTTTAAAAATCAACGAACAGTAAATTTATTTGCAAAATTTTAACGCTTTAGTCGAAATTTTTTAAATCATTTATTAAGCTCATTCACCGTATATCCTGTTGAATTGATAACTTTCTGCAACTCATCGGAATTCTTCGTACCGCTTTGAAGGCGAATAACATCATAAACATCGGCGTCATAATCGCTGTTGCCGTTAAAGAAAGGGACTGCGTAGCCTTTTTCATCGAACTCTGAACTGTACACGCGCTCACCGTTGATATAATATTTGAGGTAGCCGTATTCCTTTTTATACTTCGCATCATATGTGCGTTTGAAATTTTTGCCGTTGAACGAATACATCGACGAAGAAGCGTTAATCGTTCTGCCGTAATCCTCGACATCAAAATCATTTATACATATGTATTGGATATTATTTTGATGTTTGAGCATAAAATAAATTTCGTTGCTGTCGTTGAGTGTATTTGACGAACCTTGGTTTTGATAAACAAGCTCTGCGGCACTGCCGTTGTACGAATAAATATCGCAATTGTATCTGTAAACATTTTTGCTGATATAGTTGCCGTCGGAATCTTCTGAGCGAATTTTCACTGCACGGCGATAAATAAGCATAAGCTCGTTTACATTGTCGTTATTAAAATCGACAAGTTTAACAACCGCAAGCCCGTTGATATATGATTTTGAGCCTGATTTTTTAAGTTCTGCCGAACCGTATTTTTTTGTATAATCGTTTACCAACTCGTAATAGGCGTCATTAAGCGACTGGCCGTTTGCGGTTTTAACTGTAGAATTTTCGCTGCTTCGAGTAAAACCGCTTACGGTTGAATTAATAAGATCAACGGTCTTTGTAGCGCGTCTTTCGGTAAGAACGGAAAGACGAATCATCTCAAAATCGCCGTTTTTTTCATCAATTTTAAAGCTTTGCGAATTTGAATCGAATGTTGCGGACTTTTTGTTTTTAAATTCCGTACCCTTAAGCGTATAAAGTTCCACCTTTGAAAGATTTTCGCCCGAGTGATTGCCGATATAATATTTGTTGCGATGATAATAAAGCGTTATCCAAACATCTGCCTCTTTATCGGTTGTCTGCGCCGCCTTTTGGTGATACAGTTTTTCAAATTTATTTTTTTCTTTATATCCCCAAATATCGGCATAATAAATGCCGTTATCGCGATATGCAACAAGCAATTCGCTTGTGCCGTCGCCGTTAAAATCCATTTCGCGTGCATAACACAGGCCGGTCATTCTGTAGCCGTCTTCATTCTCTGCAGAGGCAATTCCCTCATAACTGCAATTGCCGTAATCGGCGGCATATTTGGCGCAAACCTCTCCTGCGTCCGCCTTAAATTGCTCAAGCCTGCTGTTTTCGTTACTGAATTTGACGGCAAAAACAACAACGATCAAAACAAGCGTAACAATAACGCAAACGGCAAGTACCGTAACGCGAACTCTTTTGTTTGTACCTACGATTTGCTTTGCATCGCGCAAATCTTCGACAATTTTGGCTTTTTCGCTGCGTTCTTTTGATTGAAAGCGGCTCAAAAAGTCT
>CAVGLE010000108.1:0-4768 GCA_963630035.1 Mediterraneibacter torques
AAACAAGAGTAATGCAGACGGTTATTGGCGTGTTGATATTTATAAATATACAGGTAACGGAGATTATTCAACATTAGATTATAAATATATTTATCGCAGTGACGGAGCATATACATTTTCGTCTTTGGGGTTGTCTAAAGGTACATATTTTGTAAAAGTTAATTCAAGCAGTTACGCGTCAGGTATTCAATATGGTGTAACAGTTACTTATTCTGTAGTCGCACCATCCTCATTAAATGTTTCGTCAAGGAGTACATCGGCGCTTAAACTCTCTTGGAGCGGCGTGTCGGGTGCGAGCGGTTATCAGCTTCAGCACAAGAGCGGCAACAGTTGGAAAACAAACACAACAACCTCGTCAACATCATACACCGTTAAAGGATTGAGCGCAGGCAGTACATATCAGTTCAGAGTCAGAGCGTATAAGAAAATCAACGGCAAATCGTATTACAGCTCGTGGAGATACCTCACGGCTTGCGCAAAGCCTGCGACAGTTAAATTGAGCAAGGTTTCCGCGCAGTCGGGTCACAAGCTCAAAGCGTCATGGCAAAAGGCGTCGGGCAGTGCAAGCGGCTATCAAATATATTGGGCAAAGGATAAAAATTTCAAAAAAGTTGTAGCCAAAACAAATGTGAGCGGTCAAAAGAAAACATCATATACAGGCAAGAATTTTACAAAGGGCACAAAATATTATGTCAAAATTCGTGCATATAAGACCATTGACGGCAAAAAATACTACGGCTCATGGTCAAATGTAAAAAGCATTAAAGCAAAATAATTTTATTCTCCGTCAGGGTAAAGCGCCTTGGCGGAGATTTTGATATAAAGGTATTGATTTTTAGACAGTTTTAGTGTATAATACTTTTACGAAAAGAGTGCTTTTGCGCCTTTTATGTAGCGTATGGGCCCTGTGCGACGGGATGCTACGAACCTTGTCAGGCGGGGAACCGAGCAGCAATAAGTGGATTATTCTGTGTGCCTCAGACAAGTCTGTATGCTACATAAAAGGCGCGAGGGCTTTTTTTATTGAATTGTCCTCGCGGTTTTATTTTTATGCCGCGCGATATAAATTTGTGCTTGGGCACAATCCGTCAATCGCTCTATCGGGCTATAGTAGGGCGTGTGGATTACACATTTGTAGCCGGAAGGGCTGTGGAAGATAATATGTATCAGGTTTTATACAGAAAATACAGACCAAAAGTCTTTTCGGATGTTTACGGTCAGGACCATGTAACCTCCACACTTAAAAACGAAATAAAAAGCGGCAGAATTTCGCACGCTTATCTTTTCACCGGCTCACGCGGAACGGGCAAAACCACCTGTGCAAAAATTCTTGCAAAGGCTGTCAACTGCGAAAACAGCGTTGACGGCGAGCCATGCAACGAGTGCGAAGTTTGCAAGGGTATCGACAGCGGTGCGATTTATGATGTTGTCGAGATTGATGCGGCGTCAAACAACGGCGTTGACAATATCCGCAACCTGCGTGAGGAGGCAAACTACACTCCCACAAGGGGCAAATACCGTGTATATATTATCGACGAGGTGCACATGCTTTCTACGGGCGCGTTCAACGCCCTGTTAAAAACGCTTGAAGAGCCGCCGGCGCATGTAATTTTCATTCTTGCAACGACCGAGGTTCACAAGCTCCCGGCAACAATTCTTTCGCGTTGCCAAAGGTTTGATTTTAAACACATTCAACCCGAAACAATGGCTGTCAGACTTAAGCAGGTTGCCGAGCTTGAGGGTATGACCCTTGCCGACGATGCCGCAATACTTATTGCACGCATTGCTGACGGCGCACTGCGCGACGGTTTGTCTATTCTCGACCAATGCGCAGGCAGAAGCAAGGAGATAACAGCCGAGCTTGTGTCCGATGTCGCAGGGCTTGCAGGCAGAGAGGCAATGTATCAACTGTCGGACTGCATCGCGTCAAAGGATTCAAGCGGCGCTATGACGATTATCAGCGAACTTTATCAAAACAGCTACGATATGGAGCGCCTTTGCGTTGAAATGATAAGCCATTTCAGAAATTTCCTTGTTGTCAAAACAGTAAGACAGAGCAGGGAACTTATCATTTGCACCGACGATGAGTACGAAAGCATACTTGCAGGCGCAAAAAAATTCACTATCGAGGGAATACTTCATTCGCTTGATTTGTTCCAAAATACACTTGTTGCAATCAAAGGCGGAGCAACCGCTCGCATCGAGGTTGAAATGGCGTTTGCAAAACTTTGCGAGCCGAAACTCGAGGGCGATATTTCATCGGTGCTTGACAGATTGTCTACCCTTGAAAGAGCGGTGAAAAACGGCACCGTTGCCGTATCGGCACAGTCGCAGAGCGCACCTGTTCAAGAGGCGCCGAAGCCGCAGACCGTTCAAAAGCCGACAAATGTCGAGCCGGAGTCTGTTGCAAATGTAAACCGCCAACCGGAGCCGGACAGCATAAATCAACCCGAGCCGGAACCGCCTGTTTCGCAGGAAACACCCGACGAACCGATTGCACCGACTGCTCCGAGCGCACAGCCGCAAGGCGACAGCGCAGTGCAAGAGGAGTTTATGCAGTGGGGCGAGTTTATGGATGTTCTTCATAAGGAGGACATTGCGCTTTACGGCGTTTTAAACGGCGCACGCGGATTTGTTCGCGGCGATTTCTTCCTTATCGACAGCCCCAATCAAACAGTCAGGGAGTTTATAAAAATTTCGACTCATTCAAAAGCTGTCAAAAAGGCATTGTTTGAGGTGACGGGCAAGCAGTATAAGCTCGGACTTTTCAAAAACAAATCGACAGAAAATGTTCAGCGCGACCCGCTTGAAAACTTTATTTCACAAGCGCAACACGCTATAAAATTTGATTTTAAATAACCTAAAAGGAGAATAAAAATGAAAGCAAGACTTCCAAAAGGATACGGTGGCGGCGGACCGCAAAATATGCAGCAAATGCTCAAGCAGGCTCAAAAAATGCAAGCCGAAATCGAAGCAAAGCAGGCTGAACTTCAGGAAAAGGAATATGTTGTTTCGTCGGGCGGCGGAATGGTTGAAGTTACCGTTACCGGCAAGCACGAGGTTAAGGCAATCGGCATCAATCCCGAGGTTGTTGACCCCGAGGATGTAGAAATGCTTGAGGATATGCTTGTTGCCGCTCTCAACGAGGCAAACCGCCAAATTGACGAAGAGGCAGAGCGTGAAATCGACGGAGTAACCGGCGGACTCAACATTCCGGGACTTTAATATTTAAAAATCAACCGATTAAATTATATTGCCTGAAAGGCTGTGGTGATTAAAATGGCATATAATCTTGCGCCGCTTCAAAACTTAATAGATCAGTTTGAGCGCATGCAGGGTATAGGCCACAAAACGGCGCAGAGAATGGCGTTTTATGTGCTCGGTTTGTCCGATAAAGAGGCAAACGATTTTGCAAAAGCCATAACGGATGCGCACACAAAAATCAGGCAGTGCAAAATCTGCTGTGATTTGGCGGATGACGAGCTTTGCCCGATATGCAAATCAAACACGCGCGACAAAAGCGTGATTTGCGTTGTTGAGGACCCTCGCGATGTCGCCGCAATCGAGCGCACGCACGAATATAACGGCACATATCATGTGCTCCACGGCGCGATTTCACCGATGGATAATATCGGTCCCGATCAAATCAGGATTAAAGAGCTGCTTGCAAGGCTCAATGACGGCACGGTTGAGGAAGTCATTATGGCTACTAATCCGACTGTCGAGGGCGAGGCAACGGCAATGTATATTTCCCGTCTGCTTAAGCCGATGGGCATTACGGTCAGCCGCCTTGCATACGGCGTGCCGGTCGGTGCCGATCTTGAATATGCGGACGAGGTGACGCTCGGCAGGGCGTTGGAGGGCAGAAGCCTTATTTAAACGAAAGGAGTGACAGGCTTGGCTGATGAATTTCAAATTATAGCAAAAAACAGAAAAGCCTATCACGACTATTTTGTTTTGGAAACCTACGAGGCAGGAATAGAGCTTTACGGCACGGAGATTAAATCAATCCGCGCCGGCAGAGTCAATCTTAAGGACTCATTTTGCAGTGTTGACGACGGCGAAATGTTTGCAATCGGTATGCATATTTCACCGTACGAGCAGGGCAATCGCTTTAATCGCGACCCGTTGCGCAAAAAACGCCTTTTGCTTCATAAGCGCGAAATTATGAAGCTTTTCGGCGAAAGTCAGCAGCAGGGATTGTCGATTATTCCGCTTGAGCTTTATATAAAAAAGGGCAGAGCAAAGCTCCAAATCGGGCTTTGCAAGGGCAAAAAGCTCTACGACAAGCGCGCTGTTGAGGCAAAAAAGGTTGCAAACAGAGCGATTGAGCGAGAGCTTAAACAAAGATATTAAAATTAAATATGGGGATGAAAGGATTTCGACAGGGTCGGTAAGTCTTGATCAGCGAGTAGCGGAGTTGCACCGCTATAAAAGTAACAACTTAAAATTAACTGACAATAATCGTACAGTTCTTAAGGCTGCCTAAGCGCGCCTTCGTTCTCTTTAGGTAGTGCCACGGACCTTTTGAGAGCGTCGACTTAGTGGCGAACATGAACGAAAGAGTGTCTCGGCTTTCGTCAGGTATCAGAGAATACTTTAGCGCATAGGCTGACTGCCGCCGATGCGTGAGGGGATAACTCAAAAGACAGCCTACACTCGTAGAGCCCTTGATAAGCCGATTTTGGACGCGGTTTCGATTACCGCCATCTCCACCACTTTTAGCCTTTTGAGCAGCAATGTTCAAAAGGCTTTATTTACGCCGAAA
>CAVGLE010000109.1:0-4751 GCA_963630035.1 Mediterraneibacter torques
AATCTGAAAGAGTTCATCACGCCTAAAACGCATCATCTTTCTGCTTACGCAAAGAAACTTAGACACAGAAGATCCCAGTAGCGATACTTTATACGAAGTCGGTACGGTAGCAAGAATACGCCAAATAATCAGCGATTCTGAAGATTCTATAAAGGTTCAGGTGACGGGGCTTTATCGTGCAAAGGTGATAAGCTTTACACAGTTCAACCCCTTTATAGTTGCGAATGTGAACCCTTGCAAAGAGGTCGACTATAAGCCAACTGCAAAGGATAATGCCTTTATTAGAAACACGATTTCTTTGTTTAGCGAATATGCTAACTCTTTTAAAGGAAATGCACCGGACTTTACAGCTAATTTTGAAAATGCCGGTTGTGGTGCAATTGCTGATTTTATCGCTTCCAATTCAAACCTAACTTTCGCAACAAAACAGGAGATTCTCGAGGAAATTCATCCTTTCAAAAGAATTGAGATGCTTTATAAATTCATTGAGGATGAGCTTGCTGTACTGAAAATCGAATCAGAGATTATGCGCAAAGCACAAGAAAATATTGATGAAAATCAACGAGAATACGTGTTAAGAGAGCAAATGAAAGTCATTGCTTCTGAGTTGGGCGAGGATGATTCTCCCGAAGAAGAGGCTGATGAACTCAGAACTTCAATTGAGATCAGAATTATTCCTGAGGAAGTTAAGGTTAAGCTTTTGAAAGAGTGTGACAAGCTGCAAAAAATGCCTTACGGTTCTCATGAGGCAAGTGTCATTCGCTTATACATAGATACTTGTCTCGAGCTTCCGTGGGATAAAAAATCTGTAGAAAAAATCCGCCTCATATAATTTGTCTTGTCGGACCTCCGGGTGTCGGTAAAACCTCTATCGGAAGATCCATAGCAGAAGCAACAGGCAGAAAATACACACGAGTTTCTTTGGGTGGTATTCAGGACGAAGCTGACATTATGGGTCATCGTAGGACTTATGTTGGTTCTATGCCCGGCAGAATCATTAATGCTGTTAAGCAAGCGGGTGTCAATAACCCGTTGATACTCCTTGACGAAATAGATAAGCTTGGTCAAAGCTTCCGCGGAGACCCGTCTTCCGCTTTACTCGAAATTTTAGATCCCGAACAGAATAAAACATTCTATGACCATTACATCGATTTGCCGTTTGATTTGTCCGATGTCCTTTTCATAACGACTGCTAACGATGCATCTCAAATACCAGGTCCGCTTTTCGACAGAATGGAAGTAATTGAGCTTGGAAGTTATACTCATGATGAGAAATTCCATATAGCTAGGGATCACTTAATTCCAAAGCAGCTTGAGCTTAACGGAATCAAAAAGAGTCAGTTAAGAATTAATCCTACCGCATTAGATAAAATAATTGATGAATATACTAAAGAGGCAGGAGTTCGAAATCTTGAAAGAACCATTTCTACAATTTGCAGAAAGACAGCTATAAAGATTCTCGATTCTGACGAATTTACAAAAGAAACTGTTACCGTAAAGAATCTTGCCGATATTCTTGGCCCTGCAAAGTTCTTAGGACACGATAATGTCTCTACGGACGAAATAGGATTGGTTAACGGTCTTGCGTGGACAAGCGTTGGCGGAGAGCTTCTTCCCATTGAAGTCGCGGTTATGCCGGGTACAGGAAAAATTCAGCTGACCGGTTCATTGGGCGATGTTATGAAGGAATCGGCAAGTGCCGCTATAACCTGTGTAAGAACTATGGCAGATAAATATGATATTGATTCATCGTTCTACTCCAAGTATGATATTCATATTCATGCACCTGAGGGTGCTATTCCTAAAGACGGACCTTCAGCAGGTGTAGCAATGGCAACAGCTGTATTTTCTGCATTAAAGGGAAGACCTATAAGACACGATGTCGCTATGACAGGTGAAATCACTTTACAGGGTCGAGTACTTGCGATTGGCGGACTTAAAGAGAAGTCAATGGCTGCTTATAAGAATGGAATAAAAACTGTTCTTATACCGCAAGATAATGTTCCGGATTTAAGCGAGGTTGACAAGGTAGTTTTGGATAATGTAAAGTTCATACCTATGTCAAAGGTTAATACAGCGTGGGAAAATGCTGTTTTGTGAGGTAATATGAATTTTAATAAAGCTGATTTTGAGTTTTCGGCAGGCGAAATTAAGCAAATGCCAAAATCTGATATGCCTGAGATAGTTTTTTCAGGCAAGTCAAATGTCGGAAAATCATCATTAATCAATAAATTATTGAATAGAAAGTCCTTGGCAAGAGTCAGTTCAAGCCCGGGAAAAACCGCAACGATTAACTCCTACAGAGTTGATACTGCCAGATTTATTGATCTTCCCGGTTACGGATACGCAAAGGTTTCACACAACGAAAAGATGAAATGGGCAAAGCTTATAGAATCTTATTTTAATTCAGGCAGACAAATAAAGCTTATTGTTCAAATAATTGACATTAGACACGAGCCGTCTGCACAGGATTTTGATATGATTAATTATCTTATTGAAAGGGATCTTCCTTTCATGTGTGCGTTAACTAAAATTGACAAGTTAAACAAAACAGAGACAGAAAAACAGCTTGCTTATTTTGATAATCTCTTAACACCAAACGAAATTCCTTTTATTGGAGTGTCATCTGTAAAAGGGACAGGAATTGATGAATTGAAAGATATTATTAGTTCCTATGCTGAAACAGTGTAAAGCTTCTGAGCTTTCAAACGAATATAATCGTCATTTGCCGAAAAGCGAATGGCGATTTTTTCATGATTAAAATATTTCTTGAAAAATACTCTTGACATTTTAATGAGGTTTTAGTATGATTAATTCAATAAATTTATTGATAGTGATTAATGCGATGAAACGGGATAAGTAGTTGCGGGAAGTATTCAGAGAGCTGTCGGGTGGTGCGAGACAGTTGCGGAAAACAATGAAACTCACCCGATGAGCAGCCGGCTGAAGGTTTTAAACTCTAGGTTAGGACGGTATCCCACCGATATTTGGGAGATACATTGTGCAGATGTATTTGAGTGGTTGTTTATACAACAAGATAGAGTGGTACCGCGGAAGTTCAGCTTTCGTCTCTTTGATAAGATAAGAGACGAAAGCTTTTTTATTAGCTTTTTCTTGTGTTCAACCGTTCTGCACATCAAATATATAATTTATTGGAGGATTAAACTCATGTCTAAAATGATTAAAATATTCGATACAACTCTCAGAGATGGTGAGCAGTCTCCCGGCTGTAGCATGAACCTTTCGGAGAAACTTGAAGTTGCAAGACAGCTCGAAGCTTTAGGCGTAGATATTATTGAAGCAGGTTTTGCTATAGCTTCACCGGGTGATGCTGCCGCTATTTCAGCAATTTCCGAAACTGTAAAAAATTCAAGTGTTTGTTCACTTGCCCGTGCGGTTGAAAAAGATATTGACGCAGCTTATCATGCAATTGAAAAAGCTGTTGACCCAAGAATTCATACTTTTATTGCAACAAGTCCAATTCACATGGAGTATAAACTTCGCATGACTCCTGATGAAGTTCTTGAAAGTGCTGTGCATCATGTTGAATATGCAAAGAAATATATTTCGAACATTGAGTTTTCTGCTGAAGACGCTACCCGTTCTGATCCGGATTTTCTTTGCAAAGTGTTTGCGGCTGTTATTAAAGCCGGTGCTACAACACTTAATATTCCTGACACAACGGGATATATGGTACCTGAAGAGTATGCAAATTTAGTTAGATACATTCGTGAGCATACAGAAGGAGTTGATAAAGTAACCCTTTCATGCCATAATCATAATGACTTAGGAATGGGTGTTGCAACTTCACTGGCTTCTGTTCAGGCTGGTATAGGTCAGATTGAATGTACAATCAACGGTATAGGTGAGCGCGCCGGAAATGCTTCTCTTGAAGAAATCGTTATGGCTCTCAAAACCCGTAAAGATTACTTCGATGCAGACACGAGAATTGACACAAAGCAGATCTACAGATCTTGCCGAATGATTGAGACAATTACCGGTGTAGCAATTGCACCGACAAAGCCAATCGTAGGAGCAAATGCATTCGCCCATGAATCCGGTATTCACCAGCATGGTGTTTTGAGCAACACTCAGACCTATGAGATTATGACACCTGATTCAGTCGGTATTCCGAAAAACGCAATAGTTCTCGGAAAGCACTCGGGCAGACATGCTTTTGAGGCACGTTTGGTAGAACTCGGTTACACATTAAGCAAGGATAAATTGGATAAGGCTTTTGAGAAGTTTAAGGTTCTTGCTGATAAGAAAAAAGTAGTAAAAGACAGAGATCTTGAAGCTATAATCGGAGTTGTCCCTGTATCAGGCGAGCTTCGTTATACACTTAAGGATTATGTGATAACAAGCGGAAATACCATTAGTACTACCGCCGTAATCAAATTAACCCGTGGTGATAAGGTTTATGAAAAGGTTGCTTTAAGTGACGGCCCTATTAATGCATCATTTGCGGCAATCAATAAAATAGTCGGTTACAAAATCACCTTACATGACTATTCACTCAAAGCTCTTACTGACGGAAAAGATGCACAAAGCGAGGCTGTTGTAAAAATCAGCTTCAATGAAAGCAAAGAGGTCATCACAGGACGCGGTGTTTCAACTGATATTGTAGAGGCTTCCATCAAAGCGTATGTAAACGGAATCAATAAATATCTTGATAATAATTAAATAAAAAGAAAAGAGAGGAAAATTATATGGGAATGACAATGAGCCAAAAGATTTTGGCAAAGCATGCC
>CAVGLE010000110.1:0-756 GCA_963630035.1 Mediterraneibacter torques
TATAAAATGCAACAACTCTTTTGCCTGTTGTGCCCGAAGTTGACTGAATTCTCACACAATTTTTAAGATCGGTTCCGAGGAGACCGTAAGGATAAGCCTCGCGAAGGTCGGCTTTTGTTAAAAACGGAAGCTTTTTAATATCGTCCACGCTTTTGATGTCCTCAGGTTTAACGCCTTTTTTATCCATCAAATCTCTGTAATAAGGGACATTTTCGTAAACATGCTTAACCTGTTTTACGATTTTTTCATTTTGGATTTTGCGAATTTCTTCTGCCGGAGCCGTCTCAATTTCAGGCTGAAAGTAATTTGGCATTGATTTATTTCTCCTTTATTATAAGTTGTAGCCGAGCTCGAATGCTTTAAGGTTTACATCCACGAACTGCGGTTTAACGGTATTTTTGATTGCCTCAATCCATTTTTCACGGTCGATATGGAAATACTTGGCAAGTCTGCCCATAAGAACGATATTGACCGCTTTTGTTGTGCCTGCCTCTTCGGCAAGAGCAAGAGCGTCGATTTCATCAACAAAAACGCCTTTGTTTTTAAGCTCATTGAGAATATCAAAAGGATATTCAGCCGCGCCGGTAATAACGGGCATCGGGTCGATTGTTTGCGAATTGACAATAATTTTGCCGTCTTTTTTAAGGCAATCGACATATCTTGCAGCCTCAAGCCTTTCAAACGAAACGATATAATCGGCTTCGCCCTTTGAGATGACCGGTGAATAAACCTTATCGCCGAAGCGAACATAAGTAA
>CAVGLE010000110.1:766-4723 GCA_963630035.1 Mediterraneibacter torques
CTTTGGCTCATACCGTGAACCTCACTTACTTTAACATCGTAGCCTTCGTTAGTTAAAAGAACACCTAAAAGCTTACTTGCAAGCAAGCTGCCCTGTCCGCCTACGCCGACAATCATAATACTTTTTGTTTGCATAATTATCTGCCCTCCTTTTCGATTGCGCCGAGCTTGCACATTTGAGTACAAACATCACAGCCGACGCACTGTGTGAAATCAACTTTAGCCTTTTTGTCCTTAAAGCTGATTGCAGGGCAACCGATTTTCATACACATACGGCAACCGACACACTTATCCTGATTAACTTTAACAGGAGATTTAGCCTTAACATATTTAAGGAGCATACAAGGTCTGCGTGAAATGATAACAGACGGCTCGTCAATTTCGAGTTCCTCAAGAACCGCTTTTTCGCACTCTGCGATATTATAAGGGTCAACAACGCGAACGCGGTTGATGCCGATTGAATGGCAGAGATTTTCAAGATTAACAGCGGCAACAGGCTCGCCTTTAAGGGTATATCCGGTAGTCGGGTTTTGCTGATGGCCGGTCATACCGGTGATATGGTTATCGAGAATGATAACGGTAGAATTTGATTGGTTATATGCGATATTAACAAGGCCTGTCATACCGGAATGCATAAATGTTGAATCTCCGATAACGCAAACCGTTTTATGCTCATTTTCTGCTCCGCCGGCTTTATTGAAGCCGTGAATACCGGAAACGGACGCACCCATACAGAGTGTTGAATCAAGCGCAAAAAGCGGAGCGGCACTGCCGAGAGTGTAGCAACCGATATCGCCGAGAACGGTGATTTTATGCTTAGAAAGAGTATAGAACATACCTCTGTGAGGACAGCCTGCACACATAACGGGAGGTCTGCCGGGAACAGGAGCATCGAGTTCAACACTTTCGGGAACATCAAGGCCGAATGCCTTGCGAATTGTTGTTTGATTGTATTCGCCGATGGGTGAAAACATTTCTTTGCCTATGCAATCAATGCCAATATTTTTCAAATGGCTTTCGATAATGCCGTCAAGTTCTTCGATAACATAGAGTTTGTCAACCTTCGCGGCAAAATCTTTAAACAATTTATCCGGGAGAGGATTAACAATACCGAGTTTAAGAACGCTTACCGTATCGCCGAATGCTTCTTTAACATACTGGTAGCATGTGCCCGAGCAAACGATGCCGATTTCGGTACCGCCCATCTCAATTCTGTTTAGCTCCGTAGTTTCGCCGAGAGCAGCAATTTTCTTAGTTCTTTCTTCAACGAAAGGATGGCGGCGAACAGCGTTTGCTGGTGCCATTATGTATTTTTGAGGGTTTTTCTCGTATGCGGGAAGTTCCTTCTCAACTCTGTCGCAAAGTTCGACAGTGCTTTGTGAATGCGCAATTCTCGTACACATACGAATGATAACGGGAGTATCGTATTTTTCCGAAATTTCGTAAGCCTGTTTAACAAAATCTTTTGCCTCAGCAGAATCGGCAGGCTCAAGCATAGGCACCTTTGCGGCAATGGCATAGTGTCTTGAATCCTGCTCATTTTGGGACGAATGCATTGCAGGGTCATCCGCTACAAAAACAACAAGTCCGCCGTTGACACCCGTATATGACAATGTAAAGAGCGGATCGGCGGCAACATTCAGGCCAACATGCTTCATAGCGCATGCTGTTCTCGCGCCGCGGAGTGATGCGCCGAACGCAACCTCAGTGGCAACCTTTTCGTTTGGTGCCCATTCGCAATAAATATCGTCGTATTTTGCGGCAAATTCCGTAATTTCAGTTGAGGGCGTGCCTGGATAGCTCGATACTATTTTGACGCCGGCCTCATAGAGTCCTCTTGCAATGGCTTCATTGCCGAGCATTAGCTTTTTCATTAAATATTACTCCTTCAAATTCAATATATAAGATTGCATAAAGCAATTAATTAAAAATTTTATACAGTGTGTTTTAAAACGCATAAAAATGTGATATAATAAATCCCGAAAAAGGAGATTTAGATATGACAATAATAGATGCACACACCCACACTTTCCCCGATAAAATTGCGGACAAGACTATTGCTTTTTTAGAGAAAAAAGGCAATGTGCGCGCATATAGAAAAGGTACACTTGCCGCATTAAAAGAATCAATGACAAAATCGGGCATCGATTACAGCGTTGTTTTGCCTGTTGCGACAAAACCGAGCCAAGTTGACACCATTAACAAATTATCCGCCGAAATCAACGGCGTTGACAATGTATATTTTGCCGGCGCTATACATCCGGACTGCGAAAACATTGAAGAAATCCTTGATTATGTAAAATCAATCGGATTGTTTGGCATTAAAATTCATCCGGACTATCAAGGTGTCAGATTTGATGACGAAAGATACATCAAAATTATGAAAGCAGCGTCGGAGCGTGATTTGATAACCGTAACGCACGCCGGAATAGATGTCGGCTACCCTGATGACATACACTGCACCCCCGATATGGTGCTCAATGTGCTTGACAGGCTCAAAGGCATTATAGACAATAAACTTGTGCTTGCACATATGGGTGGCTTTGGCTTAGTGGGTGAAGTGCTTGAAAAACTTGTCGGCAAACCTGTATATATGGACACTGCCGTTGTTTTAAGCTACTATCCCGACAAATGCCGCGAAATAATCGAAAAGCACGGTGCAGACAAAGTTTTGTTTGCGACAGACTCGCCGTGGGCAGATCAAAAGGAATTTGCGGATATCATAAATTCTATGGATTTCACAAACGGTGAACTTGAAAAAATATTTTACAAAAACGCCGCTGAATTGATGAAAATCAAAGTATAGCTTAAAAACCATTCATAGTATTATACAATATTAAATCGGTAAAATCAATCAATATTAACAAATATTAATTGAAAATAATGCATATTTATATAGACTATTATCATTTTTGACAAAAAAAGAGTTCGGCGACGCCGAACTCTTTAATATTGCTTAATTTTAAACTCTTGTCAACTGCTTCTTTTCTTTAAGGTACTGATCGTCGGCAGGATAATGCATATCATATTTAACTGTGAGAGACGCGCTCTTATCCTTAATTACCGTAATATTAGCGTGAGTAACCGCAATTTTTGCTACCTCATGGAAATCTGCCTCTGTAATTTCGGTGGTACTTGGGTTAATTTTGACTACAGCAGTGCCGCCGTAGTAATTAACTTTTACATTTGAGTTAGCGTCACCCTCTGACCATTTAAGAACACTGATACCGTTTACAACAGATGTGATATCACCGAGAGTTGTAAAGACATGACCCTGTGCGTCCAAGCCGGGAGTAGAAAGCTCTGTAAGTTTAGGTTGAAGAGTGATAACGATTTGACCGTTTTCCTCTGTAACATTTGCTGCAAGAATATCGTCAGCGGTAAGTCTTGAAGTTTTAAGGCTTTCGTTATTAATATCCTTATCCTCATCGGGATTGCTTGATCTTGACGGTGACAAACCGTTTAATGAGTTTGAAAACAAGTTGTTTACAATGCCCGGAACGAGGCTGTCGATTGTTGCATTCTTTGAACCGCCGACAAGAATATCCTCTACGCTGAGGTCGTCACCGCCGAGGAATTTATACAAAGTGACGGTTTCGCCCTGAGCATTTTTATATTGTGCAGTCAATGACTTTGTGTAATCATAAGCCTTATTATAATAAGTAACAACATCTTCAACAGAATCGAACTTTTGACCTGCATAGGTGCCTGCCTTGAATTCGTCAATAACAGCTTCGTCCTTAATTGCATCGGATGATGTTGCGGCAACAGGAACCTTTGCAGAACTGAGGCCGATGACAAGACCGCCTGCAACGATTGCGATAATTAAAAGGATAAATAATACTTTGTTAAATTTATCCAAACCGGTTTTTCTCTTTGCTTTCGCCATAATTAATTCTCCTTACGAAGTGAAATAGAAGTAAACTTCACACATTTACTTCTATATAATACATTAATT
>CAVGLE010000111.1:0-4586 GCA_963630035.1 Mediterraneibacter torques
GCATATGCCTATGCAAGAGCTTTACTTCTGTGTTCGGAATGGGAACAGGTTTCTCTTTTTTATCAGCAACGACTGACTGTATTTTCATTCTATATTATCAAATCACAAATGTCAAGAACATTTCGACGAACGGGCGAACACAGTTCGCCCCTACGGTCATTTCATCATACACATCATTAAATTATTGACAAAAAAAGAAGACATCCGATACCGAATGTCTTCGTCAATAAGCTTAAATTGCTGATATTAGTCAGAAATGTAAGGCATAAGAGCAAGATGACGAGCTCTCTTGATTGCAGTTGTAAGTTCTCTCTGGTGCTTTGCACAAGTACCTGTTACACGACGGGGAAGGATTTTTGATCTCTCTGAAACAAACTTTCTGAGCTTTGCAACATCCTTGTAATCGATTTCGTTTGAACTGTCAACGCAAAACTGACAAACTTTTCTGCGGCCTTTTCTTTGACCCTTGTTATTGTATGCCATGGTTTTTCCTCCTTTGCGAGTTTCTTAGAATGGTAAATCGTCGTCATCGTCAACGATTTCTTCAAAATCACTGTTATCTGCGCTTGCATAGCTTGGAGCAGGCTGAGCGAATGCAGGGTTAGCCGCGCCTGTTGTGCCGCTCTCCGACTTGCTGCCGCAGAATGAAACATTGTTTGCAACAACCTCAACTTGCTTTCTGTTGTTGCCGTTCTTATCGGTATAGCTGCTTGTCTGGATTGAACCCTCAACAGCTATCATTGAGCCTTTGTGAAAATATCTGCTGATAAATTCCGCAGTTTGGCGCCATGCAACACAATCAATAAAATCTGCCTGTCTGTCTTGACCGGAGCGTTGATAATTTCTGTCGCACGCAACCTGAAAACGAAGAACAGATACACCGCTCGGTGTTGTTCTCAATTCCGGCTCGTATGTGAGTCTTCCCATAAGGGCTACCATATTAATCATAATTGATAACCTCCTTACTCACCTTTAGCAACGATGAGTGAACGGAGAACGCCATCTGTAATGTTGATTACACGGTCGAGCTCTGCCGGGAATTTTTCATCGCTTGAGAAGTTGATAAGAACATAGTATCCCTCTGCTTCGTAGTTGATAGGATAAGCAAGCTTTCTCTTGCCCCATTCCTCTACTTCGCCGAGAGTGCCATTCTTAGAAATAAGGTCAGTGAACTTTGTTTTCAAAGCGTTTACTGCCTCTTCACCCTTTGAGAGTGAGTAAACCATAACGATTTCATAATTCTTTAATGCCATTCTTCAGCACCTCCTTCTGGACATTTGGCGTGATTTCTCCTCACGCAAGGATTTGTTAGTTATATAACTAAGCTTTGATATTATAACAGCAACGCACAATAATGTCAAGCCCGATTATTTTTATATTATTTTGAAAAATGTTTTTTCTTTTTTCTGCGGGCACTGGTTTGCTTAACAGCTTCACTCCACAGGCTCGGATTAAACAATATCAAAAGCGGAAAAATTTCAAGTCTGCCGGCAAGCATATCAAAAACAAGCACGATTTTTGAAAAATCATTAAACAGTCCGAAGTTTCCGGATGGGCCTACAAGCCCAAGACCGGGGCCGATATTGTTGATTGTTGCCGCAACGGCAGTAAAATTGGTTGTCAAATCATAGCCCTCAAATGAAACGCACAGCACTGACGCAAAGAAAAGCATGATGAATGTGATAAAATAAACATTTGTGCTCTTGAGAACATCCCTGTCGACAACCTTGCCGTCCATTTTAACCGAGCTGATGCTTTTAGGATGAGAATATGATTTAAATTCTCTGAAAACATTTTTTATTGCAAGAATAAAGCGGGAAACTTTAATACCGCCGCCCGTACTGCCCGCACAGGCACCGATAAACATAATTGCAACAAGCACTGTTTTTGATGCACTTGACCACGAGTTGAAATCCGCCGTTGAATAGCCTGTTGTCGTTATAATCGACGCAACTTGGAACGACGCTTTGCAAAGTGCCTCGCTGACATTGTTGTAAATATGAATTGTATTTGAAAAAACGATTCCGATTGACGCGATTATAACTGCTGCATACCATTTGACCTCTTCAAGCGAAAATGCTTTTTTAAATTGCCTGAAAAGCAAAAGATAATATGCGTTGAAATTAACGCCGAACAATATCATAAATATTGTAACAACCCATTGAATATAGGGTGAATACGAAGCAAAACTGTCGTTTTTGAAACCGAATCCGCCGGTGCCTGCCGTACCGAATGCCGTCAAAGTAGCTTCAAAAAAATGCATTTTGCCAAAAAGCAAAAACATAATTTCGATAAGCGTCATGGTAAAATAAATAATGTAGAGCAATCCTGCCGTTTTCCTGATTTTCGGCACGATTTTGCTGACCGACGGGCCGGGGCTTTCCGCTCTCATAAGGTTCATATTGGAACCGCCACTGAGCGGAATCATAGCCAAAATAAAGACAAGAACGCCCATACCGCCTATCCAGTGCGTAAAACTGCGCCAAAACAGCGTGCAGTTTGAGAGCGACTCAACATCGCCGAGAATGCTTGCTCCCGTCGTTGTAAATCCCGAAACTGTTTCAAAAAGCGCATCGACAAAATGCGGAATTTCGCCGGTAAGAACAAACGGAATTGCGCCGAAAACGCTGAGCACAATCCAGCTGAGTGCCGTTGCAACACAACCCTCTTTTAAATAAAACACATTGCCCTTTGGCTTTTTGAGCGACATTGCGCCGCCGAGCACAAGGCAAATCATAGAGCTGACAAGATAAGCTTGACCCTCCTGCTCGTTATAATAAAGAGCAACTATGCACGGAAGCAACAGCAAAAGTGCCTCCAGGGTTAAAACATACCCCACAACTCTCCTGATAACTGAACCATTCATAGATAAATACTAACCTTAATCTAAAATTTCGCCGATGTCAACCATACCGACAATTTTCGTAACAATCATAACAGTGTCGCCCGGTTTGATGCAATCCTGACCGGAGGGAATTATGATTTTGCCGTGACGGTTGATAAATGAAATAAGAACATCTTTTTTGATATTCAGCTCACTGAGCGGTTTGTTTGTAACCTTTGAGTCCTTGTCGATTTTAAACTCAATCGCCTCAACACGCTGGTTAAACATATGATAAAGTGTTTCAATATTACTGCCCCTCGATGCGCTTTTTGCACGAACATAAGCAATAATCGCCTCAGCGGTTATGTATCGCGGATAAATAACGCTGCCCAAATCAAGCCTGTCAATAACATCGTTGAATGTGAGACGGTTGATTTTTGTGACAACCTTTGTGCTTTCGTGCGAAACATGGTTTGCATACAGGGTGAGCAAAATATTTTCCTCATCGCTTCCGGTAAGGGGAACAAACGACTCTGTAGCGTCTATTCCCTCCTCTTTAAGCAAATCTTCATCAGTTCCGTCGCCGTTGATGACAACAGCCTTCGGCAAAAGATTTGTAAGTTCCTCGCACCTTGTGCGGTCTTTTTCTATAATTTTTACATCAACGCCTGCCGCAATCAAATTTCGGCTTAGATAATATGCCGAATCGCCGCCGCCGACAATCATTGTGTTTTTAACGCCGTTTGTTTTTAATCCGATTGATTTGAAAAACGACCTTGCGTGTTTTCGCTGAGCAACGAACGAAACAACATCGCCCGCCTTTATTTCGGTATTTCCCGAGGGAATTGAAATTTGGCTGTGCCGCTCAACTGCACAAAGCAAAACATTTTCGGTGCGCGCGCCGATTTGAGCAACAGTCATTCCGGCAATCATATTGTTTGCCGGCACTCGGAATTTTACAAGATCAACCCTGCCGTTTGAAAATGTGTTTACCTCAAGCGCATTGGGAAGCGACAAAATTCGCGCTATTTCGCGTGACGCCTCCTGCTCCGGGTTGATGATCATAACAAGGCCGAGCTTTTCCTGCAAATAAGCAATTTCGAGGGAGTAGTCGGGGTCGCGCACTCTTGCGATTGCGGCACATTCGCTCACCCTGCGCGCAACGGTGCAACAAAGCAAATTCAGCTCGTCGCTCTCCGTAACGGCAATAATAAGATCGGCTGTTTTAATTCCCGCCTCGATTTGAGTTGTGAAGCTTGCGCCGTTGCCGACAACACCCATAATATCATATAAATTTGTAAGCTCGTTGATAAGATCGTGATCCCTGTCGATAACCGTAATATCGTGACCCTCTGCGCTGAGTTGCTCAACAAGCGTTGTGCCTACCCTGCCGCAGCCTACAACTATTATATTAAGTCCCTTTGCTTTTTTTTGGCCAAACATAAGCAATCCTCTTCGTTGATTTTTTGGCGCACTCATTTGCGCCGCATTTACTATAAATATATCACTGTTAATTTAAAAATACAAGTGGGAAATAAAAAATGTTCGCGATTTAGCTTAATTAACGCTGTCGTAACTTACCCCTCATCCGTCAACTGCGTTGACACCTTTTACTAGCGTAGACGCTCCCCTTTTGTCACTTCGTGACATTTCCCTCGGGAGAAGGCTTTTTCATCGAAAATTTCAATGCATTCTATCGTAGAGGCGACCTGCGGTCGCCCGCATATTTAAACGACAACAATGCAAAAAAGAGGCGAACACA
>CAVGLE010000112.1:0-4386 GCA_963630035.1 Mediterraneibacter torques
GTGCATCATCATTAAACAAATTCTCGGTATATGCTGTAAAACTTGCTGTATCTGTAATAGGTCTGTATGGAGGATCAAAATAAACAAAGGTATTTTCATCAATAAAGTCAGCCGACTCCCTGTAATCTCCACATACAATAGTAACCTTTTGCAATTTTTCCGATACAGCTCTGAGATTTTTTTCATCACAGATCATAGGATTTTTGTAAGAACCCATAGGAACATTGAATAAACCCTTTTTATTTACACGGAACAAACCATTGAAACAAGTCTTGTTAAGAAAAACCATCAATGCCGCTTTTTCAATATTGACGCTTTCATTTCCGTTGACCTTCAAGTCATTAAAACGCTCACGCTTTTGCATATAATATGCTTTACGATTTTCCGTATCTAACGGAATAAAATCGTTCTGTATAGCGTGAAGCATTTCGATTAGTGCATCAATATCATCACGAATAATTCGATAAGTATTGATAAGCTCAGCGTTAATATCGCTGATATAAACTTCATCTAAATCAAATTTACTAAGTATATCAAACAAAACAGCGCCGCCACCGACAAACGGCTCTGCATATTTTGTGATTTTTCCGCTACTAAAAGGATAGTAGTGCTCAATTTCTTTAAGGAGCTGACCTTTACCTCCTGCCCATTTCAAAAAAGGTTTGACTGCTTTTTCTTCGGTTCGATTATATCGTGTGCTCCTTGCATCTATGGGCTTTTTTGCTGAAGAAGGTATAATCCACATATTACCGACCATAGTTGCTTCTTTAATTCTTTGTTCAGAGCACAAAACCGCCACTCTTCTTTGGGAAATACCCCATTTATCAGCGGCTTCTCTTGCAGACATAAATTCCATACCAAGCTCCTGTTCCTATACTGTGTATCATTTACTATATTATATTCTAAATCTCGAACAATAGCAATATCATTTTTGACTCATTTAATTTTCAGCCACATTGAAAGCACGCCGAAAACCTCTCTTGCGTAAAACGGCGGTTTGGTGTAGTCGACGGTTTTTGACGGCACTGCCTTTGCATTCAGCCCGTGCCGCTTGCATATCATCAGCGCGCGCCGTATGTGATATTCCGATGTAGCAATCGCAATGTTGTCGGAAAGTCCGTTTTTATCAATTATTTTTTTGCAAAATTTAATGTTTTCATCGGTCGAGGTTGACTTGTTTTCAATAAAAAGTCTGCTTTTATCAATGCCGAACGATTGCATTAAATCATACATACATTGTGCCTCGCTTATATTCTCGTCTGCGCCCTGACCGCCTGAGAGAATTGAAACAGCACTCTTGTTTTTCTTCATATATTTTGCCGCGGCACGGCATCTTTCAACAAGCGCAAGGCTCGGTCTGTCCCACTTTACTCTGCACCCCAAAACAATCAGCGTTGATTCATTTTTTGCTGTCATCTTTGTTCCGCCGACAACATAAATCATCACCGCCGTGAATACGATAATTCCGATTAAAAATATTACATTGATAACGGTTGCCGCAGTGTGATTTATCTTGTTGTAAAGTATTCCGTCAAGTACGACAAAAACTCCGACCGCCGCGCCGAATGCGTTTCCGATATTCGGCTTTGTTTCTCTAAGCGGCAGGGTATATTCGATTATTGTTAAAATTCCGATTATTACGGACAGTATTGTTGTGAACATAAAATTCTCCTTTATACCGGTATATTTTATCATAAACAACAGAATAATAAAACATCAAAATCGAATATTTAACAATTTTGCTATCGACTTTAGTTTGCTTTTATGGTATGATAATGTTTGATTTTTAAAATCAAAAATCAAAAAAGAGAGGAAAAAAGTTATGTCTTATGTTGACGAAGTATTAGAGTATGTAAACAAAAAAGACTACAACGAAAAAGAATTTTTGCAGGCAGTAGGTGAGGTTTTGAACTCACTCAGACCCGTAATCGACGCTAACGAGGAAAAATTTCGCAAGGTTGCTCTTCTTGAAAGATTAATCGAGCCGGAAAGAATTCTTCGCTTTCGCGTTCCGTGGATTGATGACAAGGGTCAGGTTCATGTAAACAGAGGTTACCGTGTTCAGTTTAACTCGGCAATCGGCCCTTATAAGGGAGGATTGAGGCTCCATCCGAGCGTAAACCTCGGTATTGTTAAATTTCTCGGTTTTGAGCAAATTTTCAAAAATTCACTTACAGGCCTTCCTATCGGCGGAGGTAAAGGCGGTTCGGATTTCGATCCCAAGGGCAAAAGCGACAGAGAGATTATGATGTTCTGCCAAAGCTTTATGACCGAGCTTTGCAAGGTAATCGGTGCCGATACGGATGTACCTGCAGGCGACATCGGTACCGGTGCGAGAGAGATCGGCTATATGTTCGGTCAATACAAGCGAATCCAAGGCACATATGAAGGCGTTCTCACCGGTAAAGGACTTTCGTTTGGCGGCTCCCTCGCAAGAACCGAGGCAACCGGCTACGGACTCCTTTATTTCACGGAAGAAATGCTTAAATGCAACGGTATTGATATTAAGGGCAAAACAGTTTGTGTTTCAGGCTCGGGTAATGTTGCTATCTACGCTGTTGAAAAAGCAGAAATGCTCGGTGCAAAGGTTGTAACCGTTTCCGATTCAACAGGTTGGATTTATGATAAGGACGGCATTGATGTTGCTCTCCTTAAGGAAATCAAAGAAGTTAAGAGAGCAAGACTTACAGAGTATGCAGCTGCACGTCCGTCTGCCGAATATCACGAGGGCAGAGGGGTATGGCAGATTAAGTGCGATATTGCTCTTCCTTGCGCAACTCAAAACGAGCTTCTTCTTGACGATGCAAAAATGCTCGTTGAAAACGGCTGCATTGCTGTTGCAGAGGGTGCAAATATGCCTACAACACTTGAGGCTACAAAGTATCTTCAGGAGCATGGCGTAATGTTCGCTCCCGGCAAGGCTGCAAACGCAGGCGGTGTTGCTACATCGGCACTCGAAATGAGCCAAAACAGCGAAAGAATTTCTTGGACATTTGAAAAGGTTGATAAAAAACTTAAGGATATTATGGTTAATATTTATCATAATGTTGACGATGCCGCCAAGAAATACAGCCTCGACGGCGACTATGTTGCAGGTGCAAACATTGCCGGTTTTGAAAAGGTTGCAGACGCTATGATGGCACAGGGTATTGTTTGATCTGAGCTTTTAATTAAGTTCGTACAGATATGCAAAATTAAACGCATCACGGAAAACATCGTGATGCGTTTTTTATGTGTTTGCGTGCTTACATAAGCGTAATATCATATTGTTATTATTTTACTGCGTTGTTCCTCGCCGCATTTTCTCGGCGGTGCAAATCCGAGGCTGTAAATATCCGTCATTTCACATTCCTTTTCGAATGCGCGTTTAACTTCGTCGCTTTTGTCTGCAATATCGCCGTATTTGGCTATAACAGGCAAATTTGCGGCTTTTTTTATTTGCGGCAATAATAACTTTCCTCGTTCGTTAAAGCCCAAAATATGCAAATATTGCGGCTCTTTGCCGTCGTTCTTGCTTATTCCGAGATATGCACGCAGAATAATTCGTCTTATTCTTGCCATCGTGTAGCGCTTCGTTTTGATTTTTTCGTATATTTCGTCAAGCGTTGCCGAGCTTCTGACCGCCTCAACAATTCTGTTTTCAAGTCCCTCCGATACATCGTCAATTTGCGCAAAATCCACTGCCGTCATTGTTCGCAGTTTGTAAAGCACTGCACTTTCACAGTTTTTCAGTGTGCAGATTTCATTTTGCGGCAATCGTTTGCGTATTTCGCTTGCGCTGTATTCTTCGTCATCGCTGTCATGACCCTTTCCAATTCGTTTTATCACTGTCGGCTTAAGGTTTGTGTATGTCAAATATTCAATTGCCAAAATGTTGTTCGGACTGTCGAGAATAGGTGAGCCTACAGCGTTCCTGCGTGCCGTCGGGTACGATATTCCTTTTGCAAGTTCCGCCTTGATTTGGGCGTCTTTTTCCTTTATTTTATCGGCAACAGACATCAACTCGTCAACGCTTTCGCATTCTGCGCCGAAAGCGATTGAGTTACAAATTCCCGTGCTCTCAAGGATTTTAACTCCCGCTTTGGCGTATCCCTGTGCCGACAGCGTGGAGCAAACGCCCGGTATCTCAATCACAATATCCGCGCCGTTTTCGACAGCCGTTTTTGCTCGTGTGTATTTGTCATATACGGCAAACTCGCCGCGCTGAACAAAATTCCCGCTCATGGCGCATATTACAAAATCGTTTTCTTTTTTAACCGATTCAATCAAATGTTTGTGTCCTTTGTGAAAAGGGTTAAATTCGCAAATTATACCGAAAATCATAAAAATATCCTTATTTTGCAGTTTTTCTCTTGACATTTGTATATTATATACTATATTATATAT
>CAVGLE010000113.1:0-4347 GCA_963630035.1 Mediterraneibacter torques
ATATTCAAACACCTATGATTATGCCGGCGGAAAATTTTTCCGTGAAAGAAATGCGCAAAATGTATCTTGCAAAAAAAGGCGGCATTTCAATATGGGCACCGTTGCTTGCAACAATCGTATTTGAAATGATTTTGAAATATTTATAAATTATTATTTGGGGGTTTAATAATGAAAAAGGTAAGAAAAGCGATAATTCCTGCAGCAGGATTGGGCACAAGGGTTTTGCCGGCATCAAAGGCAGTACCGAAGGAAATGCTGAATATTGTTGATAAGCCGGCTATTCAATACATAGTTGAGGAAGCATTTGCAAGCGGAATTGAAGAGATTTTGATTATAACCAACCGCGGCAAGGTTGCAATTGAAGATCATTTTGATCATGCATTTGAGCTTGAAGCAAAGCTTGACGGTCAACCCGGTAAAGAGAAAATTTTAGATTCGGTAAAGGACTGCTCCAAATTCGGAAACATCTATTTTTTGCGTCAAAAGGAAACGGGCGGCCTCGGTCATGCGGTGCTTTGCGCAAAAACCTTTGTCGGCGACGAGCCGTTTGCCGTGCTTTACGGCGATGATGTTATAATATCCGACAATCCCGTAACCAAGCAGCTTACAGACGCTTATGAAAAATACGGCAAGGCTGCCGTAGGCGTCAAGGAAGTCAGCGACGAAGCAATCACGAAATACTGCTCGCTCAAAGTTTCTCACCTTGAAGGCAATTGCTACAACTGCACCGATATGATAGAAAAGCCGAAAAAAGAAGAGATTATGTCAAACTTTTCTATTCTCGGCAGAGTTGTTCTGCCAAGCAAAATTTTTGAAATTCTCGAAAATACACCGCTCGGCGCAGGCAACGAACTTCAGCTTACCGATGCTATGAAAATGCTTGCAAGGGACGAAGGTGTAACTGCCGTTGACTATATCGGCAAAAGATACGATATGGGAAACAAATTCGGAATTTTGCAGGCAAACATTGAGGTCGGACTAAATCACCCGGAAATCAAAGACGATCTCAAAGAATATATAAAACAAATTTCCAAGGAGTTATAAACGCATAATATGCAAAACAATTATTATCAGCCGTATAATCCCCCAAAAAGCGGATTTTACGGCATTGGCTCGCAATATCGGCCAAATATTACACCGGCGGCAATACCGCCCGATTATTTCAGACAAATAAGAAGAAATCAAAAAAAAGAGCTTGTCAAGGCAGGTTTGATTATCGGCGCAACACTTTTATTAATGCTTGTAATTCAAATTATCGAGGCAATTGTTTTGGAATTGACCGGCATATATTCATCTGCGGCATTTCAAACCGCAACGGCACAAAATCTTTTCAACGCCGTAGGCGGTCACTTGCTTTCCATATTTTTGCCGTTCTTCATAATGTCAACGCTCTCAAAAAAACGGTTTGTGACGCCTGTCGTACCGAGAAAAAAGATTGAACCGTCAAAGGCAATCGCATGGATCGGCTTTGGTATGGGCTGTTGCGTTTGTGCCGACTATCTTGTTGCCCTTCTTATGGCATTTGCATCAAGCAACGGATATGAATTGACTCAAAACAGTTTGCCGAGTGCAAACAATGTTGTATCATGCTTTGCCGAAATACTGTCAACAATTCTTCTGCCGGCAATTATTGAAGAATATGCATTCAGGTGTTGCTCACTCGGCATATTAAGAAAATACGGCAAGGCATTCGGCGTTGTTGTTGTGAGCATTATTTTCGGCACAATTCACGCAAATATCATTCAGTTTATCTTTGCCACATGCGTCGGCTTGATTTTAGGATATATCACCGTCAAGACCGACAATGTTATTATCGCAATGATTGTCCATGGCTTAAACAATTCGCTCTCGGTGCTCGGCGATATAACGGATTATATAAGCGGCAGTTCAACTCTTGGCAACCAAATAAGTACGGCAATTATGTTGATTTGGCCGGTGCTCGGCATTTTCGGTATGATTTATTTAATCACTCACGACGGCTTGTTTAAAAGCAAATATTCAAAATATCCAAAAGAAATACGCAAACAAATCAAAAGTTCGGAAAAAGCAGCAATTTCAGCCAATCCTTATGTTTTGCCGTTGACATCAAAAATTCTTTGCGTTATACCGGGATTTTTAGTCTTTTCACCGTATTTTATTTACAGTATAATCACAACAATAATAAAGCAATGACAAATGAATTTATGAATAAGGCAATCGCTCTTGCAAAGCAAAGCGAGATTGACGGCGAGGTGCCCGTGGGAGCGGTTGTTGTAAAGGACAATAAAATAGTCGGCACGGGCAGGAATCGCCGCGAATACGGCAAGAATGCGCTTTATCATGCCGAGCTTGAGGCAATTGACAACGCCTGTAAAACTCTCGGCGGATGGCGGCTTTGGCAGTGTGATTTGTATGTCACGCTTGAGCCGTGCCCAATGTGCGCCGGTGCAATAATCAATTCGCGCATAAGGCGTGTGTATTTCGGTGCTTATGATAACAAGGCAGGCTCGTTCGGTTCGGTTGCGAATTTTAATTTAATACCGTATAATCACAAACCCGAAATTTACGGCGGAATTATGGAGGAAGAATGCTCTGCAATGCTGTCGGAATTTTTCAAAAAATTAAGACAAAGAAAGCAAAAGACACGATGAAATCACCAAATATCACCGTGTCTTGTTTTTTTACATTAATTTCAGCACATCGCTCTTTGTGCAAAGTCCGTCGCTGAACGCCGTGGCATTTGCGCAGGCGTTGGCAAGGCGCAATGCGTAATCAAAATCTTTTTTCATAATATACCCTGCCGTGAAGCCTGCAACGGCGCTGTCACCGCAGCCGTTTGTGTTTTTAACATCACCCTCAATAATATTAATGCGATGAATTTCACCGTTTTCATCAACAAGAAGCATACCGTCGCCGCCCATACTGACAAGAACATTCTGTGCACCGTAATTTTGCATTTTCTGCGCCGCAGCACAAACATTATCATAATCTTTCAAATTTTTGCCGAAAAAATCCGACAGTTCAAATACATTCGGTTTGATCAAAAACGGTTTAAATTTTAAAATGCATTTAAGTGAATCTCCGCTTGTGTCGGCAATAATTTTTATATTTTTTGATTTAACGCTGTCAAGCAATCGCTCATAGGCAAGGCTTCCCATTGAGCGAGGAACACTTCCCGATAAAATGAGAAAATCTCCATTATTGATTTTTGAAAGTTTGCGAAACAGACTTTGTTCGTCACTGAGCGTAACAGATGGGCCGTCTGCATTAAAAATGTAATTGTATGCGCCTGCGATTTTAACATTAATCCGTGTTTCACCTTCAATTTTGACAAAATCGAAATCTGTTTTATCTTTCAAAATTTCTTTCAGTTTTTCACCGCTGAATCCGCCGTAAAAGCCAAGTGCCTTGTTTTCAATCCCAAGCCGGTTGAGCACAACGCTTACATTTATTCCCTTACCGCCGTATGTTATAACCGCTTTTTCGGCAATATGCACATCATCCGCTTCGTGTGCAACCATAAGGCAATAGTCAAGTGCGGGATTCAATGTAACTGTATAAACCACAATATCACCGCTTATATTATCCCCAAAAAGTGCAAAAATAAAAGCCGCCGATGCGAAATCATTTCACCCGACAGCTTTAAGTATTCAATTTTGCGTATCAGTTATTCATCTTTACCGATGTTTTTTAAAATATCTTCAATATCGTCAAAATCAGATTTCGGCTTATCTTCGCCCTTAACTTCTTCATCGGCATCGGATTCTTCTTCAGGCTTGCTAACATCAGTCTTTGAAGGCGACTTTGCAAAAGAAAATTTCTTTTTGCCGAAAGCAACCACAATGAAGCAGACAATCATCAGCGCACACACAATATAAAAAATTATAAAAAACGCCATGTATTTATTCATAAGCACCTTTGCGGCATCAGCCTTCGCCTGATATTGCTTTCTTTGAGTCTCTTCAAAAGCCTGGACATTTTTTACAAACGGAATTTTTCTAATTTTACCCGCATTTTCACCGGTAAGATTGTCTGTATATTTTTGAACGGTGGCAATATTTGTATCATATGATTCCTTTTGTGTTGAATACTGCGTTGTAAAATAAATACCGGCACCGCCCGACAGCGCAATAATGAGCGCAAGCACTGCAAGTATAATGATTTTCGGTAATTTTGATTTGTTGATTGTTTTCATATAATCTCCTTGAACAAATGCGGCAGCATATACCGCAGATTTTTCATTTTTATATTATAACACAAAATATTTATACTTGCAATTTATATTATAATAATGTATAATAACTAAGCAATACGGAGAGTTGTCCGAGCTGGCCGAAGGAGCACGATTGGAAATCGTGTAACGGGCTA
>CAVGLE010000114.1:0-4341 GCA_963630035.1 Mediterraneibacter torques
CTCTTCGTCCGAACGCTTGTTAATGTCGCCGAAGATTATTTCCATTTCTTCAGGAATCGGAGCACCTTCAGGAAGTGGAGGAAGAGCAACAGATGTTACCTTGTGTCCGTGTGCAATGAGTTGTTTTGCAGCCTCACAGCCGAGAAGACCGGTGCCGCCAATCATAAATACATTCATTTTAATTCCTCCGTGAAATTAATTATAAAATACTAAATGTCACTGTTTCCAATTATAGTACATTTAAACTAAAAAATCAAACAAAAAAGGAAAATAATAGCACAATTTTCAAAAAACACGGCAGAAAAATAAACTTCTTGATTAAACTGCGGCTTTTTTCTCATCATCAGACAAATTTTGTGCGATAAGCGCACTCAGTTTGTCGCCCCAAATCGTGGCATTAAGCACATTCAGCATAGGCATACTGTCACCGAAGGTAACGGCGTTTGAATTTTCGCTTTGCTCCTCATAAATTGCATCGGTTGCGATAAGTATTATTTTTGCACCGTAAAATTCCACTCTCTTGATAACCGGTAAAATTTTCGGCATAATCAAAGCGTCGGTAACAAAGCACAAAATAACACTTTCGGCGAAAATTTCGCAATTCAACGCCTTAAGACTTGCAGGCGAAAGCGAAGCACAGGATACAGCACCGGCATCCTCAATCCAAAAGGCACATTCGTCGGCGACTGCGGCATCGGCGCCCAGTCCTGTTGCAAAAACCCTTTTGCTTTGCATAATTTGCAAAACAATACTTTTCATCATTTTTTCGTCACGAATAAGAGAGAGTATTTTTGACGGCAGTTGCTCGGTGAGTTTGAGCGAAAGCGACATATAAACATCCGACACAATGCCCGCCTTTTTACCGATATATAAACCGATAAAACACAGTGTCATATAAAGCGAAACAAATTCGCGAAACGAGACGCGTTCGCTGTTGAAATCGGCACCGGGATTGACGGCATAATCACACACTTCGGCAATATAAGAAGTTGTGCAACTTGTAACGGCGACCGTCTTTGCGCCGAATTTTTTTGCCCTGCGAATGCAAAAAGCAACATCGTTCTCTTCCCCACCGTGTGACACGGCAAGCAGAAATGTGCCCTTGTTAAAAACCGTGCCCGAAAAGCGCAGTTGAGTTGATTCGACAGCGGTGCACGGAATATCGCAAAGACTTTCGATGTAATATGCCGCCGCTTTGGCGGCATTGTACGCCGATGCATTTCCCGTAATTATAATGCGCTTGATTTTTTCTGTCGAACGCTTTGTAAAATTCAAATCATCGAGTGCAATTTCGCCGTTTTTGACCATTCGTGAACAGATTTCACGCACAACGAGCGGACAATAATAGACCTCCTCCGACGGTGTATAACTGTTTTCAAGGAGTGTATAATCGGGGCACGCCTTTGCCTGTTTTTTTATTTTTTTCATTCGACTGTCGTAAAAAACAATTCTGTTTCTCGCTATGCGTGCGCTTTCGTGATACTTTAAAAACACATATTTTTTGCAATACGGAACAATTGCGTTCAACTCGCTTGCAACATAGTATCCGTCATCACAAAAGCCGACAAAAAGAGGCGATTCGCCGCGGCGACAATACAAAACATCGTCACCGTTTTGAGCAAATACAAATGTCGGATCGCCTTTGAGCGTGATTAAAATTTTTTTAATCAACATAAGCTTGTTTTCATTTGAATTGGCGCACAGCATCGCAAGAAGCAAATCTTCAACGGTATTGACTGAAAATCGGTTTTTGAACTGCCGTTTAACAGCATCAAAATTTTCGACCTCGCCGTCGACGGCAACAGCATACATATTGTTTACTGCAGGAACAGTTGTCCCCAAACAGCCGAAAGTTTTTTTGCATTCGGCTATTCCGAATGTTGAGTCACCGTCAATTTTTTGAATTTCATCGCAAAGTCCCAATGTGCCGTTTGACACAACAGAGACAAAATTTTTTTGCTGCAATACTGCGCCTGCGACGGAATCTCCCCTTTTTTTCATGGCTTGCAGGGCGGCTGTCAAATTGCCTTTGCACAGTTCCCTGCCGACATAGCATACTATACCGCTCATAATATCAATTCCTTTCCAATCTTGCAATAATAACGCTCATATCATCAATGTTTGCGCTACTGCTGTTTTCAAGCGCACATGACAGCAAAAAATCTGCACTTTTTTGCGGCGATTCGCCGTTAATCAAACGCAACGATTTATTTATCCACTCATCGCCCAAATCGGTGATACCGTCGCTGAACATTACTACCGAATCACTCGGGCTCAAAACAGCCGTGCGCTTTGCAAATTCAATGCCGCGCAAAATCCCTGCCGGCATCGAGCTCAGCTCGCACTTGTTGACGGTTGAATTTTTTATAATGTAGCTTGCCGGCGCGCCGGCTTTGTAAATTTCGCACTTGCCGGTGAACAAATCTATATTTGCAACATCAAGTGTTGCAAGACTTTCGTCATTACTTTTGACAAGTAGTGCGGAGTTGACAACTTTCAGTGCGCTGTCAAACCCAAAACCGACATTCAAAAGTTTTGAAATAAGCCCTGCACCCATTGCGCCGTCAAGTGCTGCTCGAGAGCCTTTGCCCATTCCGTCACTGATAATCAAAATCGAATGACCCTTGTTGTCATTTATTATTTTTATCGTATCGCCGCAGAGCGTTCCCTCTGCACTGTGCTGTGCGAAACCGATTGAGAGACGGTAGTTAGGTTTTTCGGAAAATGAAAGCATTGCCTCATTTTTAAAATTAGTGATTTTTCCGGTTTGAAAATAGCGCGAGCAAATTTTGCCGATTTCTGTCGGCAACTTTGGATTTTCAAGCCCCGATACACCCGAATCTGTAAGAATTTCGACTCTGATTCTGCCGAATTTATCTTCAATCACGGAAATGTTTTTTGGGTAAATCTCATATTCGCCGAGCAGTCTGCGAACTTTTCCGGATGCCGCCGAATCAAACCGCTCCGCCTCGTCAAACTCAAAAGCAAGATCCTCAAGCATATCTGCTATCGAAAAGAATTGGTCAGATGCAACCATTCTGATTTGATTTGTTTTTTCAAGGACAATTTCGCGGCAAATATATTCTTCGGGCGATATTTTGTCCCTGTTTTTCTCATTTTCACGCCTTGTAATGTCATTAATTTTTTCGCGGACTTGGTCAACGCTGTCGCTGATTGTCGCCATCGCCGACGATGCAAAACGCAGTTTTAATACAAGATTTTGACGCAGTGATCCGTCGGGCAACGAATTTTTGCCCGTGTCCCAAAGTTGCTCCAATTTTTCGTTTACCGCATTCGGCAACAACAAAAACACAACCGAGCCAACCAATGAGTTGACAAAAAGTGCAAGCGCATATTCATTCTCTGCAGCAACGGCAAAAAATCCCACAGAACACATGTACGCCGCCGCAATACCGAGGCTCGACAGTGAAGAAAACAGCATTGCGAGCATCGACGAAAATGTAAGCGCACCGATTATAAACAGTGTTTTTCTTGATGTGATTGCAAATGAAAAGCCGAAACAAAGCGACAGAATAATCCCCCATCTGTCGCCGCCGTATTTTACCGATGACAAAATCGCACCGACAGATATTGCCATAACGGGATAAAACACGCCGAAGTGCAACTTTGATAAATTGAGTATTACGACCATTCCCGAAATTAAGATGCACGCTGTATCCGACAGAGGAAGCGCCTTAAACCGCAACCGTTTATAGTTTGCGCCGAGCGCTTTATGAAAAAAATATGCACTGCCGCCGCAAAGCACCGTTTCGCCGAGCGTGACGAGATAGTCACTGCCTGTTACACCAAGTCTGAAGTTGAGTGTTAAACCGCTGATCAGGCACGCCGCGGATGAAACAACCATTGAAAAATACGGCCGTGTATTCAAATCAAAGGCTCCTGCCGCAAACGCACCGACTGTTGCAATAACTGCGGCGGCTATGTAACGCGCCGACTGCGCATCTATACCCACAATTAAATATCCGACTATCGAGCCTGTCGCGGAAAACGGAAAATATTTTTTGCCAGACACAGCGATTATTGATATCCCAAACGGCTTTAATCCGTCCATAACGCTGCCGGTGCTCATCGCAACGCCGATTATAAAATAAAGAAGTGATTTTATTCCCCGTCTTAAAAGCAGTTTGTCCTTTTTTATCTCATTAATCCTGATTTTTTCCTTTAACGGCATATTTACACATCCAATCAAAAGAATTATAAACAATAGGATATGCGAAATGTGTCTGTATTTGTAGCGGCGCAAAAAAACAGCAGTTCACCCCTTTGAGAATGAACTGCTGTTAAAATTAACAGTGATATAATTATTATATAATATATAAA
>CAVGLE010000115.1:0-4301 GCA_963630035.1 Mediterraneibacter torques
GGTTGTAGCTCTCAATGTACCGAATATTTGAAAGCGATAAATGCACCAGTTTACTTCCGATATGAACGACAACCGTCTTTGGTATATAATTCAGTTTGAGATCAGTGTGAATCGCACTTGCCAATGCTTCTCGCTTCACAGGTTTTAAGAAAAAATGGATAGGCTGAACGCCGTATCCTTCGCGCAAATAATCCTCGTAGGCTGTCACAAATATGATGGAAACCCTATTTCCCTTTTCTCTTAAAGAGTGCGCAAGTTCCATACCCGTCATACCTTTCATTTGGATATCCAATATCAGCAAATCAAAAGGAAAATTTTCGTTTTTCAGTCTTTTTTCAAGCTCGCAAGCCGAATAAAATGACTCAAGACTATATTCCACACCGTCGTCGGTTAAAATGTCATTGCAAAGAGAACACAAATTTTCTCTCATTATATTATCGTCTTCACAAATCGCAACTCGATATACGCTCATATTTTCACCTTCATATTTGAAGTTACTTTGAATAATTATACCATTATTTTGCACAAATTGCAACCAAATAGGCTCCGCCAACGCCTGCACCGAAGCGTTTAAATTTGCATCATTATCCAAAAATCAAGAAAAACGATTAATTGAAACGAGCGGACATTTGTATATTTTAAAACTGTGAATAAGCGGGCAAAAACGGCATAATTATATAGTATGAGCAAAAAATTATTTAAGCTTGAGGCTATAGGATTCATCTTTGTAAGCATTGTCGGAACGCTGAACCATTTTTTGTACGATTGGCTCGGCAAAAATGTTGTTGTGGGGATATTTTGCCCTGTAAACGAAAGCCCGTGGGAGCATTTAAAACTGCTGTTTTTCCCCTTTGCGATTTATGCGATATATATGTATATAAGGCTGAAAAACAGCAAATTCAATATATTTTTTGCAAGCTACCTTTCGATTGTATGCGGTATGACTGCGACGCTTTGCTATTTTTACACGCTCAACGGAATGCTTGGCGGCAACAACGAATGGGTCAACATTTCGTCATTTTTCGTCGGGGTTTTGATTGCATTTGTATTGAGTTATTTTTTAATCAACAACTCAATCGGCAACGGACTGCCGAACGGAATCGGTGCTGCAATGATGATTGTGACGATGATTGCGTTTTGGCTGTTCACATTTGAGCCGCCGATTATCGAATTGTTTAAAGACCCGATAAATTTGACATACGGAATAAAAAATAGGAATAATACGGATTTTGCTTGCATATACATTAATTAAGAAGTGCGAAGCAAAACAGAGTATTGTTTCCGAATCAGACCGCCACGGCGGTCTTTTTTCGTTTGTGCAGGAAACAGATTTTTATTCATAATTTTGATACTTCGTTCCGTAGGAGGGACCTGCGGTCGCCCGAATTAGATTGTATTAATGTTATATGAAAAAAGAGGCGAACACAGTTCGCCCCTACGAGTGGTTTTTTTTGAGGAATTGCTGACACAAACAAAAAGAAAAAGAAAAAAAGCAACACCGAAGTGTTGCTTGGAGCTGATAGGCGGACTTGAACCGCCGACCTCGTCCTTACCAAGGACGCGCTCTACCACCTGAGCCATATCAGCACAAAAACAGTGGGCGACAAGACAAAATCTTATCGCCCCATGGCGACCCGAAACGGGCTCGAACCGTCGACCTCCAGCGTGACAGGCTGGCGTTCTAACCAACTGAACTACCGGGCCATTTGCTCTGCGAATAGTATTATAACGAATGACGGCGAATATGTCAAGAATTTTTTGTTGAAAGTTTTAAGTATCTAATATATAATAGCAATATGAAAGATTTACATATACACATTGAGCAGGGTCCGTATGAGAAAAAATGGATTGAAAAATTCATTGACACTGCCGTAAAAATGAATATTGACGAAATAAATTTGCTTGAGCACTCAATCAGAATCAAAGAATTTCACCCGACATTTGAGGAGGCAAAAAACTACAACCTTTATCAAAAAAGATGGTTTGATGGCAAGGCGGCGCAGGCACACAGCCTTGACGAATACAAACGCTTGATTGACGAAATCAGGAAAGAGAAATACCCTGTTAAAATCAACTTCGGCATGGAGGTTTGTTGGTTTGAACAGCACGAGGACGAAATACGAAAACTTTTGGCTGACGGTTATTTCGACATTGTGTTAGGCTCGGTGCATTGGGTTGACAATTGGACATTCAACCAGCGCAAATATCAATGGCTCGGACGGGATGCGAATAAAATTTACAAGCGGTATTACGAAATGTCGAACACGCTTGTTGAGAGCGAAATTTTTGACATTATCGCCCACCCCGATTTGATAAGATGCCACGGAATTTATCCCGATTACGATTTGCGGGGCGACTATGAGCAGCTTTGCAAAAACGCGATAAAGCACAATGTAAAAATCGAGATGAACACATCAAAAGGTCCCTGCATTAACGGTGAATTTTTGGAAATCGCAAAGAAATGCGGAGTGAAATTTTCTCCCGGCTCCGATGCGCACAGGCCGCAGGATGTCGGCAGAGGGATTAAGCAGATATACGATTTGGTTAATTTTGAATAGCAAAAACAGCGTTGACGAAACAAGAAAGTCAACGCTGTTTTTATTATATTTGATTACAATGCGAATTTTAATTCATCAGCCGATTTATATCGTTTTTGAGGGTCGATTTGAGTGCATTTTAAAACAATGCGCCCTGCCCTGCCGCGTGCGAGTTTTTTGCTCGGGTGCTCGCCGGTGAGCATAACATTAAGCAAAACGCCGACGGCGTAAATATCCGTTCTTGCGTCGCTTTGCGCCAAGCCGAGCTGTTCGGGCGAGGCGTAGCCAACGGTGCCAAAATGCACGGTGTCGCTGTTCTTATCGCACGAATATTTGCGAGCGGCGTTGAAATCAATCAGCTTGACGGTTGAATCGTCGCTTATCATAACATTTTGCGGCTTGACATCGCGATGAACAAAGCCGTTTGCATGCAGGACCGACAAGGCATCGCAAACGCAGGAAATCACCTTTGCGGCGCCCGAATATGTATAAACGCCGTTTTCGAGGACATCGGCAACGGTGACGCCGTTGATATACTCCTCAAACACGATTTGACCGTCGGGAAAATAATAAGTGTCATAAACAGACGGGAGATTTTCAAAATCAATCATTTTGAGCATATCGTAGACGGGAACGGGTATATAAAAACAATGAACAACCATTTTTCTGCCGACGGTTTTATGCTTTACGACAAACGCCCTGCCGCCGTTTTTATCGGCAAGAAGTTTTTGAAACGAATATTCTGTTTTTAAGCTTTGTAAAAAATCGTCACAGGTCATAATCACGCCTTTTCAACAGTAATTGACAAATCGTAAAGCGTTTTGTCTGAATATTGCCGCTCGGTTTGGACATATTTTATCAAATACTTATCCATGGCGGAGATACCGATATACTGCGTGGTGAATTTTGCGCCGTTTTTAATATCGGCATTATATTGATCCGTTCGCTCCAAAAGGTCGGTATAATATTTATCAAACGGCGGCGAGGTTGTCAGCGTTTCAAAGGGATAGTTGTTTCTGTCGTTCATAACCTCTTCAACATCGCTGAAATAGTTGTTGCAGGCGGCCTGCGCAACACAGATAAGCATTTTTTTGCCGTCTTCGACACGGCTTTCATCGACATCGCAGATATAAGCGTTGATTCGCTCGCCATTATTATAGAAAAAGACGGAAAGAAACGCGTCGCCGAGATTGATTTTTGTTGAATAGCGGACTGTATTTTCGTCCTCGTATGACATAATATCCTTAAAATCACTGACACTCCACAAATCGTCGGCGCCCATTCTGTCGCTTGTTTTGACTATTGCGGCGGTAAAATTTGAATAGGTGCAGACCGGCGAATGTTTTTGATAGAAATAACCGCCGGTGATACCGCCTGCCGCGACGGCAAGAGCAAGCACAACGCTGACGATGACAATTATCGTTTTTCTCCGTTTTGAAAGCGGAGTTTTTTGTTTTTGAATTTTTTGTTTCGGCTCGAACGAGGTCATACAATGCAGGCAAAACCGTGCTCCGTCCTGAATCGGTGCGCCGCAGTTCGGGCAATATCTCATATTATTCATACATTTTCACCCCAAAGTTTCCTGACCGTATTCAAACAAAATTTCGTTTGTTTCGACAACGCCGAGGTGTTTGCACAGCGCATAAATCACAACGCAGTCGAACGGATTTTTTGCATACAAAGTCGGATAGCCCGACTTTTTCAGCATTGTTTGTGTTTCGTCGAACGACAAGCCCATTGCAAATGCGAGGCAAAGCACCTTTT
>CAVGLE010000116.1:0-722 GCA_963630035.1 Mediterraneibacter torques
CCTTTTATTTTGTCATTTGTATATTTTTCACAAATATTATCCTTCTTTTTCTACTTGCACCTAAGCGTATAACTTATGTATAATATAAATATATTAATTTTGTGTGGTGCATAATATGGAAAATCAAATCAAAACACATGGTATAAAAATGAAAGACAAAATCGGCTATGCACTCGGTGACATGGGCGGACTTTTAACATTTTCGCTTATTGGTGCTTTTCAAAACAAATTTTATACCGATGTTCTGAATATAGACCCGGCCAAGATTGTTGTTCTCATCTTGGTTGCCCGTTTGTGGGATGCAATTAATGACCCTATTTGGGGTGCATTTATTGATTCTCGCAAGCCAACCAAACAGGGGAGATTCCGACCTTATATTTTCTGGTTTTCAATTCCGCTTGCTGTGTCTGCATTTATGATGTTCCTCGTAATACCGGGACTAAGTGAAGCAAAATACCTTTTATTTGCGTATATTACATACATCGCTTACGGTATGCTTTACACCTGCGTAAATATTCCCTACGGTTCTCTTGCTTCTGTAATTACAGACGATGAAAAAGAGCGTTCATCACTTTCTATGTGGCGTTCCATCGGCGCCGGTATCGGCGGATTGCCCGGAACAATAATTATGCCGATGATTGTTTATAAGGAAACAGGTAAATATGCTAACGGCACAACTATTAAAACGCTTGACGGACACAAACTTATGATTTGTGTTGCCG
>CAVGLE010000116.1:732-3189 GCA_963630035.1 Mediterraneibacter torques
TTGTCAATTATTGTATTTTATTTTCATTATAAGTTTACTAAAGAGCGCATTGCTCCTCCGAAACGCGATAAAAACGGGTACAGCGTATTCAGAACTATATCTGATTTATTAAAAAACAGAGCTTTTGTGACGGTTTCGCTTGCATCTATGTTGCTCATCGCTTTTCAGTTCTATTATCAGTCAACATACACATATTTGTTTACCGATTATTTTCACAAGCCCGGCTTGTATTCGATGGTTACCATTTGCACTTATTTGCCGATGCTGATTTTCATTCCGATTATGAATAAGCTGATTGACAAATTCGGCAAAAAGGAACTTTGCGCCGCAGGTGCAGCATTTGCCGCTGTATTCGGATTTATTTTATACTTTATCAAAACCGACAGCCCTTATGTTTTCCTTGCATTTTCATTTTTGCTCGGCTTGGGGCAAACTTTCCTTGTCCTTGAGGTTTGGGCACTTGTTATGGATGTTATTGATTTCCACGAATATAAAACCGGCAGAAGAGAAGAGGGAACTGCTTATGCTTTCTTCTCATTCGCCCGTAAACTCGGTCAAACTCTTGCAGGTGTCGGATTAAATGCGTTGCTTGCATTGATTAATTACGACAGCAACGCTTCAAAGGTCGGCAAGGCTCTTTCGGACGATGTTCTTTCAAGCCTGTATGATATTGCAACGCTTGTGCCTGCAATTGCGCTTGCTTTAATCGCAATTATTCTTGCATTTGGATACAATCTTTCTAAAAAGAAAATCGCCGAGTTTAAACCGATTCTCGACGCCAAGCGTGAGCACGAAGTTGAATAAAGACATAATTAAAATCCCCTCGTGTAATACGAGGGGATTTTGTTATGCTTGAAGTATTCCGTTGTCGAAATAATCTATTTGCATTGAGTGCTTAACTTCGCTTAAAGTTTGTGCCGCTTTTTGCTCTGCAACCTCACTGCCTGACTTGAGAATATCGTAAACATCGGGAAGGCGTTGTTCCCATTCTTTTCTTCTTTCTCTTATCGGTCTTAATTCTTCTTGGATAACATTGTTGAGAAATTTCTTTACCTTAACATCGCCGAGTCCGCCTCTTTGATAATGAGCTTTAAGCTCGTCAAGATTTGCGTAGTCGGGCAAAAATTCTGCAAAATATTCGTCCTTGCAAAATGCGTCGAGGTAAATGAATACAGGATTGTTTTCAACCTCGCCCGGGTCTTCGATTCTCAAATGATTCGGGTCGGTGAACATTGACATAACCTTTGTTCTGATTTCATCAGGTTCGTCTGAAAGATAAATGCAGTTGCCGAGCGATTTACTCATCTTAGCTTTGCCGTCAATGCCCGGAAGTCTTAAGCATGCTTTATTGCTTGGAAGAATGATTTCAGGCTCTGTGAGAGTTTCGCCGTAAACTGAATTGAATTTGTGCACGATTTCCTTGCATTGTTCGAGCATCGGGAGCTGATCCTCGCCGACAGGCACTGCCGTTGCGTGGAACGCGGTAATATCTGCTGCCTGGCTGATAGGGTAGCAGAAAAATCCAACAGGAATGCTGGCTTCAAAATTTCTCATTTGAATTTCTGCTTTAACGGTGGGGTTCCTTTGAACACGCGAAACAGTGACAAGATTCATATAATAGAATGTAAGCTCTGTAAGTTCCGGTACCATTGATTGAATAAACAGCGTCGATTTTTCGGGGTCAAGCCCGCAAGCAAGATAATCAAGCGCAACCTGAACAATATTTTGGCGCACCTTTTCAGGATGTTCTGCATTGTCAGTCAAAGCTTGCGCGTCGGCAATCATAATATAAATTTCATCAAATTTACCCGAGTTTTGCAACGCTACGCGCTCTTTAAGCGAGCCTACATAGTGACCTACATGTAATTTTCCGGTCGGTCTGTCGCCGGTTAATATAACTTTTTTCATATTTTTACCTATCCTAAAATATATATTATTCTAAATATTTATGGTAACACATATTATTTATGCTGTCAACAAATTAAGATTTAAAAAATTTGAAATTTAAGACTTGACCTAAAGCCAACTTTAAGTGATACAATTAAGAAAAAGGAGGCTTTTATTATGAAATCTGTAATTATTTATTATTCACTCGGCGGAAACACAAGGCGTATAGCCAATATGATTAAGGACAAAACAAACGCCGATATTTTCGAGATTGAAACAAAAACACCGTATACAGGCAGTTACAACCAAATTGTCGATCAGGGTCAGGATGAAGTCAACAGCGGATTTTGCCCCGAAATCAAAAAGCTTGATGTTGATTTGAGCAAATACGATACTGTATTTTTAGGCTCTCCCGTTTGGTGGTATACCTTTGCTCCCGCAATGCATTCATTTTTAAATGACTATGATTTGAGCGGCAAAAAAATCTATCCGTTTGCCACAAACGGAGGATGGCTCGGTCATACTTTAAAAGATTTTTCATCAGTGTGTTTCAGTGCCGATGTTGAGGAG
>CAVGLE010000116.1:3283-4242 GCA_963630035.1 Mediterraneibacter torques
AATCAACACTTCGCACCCCAATCAGCGTTATTGAAAAATGGATTGATAAATGCTGTGAATAATTCCACGCTTATCGGTCTTTTCTCCATGCCTGCGTTGACATTTATCAGCTGAAAATGTAATATATTTAATCAAGCGTGATATATATTTGCTTGCTATAATGTATGAAATCAGGATTAATTCAGTATGAAAAATAACAATCAGGGCAAAAAGACGAATGTGGCATTAATCATAGTGCTGTCGATTCTGTCATCTGTTTTGGTTATCGGATTTGTTTTTGCAATAATTCTGTCAAATTTGAATAGTCTTTCGACACAGAGCACTTTGCAGACTTATTACGATGACAATGCGGATTATCAAAGCGACAGCGACAACGCCGATGACGATTATATCGACGATCTCGACAGTATTGATGATCACAACGATGTCGATGTTGACGATATGTCCGATGAGGAAATTATAAATTACTGTGTTGACAATGCTGTCGATAATATTGTTGACCTATACGGCGATTTGAATTTGGAATCGCCTGCCGAATGCCTTGCTGTTTATTCCAAATTGCTGAGCAACGGCTATCTTTCCAAAGGCGGCAAATATGCATATACCGATGCGGAATATGAGGAATACGATTTCAATTTGGCATACAGCGTTTTAAAAGGAGAGGCGCTTTGCCGAAATGAGGACGATTTGTTCACCAAAACGCTGAAAAATTACGGCTTTGATTGCTATTGCACTACATGTTACAGCGATTCGGATTATAAATCGCCCAAATCTGCAAACGAGCCCAACCATCAGGTAACCTTTGTTTACGATTCCGACAACGATAATGTATATTTCCTTGACCCGACAAATAATGTGTTTGTCGATAATTTCAGTAAATCGTCTGTTTATTCAAACGGTGATGACGGCTGTTATATATACCCGTTGCCCGAGTATTCGGCAGAAGACGGAGAATATTT
>CAVGLE010000117.1:0-4216 GCA_963630035.1 Mediterraneibacter torques
AGCCCTGACGCTGTTTATGCTTTGGATTTTCACAGATAACCATTACTTTTCCATTTCTTTTGATAACTTTGCATTTATCGCAAATTTTCTTTACAGAAGGTCTAACTTTCATTTGAATATCCTCCTTGAATTTACTTAGAACGCCAAATTATACGACCTTTTGTCAGATCGTATGGTGACATTTCCATTGTTACCTTATCACCGGGGAGAATACGAATGTTGTTCATTCTGAGCTTCCCGCTGATATGAGCTGTAATAATGTGGTCGTTTTGAAGCGCTACTTTAAAAGTTGTGTTTGGCAACGCCTCTACCACAGTACCTTCAACTTCTATCATATCTGACTTAGACATCTAATACCTCGCTTAAATTAATAATAACGATTGATGTTTATTAACTGGAATCACATTACGGCGTAATCGCCTGCAATTGCAATTAATGCAAGCCGTGCTTGCTTTTAAGCTTTCGTCAGAATTACCGGACCGTTGTTTGTGATGGCAATGGTGTTCTCAAAATGAGCCGAAGCCTTGCCGTCGGCAGTTTTGACGGTCCATCCGTCAGAAAGTTGTTTAACCTTATAGGTTCCCAGATTAATCATCGGTTCAATTGCCAATGTCATTCCGGGTAATAGTCGGATACCGCGTCCTGCGTGTCCGAAGTTCGGTACACTGGGTTCTTCATGAAGTTTTGTTCCAACGCCGTGACCGACAAAGTCTCTTACTACGGAAAATCCTCTTTCCTCGCAATAAGTTTGAACAGCGTTGCCTATATCGCCGATTCTGTTGCCCGGCACTGCTGCTTCGATGCCCTTTGCAAGAGCCTCACGCGTAGTGTCAATCAGCCGCTTTACCTCGGGAGAGCAAGTTCCGCAGATAAATGTTGCAGCATTGTCGCCGTTATAGCCGTTTTTTGCAGCACCCAAATCAATGCTTACGATATCACCCTCTTGGATAACACGCTTTTTGCTCGGGATGCCGTGGATAACTTCATCATTTATAGATATACATGCGGTAGCAGGAAATCCACCGTAGTTGAGAAAGTTTGGTGTAGCACCTTGCTTCTTAATAAAATCATAAGCGATTTTGTCAATTTCATAAGTGGTAATGCCGGGTTTTACAGCCTCACCTGCCACCTGTAATGCCTGAGCCGAAATAACACATGCTTCTTTCATGAGTTCTAATTCTCGGCTGCTTTTAAGCACTATCATGTTAATCCTCCAATGCAGCGAAAACGAGCTTTGTTGTGTCCTCAACTTCCTCCTGACCTTCAACAATCTTGAGCTTGCCAAGATTTTCATAGAAGCCCTTGAGCGGCTCTGTCATCTCGTGATATTCCACAAGGCGAGCCTTAACAGTTTCGGGTGCATCGTCTTTACGCTGAATTAATTCGCCGCCGCAAGCGTCGCAAACGCCCTCAACCTTTGGTTGTTTATATATCAAATGGTATGAGTTTGCGCATTTTGCACATACGCGACGACCTGACATTCTTTCGGTAATCTTTTCGTCCGGAACCTCAATGTCGAGAACGACATCAATATCGATTCCGTTATCCACAAGAGCCTGAGCCTGCGGAATTGTGCGCGGAAAACCGTCAAGAATAAAGCCTTTTTGACAATCTTTTTCTTTAAGACGATCCTTGATAATACCGATTACAACCTCATCTGGAACAAGCTGACCGGCGTCCATAAAAGATTTAGCCTTTAAGCCCATCTCCGTGCCGTCTTTTACAGCGGCACGAAGAATGTTTCCGGTTGAAATTGCAGGGATATTATACTTATCACAAATTTTTTCTGCCTGAGTACCTTTGCCGGCACCGGGCGCACCTAAAAGAATAAGTTTCATAAATATCTCCTTATATTAATCAAGGAATCCCTTATAATGACGCATCATCATTTGTGATTCAAGCTGACGAACGGTCTCGAGTGCAACACCTACCAAGATGATAAGCGATGTACCGCCGAGAGTAATCGACATACCGCCATCGCTTCCGCCGTCATTCAACGGAGGAATGGCAGCGTCACAAACAAGCGACCAGATAATCGGGAACAAAGCGACAACAGAAATCATAAGAGCACCGATAAGAGTTAATCTTGAGATAATCTTAAAGATATAATCCGAGGTCGGTCTGCCCGGTCTGTATCCGGGGATAACGCCATTATTCTTACGAAGATTGTTTGCCATTTCGATTGGGTTGTACTGAATTGTACTGTAGAAATAAGCAAAGAAGATGATAAGAAGGAAGTACATTCCTGCGTACCACCATGAATCACTTTGGAATGCATTAAAGAACTTTTCCCAACCTGTGCCCTTGTACTTGCTTTCAGTAAGGAACATTTGAACAGTACCTGGGAGTGAAAGAATTGATGATGCAAAGATAATTGGGAGAACGCCGCTCATATTAACCTTAATCGGCATATGAGTATTTTGTCCGCCGTACATTTTTCTGCCTTTAACGCGCTTAGCGTATTGGATGGGAAGTCTTCTTTCTGCATTATCGAGCAAAACGATGTATGCCATCATAAGCAAGAAGCATACACAAACTACCGGAACAAGTACTTTATATACCGTTCTCTCTGTTTCATAGTAGCCGAAGAGCTGTCTGATAATGGTTGGGAAACGAGATACGATACCTGCGAAAAGGATGATTGAGATACCGTTGCCGATACCGTCAATTGTAATTTGCTCACCGAGCCACATAATTACTGCCGTACCTGCTGTGAGAACTGCAATAATAACAACTGCTTGGAATACCAAATCGAATGTTGAAGCATTTGTGAATGTTTCAAGATAGTCGTTTGCACGAAGGAAGAAGAAATATGCCAACGATTGAAGCAAACCGAGAACTATTGTAACGATTCTTGTAATTGTTGAAATTTTCTTCTTACCCTCCTCGCCCTCTTTTTGAAGATTTTCAAGAGCGGGGATTGCAACTGCAAGAAGTTGCATAATGATTGAAGAGTTGATGTACGGTGTGATTGACATAGCGAAGATAGTTCCGTATGTGAACGCGCTACCGGTCATCAAACTCAAATAAGTTAAAATTGTGTTGCCTTTACCAACGGTGATTTCGTCCGTAATGTTAAGAAAAGGAACAGGAATAACCGAACCTATTCTGAAAATCAAAATGATAAAAGCAGTGAAGAGAAGCTTTTTTCTGATATCGGGAAGTTTGAATGCGTTAATGATAGTTTTAATCACTTAAAGCACCTCCACCTTGCCACCAGCTGCTTCAATCTTTGCTTTAGCAGATTCGCTTACAGCATTAACCTTAACGGTCAAAGCTTTAGTAATCTCACCTTTGCCGAGAACCTTGATGCCGTCAAGCGTCTTTTTAACAAGGCCGCAAGCTACAAGGCTTTCTGCATCTACTGTTGCACCGTCTTCAAATCTGTCGTTAAGAGCAGAAACATTTACGATTGCATATTCAGTAGCAAAGATGTTGTTAAATCCTCTCTTCGGAATTCTTCTTTGAAGCGGCATCTGACCGCCTTCAAAGCCCGGGCGTCTGCTGTAGCCGGAACGAGCCTTTTGACCCTTATGGCCTTTACCTGCTGTTTTACCTTGGCCTGAGCCTGCGCCTCTACCAATTCTTTTAACAGCTTTTTTAGAGCCCTCTGCAGGAGAAAGTTCGTGTAATTTCATCAGTGCACCTCCCCTTATTCTTCTACGATTGTTACAAGGTGAGAAATCTTTTTGATTTTACCCTGTGTCTGTGCGTTATCAGGCTGTACTGTTACATTGCCGATTTTACGGAGACCAAGTGAGTTGGCGGTGGCGATTTGGTCTTTTTTGCTACCGATTAAACTCTTTGTGAGTTTGATTTTAATATCTGCCATGCTAACCCCTCCTTAACCTACTATTTCCTTAACAGTCTTGCCGCGAACAGCAGCAACCTCTTCGGCAGTGCGAAGCTGGCTTAAACCGTTGATTGTTGCTCTTACAACATTGCAAGGATTGTTAGAACGAATTGCCTTTGTACGGATGTCCTTGATACCTACTGTTTCAACAACAGCACGAACAGGGCCGCCGGCAATAACGCCGGTACCTTTCGGAGCCGGCATAAGAAGAACTTCGCCTGCGCCGAATTTACCTGTAATCTCATGAGGAATTGTTGTGCCTCTGAGTGAAACCTTAATTACATTTTTCTTTGCATCCTCGATACCCTTACGGATAGCATCAGGAACTTCGCCTGACTTACCGATACCGAAGCCTACAAGTCC
>CAVGLE010000118.1:0-2387 GCA_963630035.1 Mediterraneibacter torques
CCTTTGCCTTTTTGCTTGGAGGAATATTCATCTCTGCCCTGCGGTTACGGATAGCACGGATAGCATTCATAAGAATTTCCATCTTAGCCTCATTTTCGGCAAAGCAAAGGTTTTCGTCATATTCTACCCACTTTGAAATCATAATAGATTCACAGTCGTGAGGAATAGCCTGATATATTTCTTCGGTAATAAACGGCATAAACGGATGAAGAAGCTTAAGAATATCGGTAAGGACATAAACAAGAACGCTCTTAGCAGTATCCTTTGCCTTTTCGTCGTCGCCCTGAAGTCTGATTTTTGCAATTTCGATATACCAATCGCAGAAAACATCCCAAATGAAATCATAAAGTTTTTGAACAGCAATACCGAGTTCATACTTTTCAAGGTTGTCCGTAACTTCTTTGGCAAGCGAATTAACTTTGGAAACAATCCACTTGTCCTCAATAAGAAGATTTGACGGCAAGCCGGAATACTTATAATCCTCGCCGAGATACATCAAAACAAATCTTGCGGCGTTCCAAAGTTTGTTTGCAAAGTTTCTTGATGCCAAAACCTTATCGTCAGAAAATCTCATATCATTTCCGGGTGAGTTGCCGGTTGCAAGAGTAAATCTCAATGCATCTGCGCCGTATTTGTCAATAATTTCAAGTGGGTCGATACCGTTACCGAGAGATTTGGACATTTTTCTGCCCTGCGCGTCACGAACAAGCCCGTGAATCAAAACGGTATCAAAAGGTGCTTTACCTGTATATGCAAGACCCGAGAAAATCATTCTGCTTACCCAGAAGCCGATAATATCGTAGCCTGTAACAAGTGTATTGGTAGGATAATAATGTTTCAAATCCTCTGTGTCGTCCGGCCAACCGAGTGTTGAGAACGGCCAAAGCGCAGATGAGAACCATGTGTCGAGAGTATCGGGATCCTGATGAATATTTTTAGATGAGCATTGCGGACAGCACTGAGGCTCGTCCTTTGCGACTGTTGTTGCGCCGCAATCGTCACAATACCAAGCAGGAATTCTGTGACCCCACCAAAGCTGACGGGAGATGCACCAATCGCGTGAACCGCGCATCCAGCTCATATAATTTTTCTTAAATCTCTCCGGAACAAATTTGATTTCACCGTTTTCAACAGCGTCAATAGCAGGACCAGCCAAAGTATCCATTTTAACAAACCATTGCTTTGAAACCATAGGCTCAATATTTGTATGGCATCTGTAGCAAGTGCCGACATCATGCTTTAGCGGCTCAATTTCTTTAATATAGCCGCCTGCTTCAAGGTCGGCAAGAATAGCGTTTCTCGCTTCCATTGTGCTCATACCGGCATATTTGCCGCAGTCCAAAACCTCAGGCTCGTTTTGTGTTGCCTTTCCGCTTGCAATAAGTTCGTCGGCAATTTCTTTGTCACGCTTGCCCGTCATATATCCGTCATAAGTGAATGTACGAACGATAGGCAAATTATGGCGTAATCCGACTTCAAAATCGTTAGGGTCGTGAGCAGGAGTGATTTTAACAACGCCTGTTCCTTTTGTCATATCTGCATGCTCGTCGCACACAATCGGAATTTCTTTGTTAAGTAACGGTAAAATTACATGACAGCCGTGAAGGTGCTTGTATCTCGGGTCGTCACCGTTGATTGCAACAGCAGTATCGCCGAGCATTGTTTCGGGTCTTGTAGTGGCAAGTTCGAGTTGCTCGCCGGTTTCTTTTACCGTATAAAGAAGATGCCAGAAATTAGAATCTTTTTCTTCATATTCAACCTCTGCGTCAGAAATTGAGGTGTTGCAATGAGGGCACCAATTAACCATTCTGTTGCCGCGATAGATAAGTCCCTTGTCATAAAGACCTACAAAAACTTCTTTGACGGCTTTACTGCAACCCTCGTCAAGAGTGAATCTTTCTCTGTCCCAATCGCAGGAGGAGCCCATTTTCTTAAGCTGTTGAATGATTCTTCCGCCGTACTGCTCTTTCCAAGCCCACGCGCGCTCGAGGAATTTATCTCTGCCCAAATCGTCTTTTGTAATACCCTCTTCGCGCATTTTTTCAACAATTTTTGCCTCTGTTGCGATTGAAGCATGGTCTGTACCCGGAAGCCACAATGTGTCATAGCCTGCCATTCTGTGATACCTGATAAGAATATCCTGCAAAGTATTGTCAAGGGCGTGACCCATGTGAAGCTGACCTGTGATATTCGGGGGCGGTATAACTATTGTATATGTTTTTTTGCCCTCTTCTCTTTTGGCATGAAAATATTTATTTTTGCACCAAAAGTCATAGGTGCGGTTTTCAACCTCGGAAGGGTTGTACTGCTTTTCTAACTCTTTAGCCATTTTTTCATCTCCTGTAAAAAAATAAACCGCCTCAACAATGAGGCGGTATAAATAACCG
>CAVGLE010000118.1:2397-4215 GCA_963630035.1 Mediterraneibacter torques
AAATCCAATGCGACCACTCAAATCTTTAACGCAGATATACGCACAAAACTACTTAATTTTTCGCAATGTGGGCTCATAAACTACCTTCAACCGTAATCAATACCTGTTTACAGCGAACACAGGCTCTCTGAAATTGATTAGCGGCTTACTCCTTTTAATCACAGCCTTTAAAATATGAATTTAGTTTAACAAAAAATATAATTATTGTCAAGAAAAAAGCAATAAGTAATTAATCGTTATGATTAATTTTTTTAACTTTAAATACTGCTCGTAAAATAGGCGCTAAAAATTTAGGACTTTTAATCAATACAACTTTCATAAACACACAAACCCTTTCAACTGCAACAGTAATTTTTATATGCACTCCGTCGCAGTTCACGGAGTACAGTGCGGATTTGAAAAAACCAAATCATTATTTTTTGCAACAAAGAAAGCCAAGGACAATTACAATGACGGCAAGCACGCGCGTTATCCATTCGGTAGGGAGGCAACAAGACAATATACACCCTACGCCGAAAGCGATCCATAAAAACTCACGCCTGCACATTCTCTTCAAAGTAAACACCTCTTTGCAGCATTTACTGTATTATATTCGGTTTATGTTTAATCGTTACTCTCAATTAAAAGAAGGATACCTTTTTCGAGAGAAATTTCACATTCGTTATCGCTGACATAATTGCTTTGACCGAATTGATCGCCCTGCAAAATATCAAGCGTCTCCATACCGTAAAAACCTGCAGTATAACCTGCGCCTTTTATTTTGACACCCTTGCAATCACCGAGAAAAGCAAAAAGCGAAAAATTGTCATATTCCTTTTTTATTGTACGCTTACCGCAAATTAAAGAAATACGGTTGTTTTTATTTTTAATTTCACAATATACGCCATGCTTTCTGCAATAATCAAGGCAAAGTATATTTGAATAGGTGTGGTCGATACGAGAGCCGATTGCATTTAAAACAGTAATATTACTGTAACCGTGCTCAACGGCATATTGAACACACTCGAATGTGTCTGTATAAGCCTTTGCGCAAGGCAAGGTAATAATTTTGCAATCAATATCAGGCTTTTTGGATGAATCAAAATCGCCTATTATCAAATCCGGTTCAGCACCTATTTTTTGCAGTTTGGTATAGCCGGAATCCGCGGCAATCACAAAAGAATCGCCGGAGATTGATTTTTTCAGAAAGTCATAATCGGTATCGGGTGCACCCGACACGATTATGCATTTTTTCATTTCATTTGCCATTGTTTAATGTCCTTAACATCATTATACATCGAAATATAGCTTTCAAGTCGCGATTTCGGGATTATTCCGTCGTCGACAGCCTTACACACGGCACAGCCCTTATCGCCCGTATGCGAACACGAGGTGAATTTGCACCCATCGAGAAACGGCTTAAACTCGCGAAAACAATAGGGCAATTCGTCCTTCATAATTTTTTCGCATCTTTCAAAATCGAGAGATGAAAAGCCCGGTGTGTCTGCAATGTAGCCGCCTGCAAATTTAAACAGTTCACAATGGCGTGTTGTGTGTTTTCCTCTGCCGAGTTTTTTGCTTGTTTCACCTGTTGCAAGCTCCAATTCGGGAAAAATATTATTAAGCAGCGTTGATTTACCCACGCCTGTATTGCCTGTAAAAGCACTGATTTTTCCGTTTAGGAGAGCCTTAACCTCGTTTGCTCCCTTGCCTGTTGTGTTGTCACAGACAATAACCTTAAAGCCTGCTTTTTCGTAAATATCGCAGTATTTTTGACATTCGTCAGCATCTGCCATATCTGTTTTGGTAAGCACAATTACAGGCTCAATATTTTTATAC
>CAVGLE010000119.1:0-4197 GCA_963630035.1 Mediterraneibacter torques
AGGTGGTATGAACGAGATAGGCAAGAATATGACTGTCTATCAGTACAATGACGATATGTTTATCGTCGATTGCGGGCTTGCGTTTCCGACTGCGGAATTGCCGGGCGTTGACCTTGTGATTCCGGATTTCACATATGTTGTGAATAACCGGGAGCATATTAAAGGTATTATTATTACACACGGTCACGAGGATCATATCGGCGGCCTTGCGTATTTGCTCAAAAGGTGCAATGTTCCGGTTTACGCAACAAAGCTTACTATAGGACTTATTAAGTGTAAACTTGAAGAGCACGGGCTCCTCAATTCAACAAAACTTGTTGAAATTAAGCCAAGGGACAATATAACTTTGGGCGCGTTTAATATTGAACTTATTCATGTCAATCACTCAATTCCCGACGCTGTCGGTTTGGCTATAAGATGTCCTGCCGGTGTTGTTATACAAACGGGTGACTTTAAAATAGACACCACTCCGGTTGATGGTGATATGATTGATTTGCCGCGCTTTGCCGAATTTGGCAAAAAGGGTGTTCTTGCACTTTTGTCTGATTCGACAAATGCCGAAAGACCCGGTTCAACAATGAGCGAAAGTGTTGTCGGCGAAAGTTTTGAACTTTTGTTCAGAGCTGCAAAAAACAGACGAATTATTGTCGCTACATTTGCGTCAAACATTCACCGTGTTCAGCAAATCATTGATGTAGCCAGCACGCTCGGCAGAAAGGTTGCCGTTATCGGCAGAAGCCTTGAAAATCTCGTAAGCGTAGGAACAGAACTCGGTTATCTCAATATTCCGCAGGGTATTTTAATCCCAATTGATACAATTAAAAATTATGCCGACAACAAATTGGTTATCATTACAACCGGTTCCCAGGGTGAGCCTATGTCCGCGTTGACAAAAATTGCCAACGGTGAACACAGAAAGGTTACCTGCACACCTAACGATTATGTTATCATTTCCGCAACGCCTATTCCCGGCAACGAAAAGATGGTAAGCAATGTTGTAAATGCGCTTATGAAGAAGGGCATTGAGGTTATTTATGAAAAAATGTACGAGGTTCACGCCTCGGGTCATGCTTGCCAACAGGATTTAAAACTTATGATAGGCCTTGTAAAGCCAAAATACTTTATTCCGGTTCACGGCGAGCAAAAGCACCTTGCTAAGCATGCAATGCTTGCCGAGCAAATGGGTATCGATCCCAAAAATATATTTATCGGCGATATTGGCAACACAATTGAACTTTCTTCAGACGGATTAAAGCAGGTCGGCAATGTTCCTGCCGGTGAGGTTTATGTTGACGGCTACGGTGTCGGCGATGTAGGCAATATCGTTCTTAACGACAGAAAAAGACTGTCTAAGGACGGAATTATCATTATCGTTGCAACCATTGATTCTCAAAACGGTTATATTGTGTCAGGTCCCGACATTGTTTCACGAGGTTTTGTTTTCGTCCGTGAAAATGAGGAACTTATGAACAGCGCGAGGGATTTGGCTTGCAGAATTTTTGACGAACAATATGACAGGCGTTATCACGATTGGAATTCGGTTAAAACCAAAATGCGCGATGAAATTTCAAAATTAATGTATGAAAAAACAAAGCGTTCACCGATGATTTTGCCCATATTTATGGAAATATAGATAAGAAAGGACATTTATATATTATGAAAGTTATTCTTAAAGCCGATGTTAAATCACTCGGTAAGAAAGGCGACCTTGTAAATACAAGCGACGGATATGCAAGAAATTTTCTTTTCCCAAAAGGACTTGCCATTGAAGCAAACGCCCAGGCAATGAATGAATTTAACAATAAAGAAACCGCAAAAAAATTCCATAAAGCAGAGGAAATAAAAGCCGCCAATGCTCTTAAAGACAGAATTGAAGGTAAAACTTTTAAGGTTGTCGCAAAAGCAGGCGCAAACGGCAAACTTTTCGGTTCTGTTACGGCTAAAGATGTTTCTGCCGCAATTAAGGAAGAAATGGGCGAAAATATCGACAAAAGAAAGATATCCATGCAGGATATAAAGGCGTTCGGTACTACGCAAATCGAGGTTAAGGTTTATCAGGGAATAACCGCAAAGGTATTTGTTCAGGTTGTTGAGGCATAATTGCCGAAGGATATACAAATGGCAGATAATATTAATATGAATCTTCCGTATAATTTTGATGCGGAACAAAGCGTTCTCGGGTGCATTTTGCAAAAATCCGACTGCATTCAGGATGTAATGATATATTTAAAACCGGAATATTTTTATCTTCCGCAACACAAGACTATTTTTGCGTCTATGGTAGCAATGTATTCAAATCCGGGTGCCGCAATCGACCCGGTTATTATTGCGGATGCACTTGCAAAAAGCGGTCAGTACGATTCTGCAGGCGGCAGAGATTATCTTGTTCAACTTGCACAGGCTGTACCGTCAACCGCAAATGTTGAAAGTTATGCGAAGATAGTTAAGGAGCAGTACTATTTAAGGCGTCTTATCGAGTCTGCACAGGAAATTATCGAAGAGGCAAACAGCGGCGTCGGAGACGCTAACGCGCTCATTAATAATGCGGAACAAAAAATTTATGACATTCGCGAGGGCAAGGAAACAAACGCCCCAACGCGAATCGGCGAGGTTATTATAAACGGTGTTTATGACAAACTCGCAAAACTCACAGGCGAAAACAAAGACGATTATAAGGGCATACCGACAGGATTCGGTTTGCTTGATAAATATACAACAGGTCTTAATAAATCCGACTTTATTCTTATAGGTGCCCGTCCCGCTATGGGTAAAACAAGTTTTGCGCTCAACCTTGCGCATAATGTTTCGATGGTTGGCAAGAAAAAAACAATTTTCTTTTCTCTTGAGATGACTAAGGAACAGCTTGCTGAGCGTTTGCTTGCTTCGCAGGCCGGAGTTACATCGCAAAAATTCAGAACGGGCGAACTGACAGATGATGAGTGGGTAAGAGTAGGTAATGCCGCATCACAATTTTCCGATGTAGAGCTTTATCTTGACGATACTTCAAGTATCACTGTTCCTGAAATTAAGTCAAGAGTTACGCGACTCAGAGATGTTGAATGTATTATTATTGACTATTTGGGCCTTATTCAGGGCGTAGGCCACAGGGATAACAGAGTTCAGGAGGTTTCCGAAATAACAAGAAATCTCAAAATGATGGCTAAGGATTTGAACATTCCCGTTGTTTGCTGTGCACAGCTTTCGCGTGCGACAGAGGGCAGGGGAAAATCGCATAAACCGCAACTTTCCGACCTTCGTGATTCAGGTTCAATTGAGCAGGATGCGGATATTATAATGTTCCTCTATCGTGAAGAATATTATAAAAATGAGGTTGATGAAGATAAGCAGGATTCAATCGACGATTCACGCACGGAGCTGATTGTTGCCAAGAACCGTCACGGTCAGACAGGTACAATCGAACTTGCGTTTGACAAGGAATACACAAGATTCAGAGCAGTTGACAATGTCAGAGATTATAACTAAAATCGACAATACAGTAACTAAATATCAAATGATTACCGCCGGCGATATTGTTGTTGCCGGCGTTTCCGGCGGTGCGGATTCAATGCTTTTGCTAAATTACCTTATTTCCGTCAAAAGCAAGTATGATATAAGTATAATTGTTGCCAATGTCGAGCACGGTATTAGAGGCAAGGAGTCAAAAAACGATACCGAATTTGTCCGCAGCTTTTGTGAAAAAAACAATATTAAATTTCGTTGCCTTGAAATTGATGCTGTCGGCGGAGCAAAAAAAGCGGGACTCGGCGTTGAGGAATACTCGCGTAATGCGAGATACAAATTTTTCAATTCTCTCGGCGGCACAAAAATCGCAACGGCGCATAATCTTTCCGATAATGTCGAAACAGTCATTTTTCGTCTTGCACGCGGAACATCCCTTAACGGCTGTTGCGGAATACCGCCGGTCAGAGATAATATTATAAGACCGCTTATCGAATGCTCATCGGACGAAATACGCAGTTATTGCCGCGAAAACGGAATTGATTTTGTTGTTGATTCAACAAATTATGACGATAAATATACACGAAACTATATTCGTAACAATCTTGTGCACGATTTTGAGCATATAAATCCGTCCTTTTTGTCTGCATTTAACAGATTTATATTTTCTGCAAACGAGGATAATGATTTTTTGCGCAAATTTGCCTTGTATGAATATGAAAAATGCGTTGATGATAA
>CAVGLE010000120.1:0-4076 GCA_963630035.1 Mediterraneibacter torques
TATTCATTAGAAGCAGCCTTACTGTTTTCTGTTTTTTTACTTTCTTTGTTTTCCTGAAAGTCATTAACGGTTTCAAGGTTCTTGCCGAATTTCATCATATTATCACCTTCAAAAATATATAATCCTCCTAAATGATATTATTTAGGAGGATTGTTTTATTATCAATGTCTAAACGGACCGCCGGTTACCAACCAGAAAAAGCCCTTTACTATAAGTTTTGCAACGTTTATTAACAATCTGAATATTTTGTAATATACATTAGCTAAAAATGAGCCTATTTTATTTACAACCGTTTCCAAAAAGCCCATTTTTCCGGTGACATAATAGGTTTTAAATATTTGCCAATATGGACGGAAGCTATAATAAATAAGCAAACAGTCAATGAATAAACCAAATACACCTACGCCGGTTAGTATATGAAATATGTTTGTAAACGCACCTAAGATAATTCCTAGAACAATAAACACTATGCTATACAAGCTGATGGTTTTAATGTTTTCCCAATTCCAGCTGTTCCATTGCTTGTTGCCGTAATATTCAGCATTTTCCACTGTTCTTCGTGTGTATTCATCATCATAAATTTCAAGTGCCTTTTTAGATAATTCCAGGCTTTTTTGATAATGACCTTTATCGGCAATGAACATTTCATCACCATCCACAACATAGCACGCTCTCTTTATATATGTACAAATATCATGAGAAACCCTTTGCTTATAATTGTTATCGTCAGGATGCTTTTCAATATAAGAATTAATTTCATTGAAAGCCAATTGTTCGTCGCCCTTATAAAGATGCATATATACCTGCTCGGTATAACCGATTGCTTTATTTGGTGCTTTTTCTAATAAAACATTAATTCTGTTTTGCGCTTCGTCATAATCATTAAGACCTACTGTTGCAATTCTTGCACCCAACCAAACAAGATTGATATTCTCTTTAAATACATTGCAGCCGTTATCAACGATATTTAAAGCTTCTTTAGGATTGTTTGAATCCAAATAGCATCGTGCCAAAACATCATAAGCAGAAGGGTCATTAACCTTTCCCTCAATTGCTTCTTTAGCAAATTTAGCTGCCAGCTTAATATTACCCTTTTTATAATAAGCCTTAGCCTTTTCAAGAATGTCTTTGTATTTCTTTTCTTCCTCATCAACAATACTTTTATTCTTATATGCTTTATCAAGAGCATCGTCATAACGCTTTCTGTTGATTTCTTTACAAAGGTTTTTAACGCCTTCTTCGATTTTCTGCAATACTTCTTCAATATACATTAATTGTTCTGTATCATTGCAGGCACTTTGTCTTTTAATCCAAAAGCCTTGGTTTTTGATAAGTGTTTTTCTGATTTGTTTACAATCCCAAGCTCTGTCAAGTTCAAGTATTTTATATAAATCATATTTAATTAATAATTCTGCCATTTTAAATTTCTCCTTATTCTCCGCTTATATCGAGCTTGCTTATTCTCAACATATCGTTCTTTACTTCTTCATCACTTAAATTTGATACTCTGTCAATATGCATTTCGCCCAAATCCTGTTGCATATCCATATCATATACTCTTACATGAATTATAGAATTTTCATCGCAAGATATTGTGACCTCAATATCAACTATTTTATCTCTTGGGGCAATGTTGATTAAGGCTGTACCGATAATGGTTACATATCTTAAATCATCCTCTTCTCCCTGTGTGACTTGTATATTAAGTGACTCTTGAAACGGTTTGGTTGTGCTGTAGCAATTTTTATACTCGGCAGGAACAGTTACATTCTTAGGAAGTATAACCGAGTTAAATTCCTCACCTCTGCTGTTTACAACAACAAGACCGATTCCGTGTGAAGTGACATCCGTAAAAGAATAATTTTTCTTAATATCCGGTATTTCGAAATTAATGCTTTCTGCTTCGGATTCTCCTTCGAAATTATTATTGCAGGCAGCTTTTTTATTTTTTAAAACATCAATAACATGATATGCCGCACCGATTGCCACTGCCTCATCGGGATGAACTTCTGATGATGGCTCTATGCCGGTTTCCTCTTTTATGGAATCTTTGACAATAGGCATTCTTGTTGAACCGCCGACTAAAAGAATTTTGTCTAAATCCTCATATTCTAATCCTGCTTCATCACAAGCATTTTCCATACTGCTGATACTTTTGAACAGAAGCGGCTCTGCCATTTCTTCAAAATCTTCACGGGTCAGCACATATTTATATGGTCTGCCGTTGATATTAAGCATAATGTTTGTTTTATCTTTTGAAGATAAGGCCTTTTTCGCGGCCTCTGCTTTCAATTGTAAATCTTGTTTTGCAATTTTATCCGACTCAATATCTAAACCGTTTGATTTTGCATCTTCAATAACTGCATCAATAATTCTTTTGTCAAAATCATATCCACCGAGTTTTCTGTCACCGGCAGTTCCGAGAACAGTGATATTTTCGGCATCAAATTTCATTATGGTTACATCAAATGTGCCTCCGCCGAGATCATAAACCATAATTGTTTGCGGCTTATCGCCTCCTTTACTAATACCAAAGGACAAAGCTGCCGCAGTAGGTTCGTTAATAATTGCCAATACATTTAAGCCTGCTATTGCACCTGCATCTATGGTCGCCTTTCTTTGCGCTTCATTAAAATATGCAGGCACGGTTATAACAGCACCGTCTATTGTATCACCCAAATAATTTTCTGCGTCTTGTTTTATTTTTGTTAAAATAATTGCAGATATCGCTTCGGGAGAATAAGTTTCGCCGTTTGAATTCTTAAATGTGTAATCCCTTTCGCCCATGTGCCGTTTGACAAATTGCTCAAAATTGTCAGGTTCCATAAAGCTTTGGTCTTTAGCCTCTTTGCCAACAACGGTTGTGTCGCCGTCAAACAAAACGGCAGAAGGCGTTATATTGTCGCCCTCACTGTTTGGTATGATTTGTGGTTGTCCATCTTCATTTATGTATGCCGCACAAGAAAATGTTGTACCCAAATCGATTCCTATGTATTTTCCCATAAAAAACTCCTTTCGTTTTTTAATTTTTAATTAAATAATTTGTAAAGCAATCCCTTTTTGTTTTTGACAACTTTAACCGAAATATCTTTTCTTACGCTATCGGTTATATTGTGGATTGTTATTTCTGCATTACCTTTACTTTTGCCTATAAGCTTGTTTCCGACTATATTTACAATGTTTTTATCACTTGATTCAAATATTAATTTTGAGTCGATGCTGTTTTCGGGGATACATTTTGCGTTTATTTCAATTTCTTCCATTGAATTAAGAACGATTTCATCATATTCAATTACAAAATCTTCTAAAAAAGGCTTTACAATACAAATGCATTGTGCCGAAACATTTTCCGCACAGCATATTATTCTGCAATTGCCTTGCTTTTTTGCAAATATCGTTCCGTTTTTAACAACAGCAATGTTTTCATCACTCGATGACCATTTTATAGTATTAATATTGTCGGCGTCAGACGGCGCAAAATCACAAGAAATAAACTTTTTCTGATTTTTGCCTATGATTATTTCGCGCTCGGACAAGATCAATTTTGTTATTCGATTTCGTTTGATAACATTAATGTCTTTGCTGATAAATGGAATTTTTGCCCCGATTTCATAAATGTCGAGCACCGTTTTGCCTGCGCTTTTACCGATTACGCTTAAGCCGTTACAGTTTGCGATTTTTTCATCACGAACAATATAATTAAGCTTTGGTATATTGCCTATATGCGGTTTTAATGAAAGCAAAACTGGATTGCTTTTTCCTACTTCAATAGGCAAATCAATATCGCACTTTATTATCGGGTCAATGCTCGACATTAATTTCAGTTCATCGGATAATTTTGAATTGCCATTTAACGATACTACAGCATTTCTGAATGCAATCAGCAAAGCACTCGAAAGAAAGCAATTAAATATAGTAGAAAACAAAGACTCTTCATCAGTTTCATAAATCACTATATTTGAATTGGCAAACATTAATTTGTTGCATTTTCCGATACAAATTCCGTAATCAAAAAGATTTTGGTGATTATTCATATTGATTTCGTTAATATCATCGCAAATTACAAAGCTTATATC
>CAVGLE010000121.1:0-3442 GCA_963630035.1 Mediterraneibacter torques
ATATTATATTATGTATTTACTTTTAAGTCAATAGGGAAGATTGTACCATTTTGTCGAACGAAAAGTTTTGTATAGATTATTTAAAAACAATAAAAAATGCAAAAAAAGTTGAAAAAAACTATTGACAAGTTACAAAGTATATGCTATTATTTAGTTGAACTTAAGGAAGGGCAACGGAAAGCTCAAGTTCAAATAAAAATAAGGAGGCTGTTCCGATGGGTATTGAACCAGAGAGTTCAGCCACCTGTTATGTATCCCGATAGTATAACGGATTATAGTGATTGACAGAAGTAATACGGAAATTACTTACGAATTACAGCTTTATAAAGTATTTTAAAGTTATCGGCAGGGTTGGGTAAGTACAGACAGGTGAAGTATTACAATTGAATAGTAAAGGTATATAGATTATCGACCTGCGGATAATCAGAGTTGACAACTCTATAAATTATGTTAAGTTAGTAGAGCAATTTAACATTATTTTATATCAAATTTATGATAAAGAGGTAAACTCCGATGGGCTGATTATTGAAATCTCAACTAAAATAGTGAGGTTAGTCCAATGTACTAAATAAAACAAGCTCCCGACAGCGTTTGTCGGGAGTTTTTTCTTGTTGAAATTGCCGAATATATTTTGTATAATGTAGTCGGTGATATTATGTATAATATAATTCAATTCGGAGAGGGCAATTTCCTGCGAGCATTTGCCGAGTATTACATACAAACGGCAAAAAACAACGGCGTTGCCGATTATTCGCTTGCAATTTGTCAACCGAGAAAAAATAATAAGGTAATTTCTGCGCTTAAGACGCAAGACAACAAATATAACATTTTACTCAGAGGCAGACGAAACGGTGAGGTTATAAATGATGTGATGCCTATTGACTGCGTCGATAAATGTATTGACACGACAACTGAGCTTGATTTGCTTAAATCAGCGTTTGTTTCAAATGATTTAAAAATTGTCATTTCAAATACTACAGAGGCAGGGATTGCATATTCCGCCGACGATGTATGCGGCGATTATTGTAATTGCACTTTCCCCGGTAAAATTACTTATCTTTTGTACGAAAGATTTTTAAACGGTGCCGACGGTATTTTGTTTTTACCTGTTGAACTGATTGAAAATAATGCCGATGAACTTAAAGCGTGTGTACTCAAATATGCTGATTTGTGGCATCTCGGCAATGACTTTAACCGGTATGTAATGAATGAATGCAGTTTTTGCAATACGCTTGTTGACCGAATTGTAACAGGTTATACCGAATATAAAGACGATAGGTGTGCCGTTGCGTGCGAACCGTACGGCAGTTGGATAATTCAGGCTGACAGCCGATGCAAAAAGCTTCTCCCCGCAAATATTTCAAACGATATAGTATTTACGGACGATATTATTCCTTACAGAACACGCAAAGTGCGCATTTTAAACGGTGTGCATACTATGTCGGTATTGGCGGCGTTTCTTTGTGATATTGACATTGTGCGTGATATGATGAACGATGAACTTTTTTCAAAATATATTAATATCGGACTTGACGAAATAACGCAAACAATCGACTTACCGCAAGCTGAGCTTGATTCGTTTGCGGCGGCTGTGCTTGAACGATTTAACAATCCGTTTATCGACCATAAGCTGCTTGATATTTCGCTTAATTCGGTTTCAAAATTCAAAGCAAGATGTCTTGATACCTTGCTCGACTATGTAAAGATCAATAATGAATTACCCAAAATTCTCTCATTTTCTCTCGCCGCACTTATTGCTTTTTATATGCATGCCGACAGGCACAGAGAATACGATGTCCACGACAGTGAGTCTGTTTTGTCATTCTTTAGTGCACAGACAAATGAAAATCCAGTATTAAATACTCTTAAAAACACCGAATTTTGGGACAGAGATTTAACTGAAATCGACAGTCTTCAAAATAAGGTTGAAAAATATTATAATAAAATTTGCGCCGCAGGTATGAAAAAAGCGGTAGAATCGGTTGTTTATGAATAAACTAATTAAAATAAATTCCAATGACAATGTTGCGGTCGTAACGGAAAATATCGCAAAAGGATATTGTGAAAACGGTATTATTGCGCTTGATGATATTCCGTTCGGCCATAAAATCCTTTTGCAATCTGTCAAAAAAGGCGAAAATATAATCAAGTACGGTTGCCCGATAGGTCACGCAACGGTTGATATTAAGGCAGGCTCATTTGTTCACGAGCATAATGTAAAAACCAATTTGTCGGACAAGCTGACTTATAAATTCAGCGGCGATAACGAATATAAGCCGCAAAAAAGCAAGGTGGCAATTAAGGCGTATAAACGCAGTAACGGCAAAATCGGCGTTCGTAACGAAATTTGGATAATTCCGACTGTCGGTTGCGTCAACAAAACTGCACAGGCACTCGAAAAAATCGGTAATTCCATGCATCTTGATTTTTGCGACGGCGTGGTTGCGCTTACTCATCCGTTCGGATGCAGTCAGATGGGCGACGATTTGGCGAATACTCAAAAAATCCTCTCCGCACTCATTAAGCACCCCAATGCCGGCGGCGTGCTCGTTCTTTCTCTCGGATGTGAAAATAACAATTTTTCCGTGTTTAAACCGCTTTTGGGCGATATTGACGAAAGCAGAATTAAATTTCTCTGCGTTCAGGATGTTGAGGATGAGCTTGAATGCGGCAAGGATCTTTTGCGCGAGATTTATTCCGTAATTAAGAATGATAAAAGGGAAGACGCCCCGATTGATAAACTGACCGTCGGCTGGAAATGCGGCGGCTCGGACGCTTTCAGCGGAATTACCGCTAACGCACTGTGCGGCAGGGTTAATGATAAATTGACATCGCTCGGTGCATCGACTGTCTTGACCGAAGTTCCCGAAATGTTCGGAGCAGAGCATCTTTTGATGGCTCGTGCGGAGAATGAATCGGTATTTAACAAAACCGTTTCTATGATTAACAGCTTTAAGGATTATTTTTCTTCGCATAATCAGGTTTGTTATGAAAATCCGTCGCCGGGCAATCACGCCGGCGGAATTACAACGCTTGAAGAAAAGTCGCTCGGATGCATACAAAAAGGCGGCAGATCGGTTATAACAGATGTTTTGCGGTACGGCGCACAAGTTGAAAAAAGAGGCCTTAACCTCTTGTGGGGACCCGGCAACGATATTGTTTCTACAACAGCACTTACTGCCGCGGGAGCGCATGTTATACTGTTCACAACGGGAAGGGGAACAAGCCTCGGCGCACCCGTACCAACAATTAAGATTTCGAGCAACACAGGGCTTTTTAACAAAAAAAGAAATTGGATTGATTTTAACGCAGGCGCGCTTATTGAAGGTAAGAGATTTGACGGGCTTACGGAAGATTTGTTTAATCTGATAATTGATACCGCAGGCGGTAAAAAAACTAAAAATGAAATTAAAAAAGCTTAAAATATATAGAATCAAAAAGT
>CAVGLE010000121.1:3452-4028 GCA_963630035.1 Mediterraneibacter torques
TCGCCGTTGTGCTTTCTGCATCGTTTGCGTGCGTTACGGCTTTTGCGGATGATGTTAGCTGGAAATACGACTCGTCATCAAAAACGCTCACCGTTTACGGCAGCGGCAAAATGGATGATTATGCGGATGAATATTCCGCTCCGTGGCATTCGTATACTCTTGAAATCGAAAATGTTGTTGTATCCGACGGTGTGACTTCTGTCGGCAATTATGCATTCAGCGGTGCCGAAAAACTTCATAGCGTTAGCCTTGCCGATTCTGTTTTGTCAATAGGTACAAATTCGTTCGGCTCGTGCAAATCGCTCAATTCGCTTGCATTGTCTGAAAATGTTGTATCTATAGGCGACTATTCGTTTGCGTATAACGGAGTTGATGCGAAAAGTGATTTTGCGCTTTGCGTTAAGCCCGGTTCGTATGCACTGAATTTTTGCCGAAAAAACAGCATTAAATTTGAGTGCGACAATATCAAATGCGGAGTTTATGACGCAGTAATCAATCCCGGCGGTATGACGGCGTTTTATCCGTATTCGCCAAAGTGTAACGGCAGTTTTACATTTAAATCAAGCGGCCCATATG
>CAVGLE010000122.1:0-1248 GCA_963630035.1 Mediterraneibacter torques
CTGTAGATGAAGCTGAAATGGAAAAAATTATGACAGCTATTAAGGCAATCAGAAACCGCCGTTCCGAAATGAATATTCCGCCAAGCAAAAAGGCAAAGGTTTATGTTGAAACCGAGCAGTCCGAATTGTTCTCAAAAGGTATTGATTTTGTTAAGCGTCTTGCATCGGCAAGTGAAGTTGCTGTTGACAAATCATTCGGCGATTTGGGCAATGTTGTAACAATTATTACCGATGATGCAAAGATTTACATTCCGCTCGGCGATCTTGTAGATTTTGAGGCAGAGAAAAAACGCCTTGAAAAAGAACTTGCCGCCGTTGAGGATAAGCTTGCATTCATTATGAAAAAACTTAATAATCCCGGCTTTGTAAACAAGGCACCCGAAAAGGTTGTTCAGCAAAATCGCGATGATGCAGCTAAGGCTGAGGATAAAATCGCTATGCTTAAAAAGTCCATTGAGGAAATTCAGTAATGAATTATGACGAGTCATTAAATTTAATACTCAACAAAATGAGCCTCGGCATTATGCCGGGGCTTACTCGTATTTCTGTCCTGCTTAATAAAATTGGCAACCCGCAGAATTGCATTAAAATTATTCATATTACAGGCACAAACGGCAAAGGTACAGTCGCAAAAACAATCAGCGATAATTTGATTAAGTCAGGTTATAAGACAGGACTTTTCACATCGCCGTGGATAACCGATTATCGTGAACAAATTCAAATTAATTCAAAACCGATTTCAAAGTCCGATTTTGCTCGTTATGTCAGTGAGTTTAAAGATAATGATTGCAGTGAATTTGAGTTTCTTACTGCCGTAATGTATAAGTATTTTTGCGATGAAAATGTAGATTATGCCGTTATTGAATGCGGTATGGGCGGTGCAGGCGATGCAACTAATGTCGAAAAAAGCAACGCCTTGTCTGTTATAACTTCTGTTTCACTTGATCACACAAATTTTCTCGGCGATACTGTTGAAGAAATCTCTAAAGAAAAAAGCGGAATACTTCGCAAAAATTCAAATTCCGTAGTTCTTTGCGATGAAATTTATCGCGATATTTATAAAGAGAAATGCGATAATATCATCTTTGTTACTCCAAGCGGTGATTTTAATGCCGATAATTTGGCTGTCGCTGCTGCGGCACTTCATTTGTTGAATATCGATACAAGTTGTTTGCAACTTTCAAAACTTCCCGCTCGGCAGGAAAAAATAGGCAATGTTTTGCTTGACGGCGGTCATAATGTTGACGC
>CAVGLE010000122.1:1258-4003 GCA_963630035.1 Mediterraneibacter torques
CTCTTGAGCCGCTGGTTGATAAAGATGTTGCCTTAATCGGAATGATGCGCGACAAAAATATTGACGGCTATTTTAAAATCATTGCGCCGAAATGCAAAAAAATAATTTTGACAAAACCGTCTAATCCGAGAGCTGCGGATTTGGAATATTTATATACTGTTGCTAACAAATATTGCAAGAATGTTGTATGCATTGATTCACCGCTTGCAGCGCTTCAATTAAACCAGGATATTACCCTTATTTGCGGTTCGTTTTACCTTGCGCGCGAGATTAGAAATTTTATTAAATAACTCTTATATTTCAACAAATTTCATCATACCAATCTGTTATCTTATTAGCAGATTGGTATTTTTATTTGGAGTGATATAAATGAGCGTTACCGTTGAATCAAGCGGCAATCTTATTATTGCATATCTTATAGGCGAGCTTGACCATCACACAAGTGCCGAAACACGCGAAAAAATCGACAATGTAATAAGCTACAAAAAGCCACAGCATTTAATACTTGATTTCAAAAATGTGACATTTATGGATTCATCGGGCATAGGGCTTGTTATGGGCAGATACAGATTGATGCAAAATTTTCACGGCACTGTCGAGATTAGAAATGTAACGCCGCAAACAAAAAAATTGATGGAACTTGCCGGTCTTGGCAGTATTGCCATTATTAAAGAAATCACGCAATGACGGAGGATGTATATGAATATAATTAACGAATTTAAACTGACGGTTGACAGCAAAAGCATTAACGAATCGTTTTGCCGTGTTGTTGTTTCCTCTTTTATTACGCCGCTTGATCCGACTATTGACGAAATATCCGACTTGAAAACAGCGGTCTCCGAAGCAGTCACCAACTGTATAGTTCACGCATATAAAGATACATACGGAAAAATTAACATTACCGGCATTATTACGGAGGACAGTGTTGTAAAAATCAAAATCAGAGACAACGGCATAGGTATCGACGATCTTAAAAAAGCAATGCAACCGTTATTTACAACGGGCGGCGCTGATCGGGCAGGTCTCGGATTTACCGTTATGCAGTCGTTTTGCGACAGAATTAAGGTCAATTCAAGCGTCGGCAAAGGTACAACGGTTACACTGACAAAAAGAATAATAGGGCGTTCAAAATGGTGATTGACGATCGCGACAAAAAAATAACAGAAAATATCGGGCTTGTTCATTCAATTGCAAATAGATTCAGAAATCGGGGAACGGATTATGACGATTTGTTTCAGGCAGGTTGCGTTGGATTGATTAAAGCAGTCGATAATTTTGACGATTCAAAAGGATTTGCTTTTTCAACCTATGCCGTTCCTGTAATAATGGGCGAGATTAAACGCATTTTTCGCGACGGCGGCGCAATAAAGGTTTCGCGCTCTCTTAAAGAGAAGTCAATCAAGGTACAGGCAATGAGAGAAAATTTTCTTGCAAAAAATTTACGAGAGCCGACCGTCAGTGAACTTGCTGAACTTTCAGGTTACGATATTGAGGAATTGTCAGAAATTCTGAATGTCATCAATCCGGTCGTTTCAATAAATATGATGACTGAGGAGGGAAGTGAGGAATTTGATATTCCTGTTGACGACAGCGACGAAATGTTTGACAGGTTATCAATTGATCAGGTTATGACTACACTCACAGAAACGGAACAGCTTCTTATTAAATACAGGTTCTATCAAGGTAAAACTCAGTGCGAAACGGCAAAACTGCTTAATATTTCTCAGGTTCAGGTTTCACGAAAGGAAAAAGCAATCCTTCTTAAAATGCGCAATAAACTTGACTCTGCATAAAAAATGACTGTGCAAAATCAACACAGTCATTTTTTCTTTATTCTGTAATTTTCCATCCGACGGAAATAACGCCTTGGTCTTTCCCTATATGTCCGACAATGCTTTCAATAACATCTTCATTTTTTTGCTGAGCCGTCAAATATGCTTTAATTTTTATATTTCCGTTATCAGTCGGCTGACTTTCAAGATTATGCAGCAAAACATTATTTTTTTCTCTTATCGTTTTCAAAAGGTGTGTTCTTGTGTCAATTTCTGTTTCCTCACTGCAAACGATGCTTATTTTGTATACATTTTCTATTTTTTCTTTGGTTTTTTGATTGCTTCGTCTGTTGTTTATGTATATTGACAGTGGGTGAAGTATCAGGTGCAATATAACAATTGCAATAGCAACAAGCACCGCAAATAATATGTTCGGCAGGGTACAAAGTATTCCTATTGCCGCAGTTGCCCAAATTGTTGCCGCGGTTGAAAGACCGCGAATGTTTGTTCCGTCGCGAATAATCAAGCCTGCACCCAAAAAGCCGATTCCGCAAACCACCTGTGCCGCAATACGCGTTACATCAACATTTGTTTGGTCGGCGATATATGAAAATGCAGAATAAGCGTAGGCACCCACACAAACTATTACATTAGTCATAATTCCGGCCTGATGCCGCGTCCACTGGCGCTCAAGGCCGACAATTAAACCGAGAATAATGGCTGTTGCAAGCCTTAACGAAAAGCCAAAAACAGTTGTAATGTCCAATATATTATTCATTTTGATACCTCCATTTTTATATTATAACATATTTTTAAATTAATTTCTAATATTTCACGAAATAAATGTTGACATTTTAAAAATTTTCATTATAATATACTTGTTGGTCATAAAACACCATAACACCATATATGAATATTTAGGGGTATAGCTCAGTTGGTAGAGCAGCGGTCTCCAAAACCGCGTGCCGAGGGT
>CAVGLE010000123.1:0-3969 GCA_963630035.1 Mediterraneibacter torques
ATATTATTTTAAGTCAAGAGAAAAAAATCAAGGGAAATTTGCATTTTTTGCGTATTATATTATGAAATTGTATTAATTGTCGAAATGAGGGGTATTCTTGGCACTTTCCATAAGAGAAATTACAGAGCAAAACGAATATAAAATTCTCTGTGACAAGGCTGTTTTTGCCGACAAGTCGAAGGGAAGGGCACGCCCCGAACCGGAGTGTGAAATAAGAACCTGCTTTCAGCGCGACAGGGACAGAATTATTCACTGCCGCGCATTTAGGCGACTTAAGCATAAAACACAGGTTTTTCTTGCTCCGTCGGGCGACCATTACAGGACAAGGCTCACCCATACACTTGAAGTTTCACAAATTGCACGGACAATTGCAAGGGCATTGCAACTTAATGAGGATTTGACAGAGGCAATCGCTCTCGGGCACGATTTGGGTCATACACCGTTCGGACATGCCGGCGAAAGAGCACTGAATCAGCTTTCGCCAAACGGTTTTAAACATTATGAGCAAAGTGTCCGCGTTGTCGAAAAACTCGAAAAAAACGGCAAAGGGCTCAATTTGACCGACGAGGTTAAAAACGGAATACTGTGCCACACAAGCGGCGAGGACGCTTATACGCTTGAGGGTCAGATAATAAGAATTGCAGATAAAATAGCTTACATAAATCACGATATTGATGATGCAATCCAAGCAGGAGTTATGGCTGAGGAAGATATTCCGCTTGACATAAGAATGTCTCTCGGAATGAGTAAAAGCGAGCGTATTAACAATATGGTGCTCAATGTTATTAATAACAGCGACGAAAAAATTTTGATGGACGATGATTTTTGGCAGTTGTTTAACGAACTGCACGAATTTATGTTTGTCGCAGTATATAAAAATCCCGTTTGCAAGAGCGAGGAAGTTAAGGCTGTTCAAATGATTGAAAAGCTATATGAATATTACTTCAAAAATCCGGATAAAATGCCTGAAGAATATCAAATTATTGCTGATGAAGAAGGAACCGACAGAGCGGTTTGCGATTACATTGCAGGAATGAGCGACAATTATTCGGTTAAAATATTTAATCACTTGTTTGTTCCGATGTTTTGGATAGAATAGGCAATTTCTCAATTAAAAATTCAGAAAGGGTTGATAATTTATGCCGTTGCCTGACGGATTTTTGCAGGAGTTAAAAGTAAAAACAGACATAAACGACGTAGTATCAACCTATGTTACGTTAAAAAAACGCGGAAACACCTATGTCGGTCTTTGTCCGTTTCACAATGAAAAAACGCCGTCGTTTACCGTTTATCCGGCTACGCAAAGTTTTTATTGCTTTGGTTGCGGAGCAGGCGGCGATGCGGTTGCATTTATTAAAAAAATCGAAAATCTTGATTATATAGACGCTGTTAAATCGCTTGCACAGCGCGCAGGTATGCAAATGCCCGACGATACGGCATATGACAACGGTGTTGCCAAGACAAGACGCAGAATACTTGAAATAAACCGTGAGAGTGCAAAGTTTTTTCATACCTATATGCTCTCGCAGGACGGACGGACAGGACTTGATTATTTTCTGAACAGAGGGCTTTCTATGAAAACAATCAACCACTTCGGTTTAGGATATGCCCCGGACAGATGGGACGGATTGCTTAAACATCTTAAATCAAAAGGTTTTAAAGAGTCCGAAATGCTGCAGGCTGGCGTTATCAAGCGAGGCAACAGAGGTTGTTACGATATTTTCAGAAACAGAGTTATGACGCCGATTATTGATGTAAGAGGAAATGTTATCGCATTCGGCGGCAGGGTTCTTGATGACAGCAAACCTAAGTATATAAATACCGCAGACACTCTCGCATACAAAAAAACATACGAGTTATTCGGTCTTAATTTTGCCAAGGACAGCTCAAGCGATACGCTGATTTTGTGCGAGGGATATATGGATGTAATTGCCATGCATCAGGCAGGGTTTACAAATGCCGTTGCAGGATGCGGAACAGCTTTAACAAGCGAGCAGGTACGGCTTATCAGCAGATATGCAAAAGAGGTTATACTTGCTTACGATGCTGACGGAGCAGGTCAAAAGGCGGTAGAAAAGGCAATAAATCTTTTTAATCAAACGGATTTGAAAGTAAAAATCCCGTCGCTTGTCGGAGGTAAGGATCCGGATGAGATTATTAAGACCTATGGCAGAGACAAGTTTAAAGGTATGCTTGACGGCGCATCAAACGAAATTGAATTTCATTTTCTTAAGTTGCGTGAGCAATACAACCTTAATACCACACAAGGAAAAATTGATTTTTTGAACGACGCCGTTAAAATTCTTGTTAATGTTTCGCCTATTGAAAAAGATTTATATACATCACGCCTTGCTGACGAATTGGGTGTTGAGAAAAGCAGCATCAATATTCAGCTTGATTCGTATTCAAGACGCGTCAAATCACGCCAAAAGAAGCAACAATTCAAAAAAATTGTTGAGGACAACATAAAGCAGTCGCGTAAGGAGAGCTTTGAAACCTCGTTATCGACAAAACAAATCAAAGCGCAGGACAGAATATTGGGGCTTCTTTTGAAGTATCCCGACTGCTTGAAACTTTGCGACGAAAACACTGCCGATTTAATGAGCGACGGCTTTTATAAAACGGTATTTCGCCTTATTACGCAGAGATTGCAAAATCAGGAAAGCATTGATTTGTCTGATTTTAACGAACTGCTTTCCGATGATGAATTGGGCAGGCTTTCGGGCATAATCGCAAGATTTGAATACAGCAGTGATTCTAAGAGCGAGTTTACCGATTGTATAAATGCTCTCAGCAATGAAAGCAAAAAAACGAATAATGCCGATATATCGGCACTAAGTGACGATGATTTCAGAAATTTATTTAAATGCAATACATAAGAGGAGTATAAATTTATGGCTAATGCTAACACAAATGAAAAACCGTTGACAGCGGAAGAAAAAAAGGACAAGGCCTTTAAAAAACTTATCGAAAAAGGTAAAGCCTCCGGTCATTTGACAGCGCAGGAGATTGATAACCTTATCGTAGAGCTTGACCTTGATGTTGATGAGCTTGAAAAACTTAATGAGCAAATCGACGCAGCCAATATCAACATTATTGACGACTTTTCGGCAGAAACACTCGACGGAATTACTCTTGAGGTTGATCTTCCCAAGGAAACCGACGCTGCAGATACGGTTGCTGTTAATGACAATGCGGCTATGGATGACCCGGTTAAGGTTTATCTTAAAGAAATCGGCAGAATTCCGCTTTTGACAGCAGAGGAAGAAATCGAACTTGCCATTAAAATCGCAGATGATGATCCTAATGCAAAGAAAAGACTTGCAGAGGCAAACCTTCGCCTTGTTGTCAGCATTGCCAAGAGATATGTCGGCAGAGGCATGCAGTTTCTTGATCTTATCCAAGAGGGCAACCTCGGTCTTATCAAGGCTGTTGACAAGTTTGATTATACAAAGGGATTTAAGTTTTCAACATATGCAACTTGGTGGATAAGACAGGCTATCACAAGAGCAATTGCCGACCAGGCAAGAACAATTCGTATCCCCGTTCATATGGTTGAAACAATCAATAAAGTTAAAAAGGCTAATTCACAGCTTCTTCACCAAAACGGCAGAGAACCCACTCCCGAGGAAATCGGCGAGTTTCTCGATATGCCGGTAGATAAGGTGCGCGAGATTTTGAGAGTTGCACAGGAACCGGTTTCGCTTGAGACACCTATAGGCGAAGAGGAAGATTCCCATCTCGGTGACTTCATTCCGGATGATGACGCTTTGGCGCCTGCCGATGCCGCATCAATGAGCCTGCTTAAAGAACAACTTTCCGAAGTGCTTAAAACACTCACTCCGAGAGAGGAAAAGGTGCTTTCTCTTCGTTTCGGTCTTGAGGACGGCAATCCGAAAACTCTTGAAGAAGTTGGCAAGGAATTTAATGTAACCCGTGAGCGTATTCGTCAAATCGAAGCAAAGGCTC
>CAVGLE010000124.1:0-2609 GCA_963630035.1 Mediterraneibacter torques
GCTATCAGCTTTGCGTAGCTGTGCACCTTGCAAAAATGTTGAATTCTTTTTGGATCACCGCTGTATAAATCTATCATTGCCAAATGTAATTTGTTTATCATTTTCATATTTCCGATCTGTATTTTCAATTTTGAATAATCAAAAATTTTCATTTCTTTGCTGTTGTTATGTTGTCTATCTATATCATATTATACATCTGGCAAATAGTCAAACAAAATAAATAGCTGTGATATTCTTTGCCTACGATGGATAAAGCCAAAAAATATTGATTAAAGCGAGCAAAAGACGGAAAGCGAGAAAAAGTGGCTTAAACTCAATGTTCAAGCCACTTTTTCGACAGTTTGGTATGCATTTCTCACGGAATGCATACCTTTTTATTGCTGTTTATGCCTCAAGAGGTTGTTGTGCCGGTTGGAATTTTTTCTTTTCTATTACCATTCCGATTGCGGTGATTGCTACGAATACCACAAGGAATGCAATAAGAATGAGAGCATTTTTACCTGCCCAGCTTCCTGCCGTGCCGCTTATAGCCTCTTTGAAAAGCTGTGTTGAATATGTCATCGGGAGGAATTTGTTGATAACAATAAAGAAGTTTGATTGAGTTTCCAACGGGAATGTGCCTGCGCACGATGTAAGCTGGAGAATCAAAAGGAAGAGTGCAACAAATTTTCCTATATTGCCGGTAAACATCAGGAAGAACTGTATTATAGCCATAAATGTCAGCGAAACCAGAACACACGATGCAATCAAAAGTGCGAAGTTATTAACAACGATTCCGAGTGCAAACTTGATAATCAATGCAAGAGCAACGCCCTGAACGGCACTGATTCCGAGGAATGCGAGACCGCGACGAACAGGATATTTGCTGTCCTTTGAAAGTGACGGAATTTTTCTCTTGTAATCAAGATAGATACCAAAGAATATCATCAATCCGCCAACCCAAAGCGAAAGTCCCATAAAGTAAGGCGCAAATGCCGAGCCGTAGTTTTCAACAGGTTGAACATATTCTGTTTCGGTTGAAACAGGTTCATCGCCTACATAATCTGCAAGTCCGTCAAGAGCCTTCAGTTGTTCGTTTGTATCAGCAACAGAGTCATCTACGCCGTCCTTTGCGGTTTTGATACCGTCCTTGAGTTCTTCTGCACCCGAATCGAGTGACGCTGTGCCGTTTTTGAGAGTAACGACACCGTTAAACAAATCGACTGCGCCGCTTGCAACCTGTGATGCGCCCGAGCTTAATGCGGTTGAACCCGTCTTGAGCTGTGTTGCGCCGTTTGCAAGCTGTCCGATACCCGACATCAAGGTCGGAACATTCGACTTAAGTGTATTTGTACCTGCGCTGAGTTGTGATGCACCGCTTGCAACCTGTGATGCACCTGAATTGAGCTTGTCGTTATTGGCCGCAAGCTGTCCCAATCCTGTTGAAAGGCTTTTTGCACCTGCGTTGAGTGCGTCATTGTTTGCAGTCAATGCAGACAATCCTGATGAAAGACTGTACGCACCGTAAAGAACGGTGTCCTTTGTTTTTTCTGTGCCGAAACCTGCCTGAACCTGTTGCAAGCCTGCGTAAAGTGTTTGTGTTTCGGATTTAACCGTACGCAAACCGTCTGTAACAAGACTTACACCGTCGTCGACATCGCCTGCGCCGCTTGAAAGGGCAGAAATATTTTTGGAAATTGTTTCAATTCCATTTTCTGCGGCTGTAAGATATTGCTCGTTTCCGGTTTTACCGTAAGCAATAAGAGCCTGTTTAATTTGATTCATACTTGTGTCATACGATGAATCGAGTTTCTTAAGTCCGCCGGATACCTGAGCAGAACCGTTTTCGAGTTTTTCGAGTTTTTCTTCCGGAGCGGTTGTTTCAAGTTTTGTAACCGACTGTTCAACACCGGATGTTATATAATCCACACCGCTGCTGAGCTTTTTAACGCCTTTGTAAAGATTGCCTGCGCCCTGCGATGCAGTTGCTGCGTTTGTTGTATATGCCAAAACGCCCTGTTGAACAGTTGTCGAGCCTGCGCTTGCCTTTGATACATTTGATGTGTACTCGCTGACGCCCGATTTAAGCGATGCGGCACCTGTGCTTAATTTTGATGCACCGAGGTCAAGAACGCTTACGCCCTGAGCCAATGTCGGAGCCGCAGCATTTAAAGTATCGGTGCCGTTTTTAAGGCTTGAAATACCGGAGTCGAGCTGTGTTGCGCCGTCCGAAACCTGAGCCGCACCATCGGAGAGTGTTTTTGAACCGTCTTTTAATTCAGTTGCACCCGAATCAAGTTTTGCAGTGCCGTCCTTAAGTGTTGACGAGCCGTCATAAAGCTGATTCAAACCGTCCTGAAGCTCGCCCATTTGGTCGGGTACGCTGTTCAATTTATCGGAAAGAGTTTGAATAATTTCTTTGTCGATGCTTGAATTTACGGTATCCTTAATAGTCGGCATTGCGTTTTCAAGTATTTGTGCGGCAAGATAATTCTTCTTTTGGTTTGCCGAATAAATGATTTTTGAATGCAATTTTTCGGTGTTTTCCGATGCGGTTGAAATATTGCTTGAAAAATCGGCCGGGATTGTAATTGATGCGTAATATTTTTGATTTAATACGCCGTCTTTTG
>CAVGLE010000124.1:2619-3918 GCA_963630035.1 Mediterraneibacter torques
GTCTTTTGCCGTATCGGCATCGGTAAAATCAAATTTAAGCGAGCCGTCTTCTTTGAGATTATCGCAGATTTCTTCGCCTATATTTCGCGTTTTGCCGTTAATGGTTGCGCCTTTATCGAGATTAACCACTGCAACCGGTACGCTGTCGAGCCGAGCATAAGGATCCCAAAAGGCTTCAAGATAAAAGAAACTGTACAAAAGCGGAATTACAAGAACGCCGATTATGACAGCCGCCTTTCCGATTGAAAAGGCTTTTTTCTTTTTTGATTTTGACATAATCATCACCTCTCAAAAACTATTTGTATAACTTGTTTTTACTAATTGTAAATCATTAATATAAAAAAGTAATTATACAAACACATACACTTGTCATAATAACGACATTACCCAGCCTTTGTATAGATTTCGAACGGAGAACAATCGCCGGTTTTGCTGTTGAAAAATCCGATTAAACATAAAAACAAAAACGCAAGGCACCGAGTCTCTCCATCGCCAAATGTATCAATTTACACGACAATTAAGTATAAAGATAATATTGCCGGTAAAAGGATAGGCATAAAAGGAGTGTCAGCAAATGCACTTCATTGTATAAATGTTCCGTTACCACCCCTCGAAGAACAACACCGAATTGCTGCTAAGATAGAGAAACTTCTCCCTTATGTTGACCGTTATGCATCAATACTACCGTCTCCACATGGAACGCGCTGACTGCATGAATCACCATGGCGCTTTCATCTATATTGCTTGTTTGTGAGAATATGTCATCCCCCGTTTTTTTCTTACGTCCGTTTGTCGGAATATATCAGCCTTTCTTGCAGTAGTCAATGTTCTCCAACATGCACCGTTTTATGTTGTAAGCACTTTAATCTTCAGACGGATACTGTTCCGGAATCAAATTGCTGTAGTACCGTGCCATCGACACAGCACAGAGCTATTTTAATGAAGAACAGGTCGGTTCCGCCATCGAAAAGTCCGGCATTGACCGCAAAGACATTTTTCTGACCACCAAGATTTGGATAGAACACTACGGTTATGAGGAAACAAAAAAGTCAGTGTTGGAGTCTTTGCAAAAGCTTCGCACTGATTATCTTGATCTCTGTCTCCTGCATCAGCCGTTTTCCGATTATTACGGCGCATGGCGGGCACTGGAGGAACTGTATGAAGCCGGAAAAATTCGTGCCATAGGTGTCTCTAATTTCTATCCAGACCGCTTGGTGGATATCTGCTCCTTTGCCCGCATTCGCCCAATGGTCAATCAGGTGGAGACGCACCCGTTCAACCAGCAGATTGAGGCAAAAA
>CAVGLE010000125.1:0-3899 GCA_963630035.1 Mediterraneibacter torques
CTCCCGTGAACGGCTGATTTTTTCCCGTTTGGTAAACCTTACCGTCATTGTTTATGCTGACAATATCGCCAACTTTTGCATTTCCGTTTTCAATGGTGATGCAATTTGTTTTGTAACCGTTATAAGAAATCATAAATCATTTCCTCCTAAATTTTATACTGATTAAATTTTTCGGCACCGTGCCTTTGCTCTCTTGCTTTGAGTTGCGCAGCCGGAGCCTGACCTTCGGCGCACATACCGTTTTTAAATCCCAAAAGTTCATTTGTCGTCATAACAGATGTTATTGACGAAAAAATCTGCGGATCCATTTTCGGAAAAGCTTTTAAAAACATTTTGACAACCTCTTTTGAAAGTTCCTCCTTATATGTCTCGCCAAGGCTTGCCTTTTCCGATAACTCGTCAATATAGCATTGGAGCTTGTGAGCCTGTGATTTTGAAATGGTAATTTCAGAGCCGCAGTTTTCAATTGATTTCAAAATATCCTGCATATTTTCCTCCTGTGTGATTTTAAAGGATTTCGTAACGCCCGCCTCTCTCTGTGCCGGAACGGCAACAAAGCTGAATTCGTATGCGTCGGCGGCATTTGAAAGAGTGTCAAAGCAAAGTTTGCCGTTATACTCCCTGCCCTTAATATGGGTACAACCGCCTTTTTTTCTGTCACTGCCGCAAACGGAGCATTTGCTGCTGTTCATCGAACACGAAACGGAAACTTCTTTTTTTATGCCTGCGTCGATTTCCTCAATCAGCGAGGCGTTTTTTTCGTTGTTGAGCATATACGCCTTTGCCTTAAGGCAACAAAGCGGTTCGCCGTCAACGGTAAAACGCCCCTCCTGTTTTTCGATATAAGCGTCAAAAATGCGTGCTTTTTGGTCAGCACTTTTCATAGAATGGTCGGAAATTCCCGTTTTTCCGACAAAAAGCCTTGCAAGTTGCTTTAACGATTCAATCGAAAATTTTTCGTAATCTCTGTCAACCTCATTACTGCAAAGGGTAACATTAAAAACATAAACCTCGTCAGCCGACAGTTCACGGCGCGTGAGTGCGTTGATTTTTTGCAAATCCGAATCATTGCTCTTGCATTTTTGAATTTGACACTGAGCCATTATCTGCCTCCTTAATTAAATTGTCAGCCATGGCATTATAGTATCGTGCCTGTGCATGCTCTGTTTCATCCTGAAGGGTTATTCTGTCCCAAACAATGTCCACATCGCTTGCAATACCATTGACGGTTAAATATGCCATACCGATTTTTTTGAGTATAGGGGTTATTATTCTCCTGTAAGCCGCAAGCTCGGTTGTGAGAATATCAGCCTGCTGTCGGCTCATTTTTTCGGTTGTCGACCAGCTCAGACCGAACATATACGGCATAAGCCCTGTTTTTGCAATAATCTGTTCAAGCATTTGACGAACGGGAACTTCGCTGTCGAGAATTTGATTGTCCGCGCCGATAACGCTGACTTTAACATCGCCGACCGCAACAAAATCCTTAACGCTGTCCTTTGACGACATTGCATCTTTCCACGCCGACGCCATCTGATTGGCGCGTTCTTTGGCAAATGCGGTATCCGTGCCGTCGCCCTGTGGCTTATAGGTTACGGCGTACCGTAAATTACCGACACGCTCCCAATTTGAACCGATTGTCGAATAAATTTTCAAAAGAATATCGCTGACAAACGGCAGTCCGCGGAGCAGGCTTGTGCCCAAAATTTTACCCGGCTGAGGATTTAAAACGGAAAACAATATATTTTTCGGTTGCTTTATCGGCTGAGCCGCTCCCGACGATGTATTGAAAAACTCAAGATCAATGCCATTGTCCTTTCTTTTCACTTCAAGCACATCAAGTTCGCCGTTATAAAGCGCATAAACGCAATTTTCATCTGCAATAATTTCGCCGACTGCCGTGCCGAAGGTCAAAAGCTGTTCAATATAGCTGTCAACAAATGACTGTATGCCCTGCTGATTTCCGCCGACATTTATGCAGGCAAAAAATTCGTTCATCGCGTTGGTGATTGCCTCATTATCCGCCTCAAATCTAAAGCCGCCCATAAGGCGAACAATCTTGTTTATCGCACTGTCGATAATCGGAATACCCTCCCGCAATTGCGCATAAATGCGATTGTCAATATTCATAGGCGTATAGCTTGAAAAGGTATAAAACGGATTTGACGAAACGGAGCCGGTCTGAACAACTTGCGCCGACTGCTTTTGCTTGTCGTCCGAGTCGCCTTTTTTATTTTTACCGAATAATCCCAATACTTCACTTCCTTTCTACCGCAAATGAAAACGAATAGTCGCTTTTGTCCCTGCCGATTACCGACTGAACAAAATAACGAATATCGTCCATCGCATGGTCATTTTCCTTTTTCGGTGCGTCGCGTTTAATGTCATTGTCCCAACGATAAATCGAAAATTCTCTTATCGCATCGGTACAGTCGGGTGATATGTAAATTTCGTTATCCTTGAGTGCCTGACAAACGCGGTTGATTCCCTTAAGGACATCATTATCCGCCTTGATTATTCGATATTTGCCGTGTCTGCGCACCGTTTCGATAAACGATGCCGCCGACGGGTCGATAATCAGCGCGGTGATTTTTCTGTTGCCGACAAGCTCGCACAGATGCGAATAATATTCCTCATCCGTCAGCTGAACGCCTTTTTCGCGTGACGAATGATAATATTCGTTTATTCTGTACCACGCCTTGCCGCTATGCCCCCAAAGTCCGAGAGAAAACGGATTGACAGTGCCGTAATCGCACGAGAGATAGTATTCGTCAAACGAATCCGCCCCTTTTATGTGCTTTTTGGCGTCAAACATAGGATAAACAAGTCCGTCTGCGGCAACCCATTTACCTTCGATAAATCTTTCATAAAACGCACCGGAATAAAGATTTTTGTAACGACATTTCACTTCGTTTGAAAGAGACGGATTGTCATCCATCGTGAAGTGAAGATAGAGCATATTCTTAGCATTTGATTTTTTTATCCACTCGTTATAAAACCAATGATAAGGATGCTCGGGATTGCAGTTGAACCAAAATTTTGAGCCGTCAAGCGAGCATCTGGCAAGTGCCTGTTCAACGAACGAGCGCGGCATAAGCGCAACCTCGTCAAGCAGAACTCCACCGAGCGTCATACCTTGGATAAGCGATGCCGAACTTTCGTCGCGACCGCCGAAAAGATAAAACCTGTTCTGCACGCCGCCTTTTTCGATTGTCAGATAATTCCGGCTCAGCTTTTCCTCAACCGCAAAACCGAGCGATTTTAAAATCGGAATAAGAGGCGTAACAACATTCCGTCTCAGAGAGGTGACGGTTTTGCCGCAAAGCGCAAACGCGGTGTCACCGAAATGATAAAACGCCCAACCGACAAACGAAAGCGACATACAGAGCGTTTTTCCTGAGCGCACCGCACCGTCACAGATAATTCCGTTTTTATCTGCCGACGGGCTGCCGTTGCACCACCATGTCAGCGCAAGCAGTTGTTTTTTTGAAAAAGGCTTAAACTCAGTCATTATGCTTTTCGCCCCGCATTTCCTCTACGCTTTTTTCAAGTGCACGGTAAAAGCTCAATCCCTCGCCGTTATTCGCGGCGGTAAGCTCGTTCAATTTTTCAAACGCCTTGAGTCTGTCAAAAAATTTCATCTCCATTCCGCCGCCCTTGACTCGCTTTATTTCGCTTATGTTAAAAAGATTAAGCTTTGGAAGTTTTTGCAAAATTTCCTCCTCGCTCAAAAACAGCAGCGAAACGGCATCGCTGACATCGCCGACGGCAAGATTTGTAAGTCCCTGCCTTATTTGCTCTTCAATTGTCTTTTTTCTTTTTGGCATATCCTGTCCTTTCCTTTGCTGTCGTTACCGAAGAAAATTCTTTCTTCACCCTTTGGCTGAAAACCTCTTTTT
>CAVGLE010000126.1:0-617 GCA_963630035.1 Mediterraneibacter torques
GCTAAGGCTACCAAAAAAGCTGCTAAAGAATATAACAAGCAGACAAAAGAATACAACAAATTAGTTAAAAAAATTGACAAAAAGAATGCCAAGCTTGAAAAGAAGGCGAATAAAAAGGAAAAACCGTTCACCCCGATTGCTACTCCTACTTTTGAAGAAGCATTCGCCGGCGGCGGCTCTACAGGAAGCAAGGCCGGCAAAATAATCAAAATGATTATTTTAATTATTTTGTTAATTTTCGTTATTTATTTTATTGTTATGTTTGTTAAGTATCAGGCACCTGCAATTACCGGCGGCGACGAAGAAGAAACAACCGGTGAGGCTGCTACATATGAAAGATACAGCAACGAGCATGTATCGACAACAACACCTGATTATTCTGTAGAACAAGCTCAAAAACTGTTAAAGCAGGTTATTCATGATAACTGGAAATCAATCGGTTTCTCAAGCGATGTTTCAGGCGGTTCAATCAACTATACCTCCAATGTTGAAAATATCAATAATGCAGATTGTTATATTTTCAATGCCGGCGGCAAGAAATTTGCAGTTTCCGAAAAACTTCAGGCTGTATATGTTTATGAAAACGGTACATACAAGCCAATTACATTTAACAATAC
>CAVGLE010000126.1:627-3085 GCA_963630035.1 Mediterraneibacter torques
CAGTGTATTTAAATAACCCTTGCGTTATGCAGGGGTTATTATTTTTTCTTCGTATTTTAATTTATAAAAAATAAAAACCACCTGTAACAGATGGTTTTCTTTAATACAGCTTATTAAGCTCTTTCTACCTTACCTGAACGAAGGCATCTTGTGCAAACATAAACTCTTTTAGGTGAGCCGTTAACGACAGCCTTTACCTTCTTGATATTCGGTTTCCATGTTCTGTTAGATCTTCTGTGTGAGTGGGACACCTTAATGCCGAAAGACATTTCCTTACCACAGTATTCACATTTAGCCATTTGCGAACACCTCCTTAAATATTTAGAACGCATATATATTAACAGAAAGCGAACAAAAATGCAAGTGTTTTTTTTATTTTATTTAACAAAGTGTAAAATAATGTGCATTTTATTATAAATTCTTGATTTTATACCCTATATTTAGTATAATAGTTAAGTAATTTATCAGTAATTTATCAGGAGGAATATATAATATGGCAGCAGATAAAAAAACCAATGATAAACAAACTGCCCTTGAATCTGCATTAAAACAAATTGAAAAGCAGTACGGACAAGGCGCAATTATGCGTTTGGGCAAAAACAGCGCACTTAATGTTGACGCTATTTCAACAGGTTCATTAACGCTTGATATTGCTTCCGGTATCGGCGGACTTCCAAAGGGAAGAATTATAGAGATTTACGGCCCTGAGTCATCAGGTAAAACAACGCTTGCACTCCATTGCGTTGCCGAGGCACAGAAGGCAGGCGGCGAGGCGGCATTTATTGATGCAGAGCACGCTCTCGATCCGTCATATGCCGCAAATCTCGGTGTTGATGTTGATTCGCTTCTTGTTTCACAACCCGATAACGGCGAGCAGGCTCTTGAAATTACAGAACAACTTGTACGCTCCGGTGCCATTGACATAATTGTTGTTGACTCGGTTGCCGCTCTTGTTCCTCGTTCTGAAATTGAGGGCGATATGGGCGATTCTCATGTCGGCTTGCACGCAAGGCTGATGTCGCAAGCACTCAGGAAACTTGCCGGTGCCATTAATAAATCAAATTGTGTTATAATATTTATTAATCAGCTTCGTGAAAAAGTAGGAGTTATTTACGGAAGCCCCGAGGTTACTACAGGCGGTCGTGCACTCAAATTTTATGCGTCAATGCGTATTGATGTAAGAAAAGTTGAGGCAATTAAGGTACAGGGTAACGAATTTATCGGTACAAGAACCCGCGCAAAGATTGTTAAAAATAAGGTTGCTCCTCCGTTTAAGACTGCCGAGTTTGATATTATGTACGGCACGGGAATCGACAGATGCGGCGAAATTTGCGATCTTGCGGTATCTCTCGGCGTCATCAAAAAGAGCGGTTCATGGTTTTCCTACGGTGATAAGAGATTCCAAGGCAGAGATAAACTTAAGGAAATGATTAAAACGGACCCCGAATTTTCAAACGAGGTTGAAAAGCAGGTTCTTGATTTAATCAATAAGCAAAAGCAAGAGGAAAAATTCCAAGCAAACATAGCTCAAAAGGCTGTACTTGATGAAACTCCTGCCGCTCCGTCGGCGGTTAAACAAACAAGGGCTGCCGCTAAGGCAAAACTTGATATCGCAATTGACGATGATGAAGAATAATGATTATATCTCATAAACACGGCAGAGGCAAAAAAATTCACCTACTGTTGGATGATGAATACATAATTACCACCGACGAGGATTTTTGGGCTGAAAACTGTATTAAAGACGGCACGGACATTGACGAGGACAGTTGGAACGAACTTGTAGCCAAAATTAATTACAAAAAAGCAATTGATAAGTGCTACGATCTGCTTTCAAGGCGTGATCATTCCGTTAAGGAACTGAAAACAAAGCTTCTTCGTACCGTTGATGAAAAAAGTGCCGAAGCGGCTATCGAAAAAATGCTTTCTCTCGGCTATCTTGATGATGAAAAATATGCCAAAATTCTTGTAAGACATTTGATTGAAAACAAAAATATGTCAAAAAATTTTGTTAAGCAAGAGATGTATAAGCGTGGATTGTCTGCTGATATAATCTGTGATATACTTGAAAATACCGAGTTTGACAACAGTGCAAATTGTGTTGAACTGATTACTACTAAATACAGGAATAAATTGCGTGCTGAGGACGGCAAGAATAAAGTAATTGCCGCTCTTATCAGAAGAGGTTTTTCATATTACGATATTAAGCACGCATTTGAAATGATAGAAGATGAAGAATACATATAATGTTGGTATGATTTCGCTCGGATGCCCAAAAAATCAGGTTGACGGCGAAATGTTGCTCTCAAAACTTGCTGATGCAGGTTTCAATATCGTCAGCGAAATTCAAGACAGCGATGTAATGATTGTCAATACTTGCGGATTTATCGACGACGCAAAAAAAGAGGCAATCGAAACAATTCTTGAAGTTGCCGAATATAAAAACGCAGGCTTAATA
>CAVGLE010000126.1:3095-3885 GCA_963630035.1 Mediterraneibacter torques
TGCAGAAAGATATCAGGACGAAATTATCAAAGAAATGCCTGAAGTGGATGCAGTTATCGGTATCGGCGGAAACAAAGATATTGTTAAGGTTTGTCAAAAAGCTCTGATGGGTATTGAAACAACAAATTTTCCGAATAAATGCTATTTGCCGCTTGATGACAAAAGAATGCTTTCTACGCCTTCGCATTGGGCGTATCTGAAAATTGCGGAAGGGTGCGATAACAGGTGCGCATATTGTGCTATTCCAGGCATTCGCGGCAAGTTTCGTTCAAGGCCGGTAGAGTCTGTCGTAAACGAAGCTAAGGTGCTTGCTCAAAAGGGAATTAAAGAAATTATTTTAATTGCCCAGGATACCACTAAATACGGTCAAGATATATACGGCGAGTATTCACTCGACAAACTTCTTAAACAATTAGTAGAAATTGACGGCATCAAATGGATAAGGCTGTTTTACTGCTATCCGCAAAGAATAACAGATTCTCTGATTGATGTAATTGCCGAAAACGATAAAATTTGTAAATATATCGATATTCCGCTGCAGCATTCCGATAAAGATGTTTTAAAATCTATGAACAGAATTGGCGACGGAAACGATTATAAAGAACTGCTCACTAAAATGAGAAATAAAATTCCGGGTCTTGCACTCAGAACTACTTTTATGGTAGGTTTTCCGGGAGAAACAGACGAACAATTTGAAAATCTATGTTCCTTTGTAAAGGATATAAAGTTTGACAAAATGGGTTGCTTTACATTTTCTCCGGAAGAAGATACTCCTGCGTTTGATATGGAC
>CAVGLE010000127.1:0-848 GCA_963630035.1 Mediterraneibacter torques
ATTCGAGAATTTTTCAGGAATGCAGTATTCCCGTTGCGGCAGGAAATAAAATCAATCTCTTTGAAAATAACGAAATTTCTGTATTACTTTCGCTTATCAGAGTTATTGACAACCCGATTCAGGATGTGCCGCTTCTTGCTACGCTTATGTCTGTGTTTTACGGATATACACCCGACGATATTGCCAATGCAAGGCTGATACGCTCCACACCCAATTTATATTCATCAATTGTCGCAGACTGTGAGCATTTCGGCAAATTTCTTGATGATTTAAACGCTTACAGAAAAGCGGCGGCAACAATGTCGGTCGAGTCTTTTATAAGGTATATAATTAAAACCACATCTTACATATCTCTCATGTCTGCTATGGGTAACGCCGAGCAACGCAAATTGAATGTTATGCGTTTTTTGCAAATTGCAAAAAATTTTGACAGCGGCAGTAATGTCGGATTGACGGCGTTTGTAAGATATATTGACAGCATTATAAACTCAAAGCTTTCCGTAGAAAGCGCGGATATTAACCACAGCGGTGAGCAAAGCGTTTTGCTTATGTCTGTTCACCATTCAAAGGGACTTGAATTTCCCGTAGTAATTCTTGCAGGCAGTGAAAAACAGTATAATACTTTTGATTTAAGCGCTCTGACCCAATTGAATCCGAAATGGGGAATAGGACTTAAGGTCAATAATGAGGAGCTTTTGTGCAGATATAATTCGCTGCAATATACATGCATAAAAAGTGTCAACTTCTACGCCTCTGTGAGTGAAAATTTGAGAGTGCTTTATGTTGCCGTAACGCGTGCCAAAGAACAATTTATCACCTTTGCCGCTTTTAAAAGCGGAACTTATGCC
>CAVGLE010000127.1:858-3807 GCA_963630035.1 Mediterraneibacter torques
GTTAAAGGCATTAACAATGACGGTGATTTGATTTTGCTTTGTGCACTTTTGCATAAAGACGGCAAAATACTCCGTGATTGCTGTGAAAACGATATTAAAGCTTTGCATGACGACTTTGGTTTTAATTTGGATATTCAGGTTCTTTCGGGCGAAATAGAAAGCTCGTCGAACGAGAGAACAGAAGTCAAGCCGAATGATGAGCTTGTCAAACAAATACGGGAAAAGCTTGCATTTAAATATGAGCGCGGTGAACTTGCTTCGTTTGCGTCAAAAAGGACTGCGTCAACGCTTGATGAAAAGGAGCAATGCTACAGATTTTTTGCATCAAGCAAGCCGGCGTTTCTTAATGACGGAGGTATGACAGCCGCAGAGAAAGGAACTGCAATGCATGCTTTTATGCAATACTGCGATTATTCAAATGCAAAGGCAGATTTGGAAGGCGAAATAGCGCGTCTGACAGATAACGGCTATATTATGTCTGAGCAGGCAGAATCTCTCAACAGAGATAAATTAGCAGCCTTTTTTGAAAGCAATTTTGCATCAAGAATGTTTAACGCTGATAAAATTTACAGGGAAATCAAGGTATCTTCATTTGTTCCCGTAAACCAAATTGAGGACACTCGGTATACTGATAGCGTGCTGATTCAGGGAATAGCTGATTGTGTATTTGAGGAAGACGGTGAGCTTGTACTTGTTGATTATAAAACCGACAGGGTAAGCAGCGAGAAAGAACTGCTTGATTTATATAAAAATCAAATAGCTTTTTACAGAAAAGCTGTTGAGAAAACGCTGAAAAAGCCTGTTAAAGAAGCGGTTTTATATTCATTTGCACTGAATAAAATATGTATTTATAAATAATTTCAAAAAAACACTTGCATTTTCGTTTTGTGTTTGATATAATACAGTGCGTTATGAGATTAAGTGAGGTGATAGTTAATGAAAGACGGAATTCATCCAAACTATGAAAATTGTACAGTTAGATGCGCTTGCGGTGCTGTCTATGAAACAAAAAGCACTAAAGGCGATATGAAGGTTGATATTTGTTCAAAGTGCCACCCCTTCTACACAGGTAAGCAAAAGCTTGTTGATACAGGCGGACGCGTTGACAGATTCAACAAAAGATTTGCTAAGAAAGCGTAATCTAAATATTAAAAATTTAGGCAATCCGTCGGATTGCCTTGTTTTTATTGCGGACAGATTTTATGGAAGAATACAGAACAGTTGAAAAAGAAGCGAGCGACTTCTTTGTTGAAAAAAAATCTAAATTTATCGGATATGCAAAACCCGTCTCTACGCCGGACGAAGCGGCTGATTTTATCAGTTCGATAAAAACGATGCATTGGGATGCAAGTCATAATGTTTATGCATATGTTTTGCGTGACAACAATTTTCAGCGATACAGCGACGACGGCGAGCCGTCGGGTACAGCCGGCGTTCCGGTTCTTGATGTTTTACTCAAGGAAAACCTTGTCAATGTTTGTGTTGTTGCTACACGGTATTTTGGCGGCACTTTGCTTGGCGCAGGCGGTCTTGTCAGAGCGTATTCGCACACATCTAAAATAGCTGTTGAAGCGGCCAATATTGTCACAATGGCTGAATGCGGTATTTATCGCTGTGATATAGACTATTCGTTTTATGACAGATTGGTTGTTTTGCTCAACGAGATCGGCGCAAATATTGAAGGCTCGGATTTTTCCGATAAGGTTAAAGTTATTTTTACTGTTGAGGAGAAATTTGCCAAAATACTTGCAGAAAGATTGACCGATGTCAGCAACGGTAAATATAAAATCAGAAGACTCGGCAGAAAATTTGATAAAATAGGTTAAAAAAGTCTGATTGCAACTTTCTAAACACAGTCAGACTTCGAGAAAGTGAGATAAATTTCGTATTTTGCGAGTGGGAGCTGTACCTCGTCAAAACATATTTTGTATAGAACAAAACAAAGTTTTGTAATTATACTGCATATGTTTTTACTCTTTCCAAAAAAAATAATTGATTTTTTGGAAGCCTTATTTATTGCCCAGAGCAAAAGACGGAAAGCGCCAAAAGTGGCTTGAACTCGATGTTCAAGCCACTTTTTCAAGTCAATAGGTTTAACAAATACCTGTGTAGGAGCAAGTAGCTACACTACGAATTGCCTATTAGAAATTTTTAATCGGCGCGGTTTAGCCGCTTTATCGACAGTCTTTGCTTTGTTATATTTTTTTACTTATCGTAATCACATTAATCTCGGGATGATTAAACAGCCTGAATGGGAATTCGGCATTTCCTATTCCGCGAGACACGATAAGTTTTGGTCTGTCGCCGTGCTCTCCCTGCGCATATTTAGGGAAAATTCCCTGACCCGGCGAGAATACGGGACCTATAAACGGTAATTTGAATTGACCGCCATGTGCGTGACCGGACAGCTGAAGGTCAAAATCGTATTGTTCATAATTGTTTTCCTCAACCGCCCTGAAATTTTCGGGAAAGTGAGATAAAACGATTTTGTAACCTGATTTTGTGTCAAGTCTGTTGAAATACGGCGACATATCTTTGTATTTAAATGTTCCGTTTTTGCGTGCTTTGTAATCCTCAAAATTCGCTTGGTTTTCGTCAAGCCCCAAAATTTGAATAAGATTGTCGTTTGTTCTGTCGGTCGCTATTTCATTTAGCAATACTGTAAAGCCGATTTTTCTCAACTCCTCCATAAGCTCGTCAAAATTTTCAAGCCTGCGCTCGTGGTTGCCGGTTATATAGTACACGGGGCATATTTCGACAAGCCTTTTGCCGAAATCAAGCATTTTGTCTTTGTTTTTGCATTTGTCGTTAATATAATCGCCGGTTATAACTATTATGTCGGGCTTTTGATTTTTTGTTACGGACAAAATCTTTTCACTCGATTTTGAGTGAAGGTCGGAAAGCTGAACTATTTTAATGCGATTTATTATGTTATCGCTTTTTAATCTG
>CAVGLE010000128.1:0-1151 GCA_963630035.1 Mediterraneibacter torques
ATACAAATGTAGGCAAGATAGTTTGGATTAAATCCGACCGACATTTTCGTTTCATCTATTCCGTATCCGAATCTAAAGACGCCCGAAAACAGTAGATTTACATTATATCCGTACGACTTTAATTGGCTTAAAAGTATAATAAAGCAAGCACAGACTGCAGTAAAAGACATTGATCTGACCGTCTTTTCAAAATCGAAGTCTTCCCCTGAAAGGCAGACAATAAAGCAACAGAATAAAAGTTCCGTAAACAGTCGGATCATTTCTATTAAAGAAAAAACCCCGGTTAATCCGTGTAAAACCTCCCAAACAACAAGGAACAGCACCGGCAAAAAGTGCAGATAAAATTTAGGGCTTTGTACAAAGCGTACAACATATATGAGCATACATATCCACAAGGCATATTTGCTTTGGAACGCATTAAGCACCGGAATACAGCAAAAACAAAACGCTACAACTTCCGTCTTATCCGAAAAAAGTGCTGCCAAAACAGCAATGATGAGGAATATTATCGAAGGAACAGCTATATTCATAAAATCACGCAAGAAAAGCAGAATATTCAAGCTTAATATGCATGGAATAAATGCCGACAATCTTATTTTACAAGCACCCAATTATTTTATCTCCCTTACAAGTTGACCGTGATTATTTATTTTTAACCACACCTATAATATAGTCCAAATATTTTTGCGAAATATTTTCTATATTTTGTTTTGCAAGAATGTCTTTTGCGCATTTTGCGCAATTTTCTGCAAATTCAATATCCTCAATCATTTTGCACATTGCATCCGAAAGGGCTTTATCATCACCTACAGGTGTCAAAATCCCGTTTTTACCGTCGCATATCAATTCCGCAGGACCGAAAGGACAATCCGTTGAAACGCATGGAGTACCGACCGCAAGCGCTTCCATAAGGGCATTCGGCATTCCTTCATATGTTGAACTCATAACATAGCAAGATGATGAAGCGACTTTAAGAATAGCGTCCTTGACAGTTCCTTCAAATATTACGCAATTGTCAAGCCCCATATCATGTGCCAGACGGCAGAGAGAATCCTTGTCGTTTCCCGAACCGTATATTTCAAGCTTAAAATCGGGGTGGTGTTTATAAAAATGTCCGAAAGCTTTAATAAGTGTCGGATAGTCTTTTTGAG
>CAVGLE010000128.1:1181-2722 GCA_963630035.1 Mediterraneibacter torques
TAACAATGCCTTTTGAGGATATATCGTTAGGAAAACACTGCTTGGCTCTTTCGGTCTGAAACACGATGCCGTCGCTGTGGCGGTAAGCGTTGAATTTGGCTTTCCTCTGCTTTTCCGTATTCATCAGCGGATTGGTTCGTTCCGAAGTTATCAGTTTAAACTTTCCGAGTTTATATTTCATCCTTATAAAACGCAGCATCTCGGCGTCCAGACATACAACGCAGTCCGGTTTTGTCCGTTTGAATGCTTTGTGTATTTTTAAAAACCTTGAAATAATTTTTTTACCACGGTCAAATATCCCGTTACATTCGCTGGGTACATTGAGTTTAATCAAATTGACTTTTTCATCAATACCGTAAAACTGCTCATCCGATATACATACAATTGAAGTGCAATGACCGTGTTCCGCAAAATATTTACTTAAATATGAAACTGTACGCTCAACGCCTCCGCAAGCGAGATTTGCAACGAGAAAAGTTATATTCATATGTTCAACGCCTTTTAAATATTTAATTTTCTAATCTGAGTACTGTAAAGCAATTCTTCCTTTCCGAATTCAAGCGACTCTTTCACAAAATTATCATAATTCGCCTCTCTGTCGGAAAGTTTCTGAAACAAGGCTTCAATATCGTGCAATATTGTATCGGTATCCGCATAATGCGCCGGCATTTGTTTAATAAGGCGCATTGGTTCGGGCAGAGCGTTGTTGAGCGCAACAATTAATCCGCTGCCGAGGTAATCCGAAAACTTATTAGGGAACGCAACGCGATTTGTTTCGTTGTAATCACGGAGTATGTATCCGACATCACAACCGCATAAAGACTTGAAATAATCCTGTGGCTTCAGAAGTTCCACACAATAATTTCCGCGCGGAAAAGTTTGTTTTAACAGTGCTTCAAAATGCTCATCGGTATTACAGAAAAAAGCAAAGTAGCAATTTCGATCAAATTTATCAAAACGGCTGAAATGCGTTATTATATCTTCCACCTTCTGCCAGCCGGCGCGGTAACCGCTGTAGCAAAAAACCTTGGTGCTTTTCGCAATACCTTTGCTTTTTCTGAATTCGTCGCGGTAGTTCTTTATTTGTTCAATCGTTGCAAGTTCTTCAAAACCGCAACGGACTTTATAATACTCGATTTGTTTCGCTTTGCCGTCTCTTGCCTTTTCACATTTGTCGCGTATTTCATCCGACACGACAAAAGCGGCATCGGCATTTTTTACGGCTTTTGCGAAAAAATAACGGCTGATGGGATAAATAACAAATTTCCTGATAAAACTCGATGTATATTCTTTCTTTTCTTCTACTGCCCCCTGTATATCAACAATGACTTTTGCGGAAATGCGGTTTTTCTTTACAAATTTATGTATGGCGGCGGTCATCATCTGAATTTTATCTCCGTATAAGATGATAAGTTCCGGTTTTATTTTTAAAATTTCTTCCATAAGGGCTTTTTTACTGTCGCATTTTTCGATTGAATAAAAGCAGTCGCCCTTGTTTACGGTTCCTTGCTCAACCGGGTCAAGCAGCAAAATTTTTGTGT
>CAVGLE010000128.1:2732-3783 GCA_963630035.1 Mediterraneibacter torques
CCCTTTTCGTCATACATTGATTTTGCTCTGCGAAGTATAAGCGTAGAATCGCCTGCACTGCCGCCGATATTGCCGTTTGTTATCAAAAATGCCGTTTTCATCCTTTTTCACCGCCATTTTCCGCATACACTCTTATAATTTCACATTTATATTTTTGAATGTCATTATATATTTTGGAAGAAGCGAGTGCATATTCAGACAGCTTTTTCTGAATATCGCTGTTAGTTACTACATTCGCAATTTTATCGCCGAGAATATCATCATTATCGCTTAAAAACCCGTTTTCACCGTCTTTGATAAGCTCGCAAAGACCGTCTGTCGGCGTGCTGATGATTGGAGTTCCGAGCGCCAAAGATTCCAAAGCACACATTGGTGTGCCTTCCCATCTTGATGTCATAACCATAACCTTTGCGTCACGCAGCATTTTCAATGGATTGCTCTTAAATCCGAGGAACCGCACATTGTTTTGCAGGTTCAAGTCTTTGCACACTTTTTTTGTTTCTTCTTCAAGATCTCCGGTACCGACAATGGCAATCTTTAAACCGGGGCAGACGGCACAGGCTCTTTTCAAAACTCTCATAAGCCTTTGCGGATCCTTTGGGTAGGTAAGTCTGCCGACATATATGACATCGTAATTATAACTATTACCGTCAAGCTCGGTTTTTTCATATAGTGCGTTTACATCAATAATGTTGTATAAGACGGTGCTTTTATCCTTTAAGGATTTATGGAAAGCATATCCGTCAAAAGAACTTTGTGAGACCCAAAAAATATGTTTGGATTTGCGTGCGGCAAAATAATATGCGATTGACTTTGCAGACAAACCGCGCGAATCGAAATTATTGTTGTGAATGTGGGAAATCAGCGGTATTTTTCCGCAGGCACGAGCCGCAACAAAACTTGCACCCATATCGTGAGCGTGGATAATATCGGGCTTTTGTTCTTTTATAACCCTCTTTACCTCTTTAACCGACAATTCCTTAATCGGTGCAAACGGAATATTGCGTTCGTTTAATGCTTCGGAAATTTGACCGTCACGGCTGCAATATAC
>CAVGLE010000129.1:0-3781 GCA_963630035.1 Mediterraneibacter torques
GATATGCTTCTGTTCATACACAAAAACTTTATCTATGAGCGTAAACACGACCTCTCTTGAAAGTTCTGACAGATCTTTGAACTTCATAAATTGCTGCATCCAGCTATTGTCTTGCGAGCCTTCTTCAATTAACCGGTTGCGTTCTGTTTCATAACCGTCTGTAACCTTTTGTGCCTCTGCAATCCTCGCTGTATATTTGCTGCGCATTTTATCATATTCTTCGCGGGAAATCAAATCATCATTAAGTGCCTCATAAAGTTTCATACGAAATTCCTTAGAGTCATCAATTTCCTTGTTCTTTTGGGCAATCATTAAATCCAGCCGTTTAATTTTCGCTTCAATTAAACTGTTGTTCCCGATTTCCTTTACGAACTTATCTAATTCAATAACCGCATCTATTTGTTTCGCAATGGCATGTAAAACGGTTTGTTCAAGTTTGCCCTGCTCAAAGCTATGACTGCTGCAACCTTTTCCGCTTTTGTTTTTTGAACATACATAATAAAAGAATTTCTTGTTTCCGCGAGAAACGCTTCGCCGGCACATAGGACTTTTGCAATCGGGACAAAACAGCACGCCTGATAACGGAAATACCGTATCTTGCTCCGGTGACTTTCGCGTATCTCGTTCCAGCATTTTTTGCACACCGAAAAATGTCAGCGGATCAATAATCGGATCATGATTGCCTTCAACGACAACCCAATCCTCTTCCTTGCGCGTTCTCATTTTTTTAATTTTATAATTCGGTGTTCCGCGTTTGCCTTGTATCAGCGTCCCGATATACACTTGATTAGTCAGAATATTCCGAATTGTAACAGCGCTCCATTTGCCTTGCTGTGAAGACTGAAATCCGGACTTGTATTTAAGTCCCAAATTCTTTTTATATTCGGCAGGTGATAAAATTTGCTCTGCGTTCAGATAATCTGCTATAGCTTGTTGGCTGTACCCTTTAACTTTTAACGAAAAAATGCCTCTGACAACTTCGGCTGAATAATCATCAATAATAAGCTTATGCTTATCATCGGGAGATTTTAAATAGCCATAGCTGGCAAAAGCACTCAGAAATTCACCATTACTGCGCTGTATTTTAAATTGTCTGCGCAGTTTTTTTGATAATTCACGGCAATATGATTCATTAAAAATGTTTTTTACCGGAATAATGATATCGTCACCGTTTTTGGGGTTTTCGCTGTCAACATCGTCGTTTATAGAAATAAATCGTACACCGAAAGAAGGAAATATCATTTCAAGATATTTCCCTGTTTCAATATACTCTCTGCCAAGACGCGATAGGTCCTTGACTATAACGCAGTTGACACGACCTTCTTTAATGGCATCCAGAACTTTATGAAATCCCGGACGATCATAGTTGGTTCCCGTATATCCGTCATCAAAAGCTTCATCGACAACAGTTATTTCAGGATAATTTTTAAGATAGGTATATATAAGTTTCCTTTGGTTAGAGATACTGTCGCTTTCATATTCTCCTCTAACCGTTTTTGACATTCGCAATTTATCTTCTTTTGATAAGCGCAGATATAAAATTGCAAAATATTCTGTCAAAGTTGTCTTTTTATTTATTATAGACATAATAAAACAAACCTCCTTATTTTTAGGAAATTTGTTTTCGGTGTCTACCGCTATGACTCATTTTGTCATTTCATTAACCATACTTATTATATCACTTTTTACGCAAAATGTCAATGCCGGCGCAGCCTTTTGCAAACATTACCGATTAAATCAAATTTCCCCTGTTTCCTATACTGCTGACATATGCAAGAAGTCGATCTTGCAAAGAAACCTGCGTATCTGTATACCCGATTTCAACTACAATGCCGTTATCCAAATAACAGTACGGATTGCCGATTTGTTCGACATATTTCTTGATTCGCTCTTTGCAAGGAATTGAGGTATCAATCTCAATATCTTTAATATCCTTCAATTTTGAGCGATCAATATAATCCTTGTCTAAAATGGGATTATTGGTATTGCTCATTATTGTTTCACCTTCCTTGTACCATATCTAATTGTTTCCTTTTTGTGTAGTGTTTATGCAAAATTTCTTCCCCGACGCTCGTAGCTTGCGAGTCCATAGAAATTTCATCTCTCCGCCTTCACTGTGGCCGAGCTGCGTTTTACAGAAGTATCATTATACCTCCTGTTGCGTCATGGCGAAATACGGTTGCAACCCGTATATTATTACTCTTGGTTCTGCTTGCCGGGCAGACGGATAGCCGCTATCAACAGAAGAATGTATCGGTTCGGACAATATTCTGTTTTCAAAGATCAGGAGATGTCTTCACCTATAAAAACAACGGCTTTTTATATAATCTAATCGGTATTAGAAAAATCTCCCAAAAGTTTGAGCAGCCCTCTTACGAGAGCTGCTCTGCGTTAAATAGAAAACTTACCGATGTTTAAAGCTATATGCATTAAAATGTACTGTTTCAAATCCTCGTCAAGCTTTCCGTCAATGATAGAATATCGGTCTATAAGCGGAGAATACTGTTCCAGTATTATTTCAAGTGCATAATGTTCTCCGGTAACTGCTGCCGTCAGTATGTTTTTAAATTCGATATTGGTCACGACTGCTCACCCTCCTTATCAAGCTCACTCCTCAAAGCTTTCAATGCCTTATATCTCTGATTATAGACATATTGCGGTGAACAGTTTAGTTTTTTTGATATTTCATTCGGACTTATGTTTTCTATAAATAACATAGTCAGGATACGTTTACGCATAAGCGGCAGTTTTGAAAAAGCCTCTGCAAGCCTTTCTTCTTCAAACTCAAATTCTGATTTCGTATATACATCAACGGCTAAATTCTGTGCCGGCAATGCTGATTCCGGTATTTCTTCCAGATATAGAGTCGGAGGCTGCCTTTTGAGCCTTTTTATGTAATTGATTTTTGCATTTCTGACAACCTTTTCAAGCCAAACTGTAAATCTGCCTTTCAGTTCATCGTGATTTTTGTGTTCCTCTGTATGGTGCATTACTATACCTCCGTTTGGCATACCACCATAGCAGGGATACAACATACCACGATGGTATGCTGTGATTTTTAATTTCATAAGTACCGCTTGTAATCACAGAAATCAAAACATCGGAATCACCCCCTTTCGGGTAAAATAAAAAACGACCATATTGCGTATAAACGCAACATAGTCGCAAAAGGCAATAAAAAGCCAAGGTATGGGCAGCTTATATTATATGAGCTGCGTCCGCTTTGCGGCATAGGCAACCCGAGTATGGATATAACCTCAAGCATACTGAATCGTCTCATTTCGTCCTCCTTTCCGAGAGTGGCATAATGCCACCCTCGTATTTTGACTTGCTTTATTCATTGTTCTCGCTCAGCGCATGCTCGCATATCAACTTTGCAGCCTCGCTGATTTCCGGATTGCCTTTGTATTTGTTTGCAACCCACACCAGAGCATGAGGATCTACCGTAAGAACTTCCGCTAAGGTTTTACCGCTGTATTTCGTTATAGGGCATGGTGTCTGATATGCTTTTTCAAGCTTTTCCGCATCAGTCAGTTCTGCCGTATATTCTTCAGCAGTATACGGTTCTTCATTTCCCGGGTTCTGTGAGGAATCGGTGTCAGGAACCGTATTCTCTGTGCTTGTGAGAGTTTGTTCAAACTCATTCGGAGTAACCGGATCAAAGTCTTCGCCGGCAATCTGAAATTGCAAACCACATCCGGCATTGCGAAGAGCAATGCCGATTGCGGCTGTCTGCGCCCACTCTCTCGGAGAAACTGACGGATTTTCTTCGGAATATGTC
>CAVGLE010000130.1:0-2984 GCA_963630035.1 Mediterraneibacter torques
ATTTAAAACTGTAACCTATTTTAACTTTAATATCAATGCGCAATATGTTATAATATTTCAAAATTTGTTTGTTAAAAGGAGATTTCCTTTATGAATATAAAAAAAGCAGTCAGTCTTCTACTTGCACTTTGCATTGCGTCATCGTGTTTTACATTAACCGCATATGCAAACGATAATACAACTCTTGCAATAAACAAAAGCGACATATCACACGAGGTCTCGCCGACGCTGTTCGGCATTTCGCTTGAGGATGTTTCTTATTCCTGTGACGGCGGTTTGGTCTCTAATCTTGTAAACAACAACTCGTTTGAATTTGCGTCAAATCCCGAGCAGGCGTGGAGCTTTGACGGTGTGAATACTGTTGTTTCAAAGGAAAACCCTATTTGCGAAGCCAATCCGTCATACGAAATAATAAAAGTAGACGGCAAAGGCACGGTTGAAAACAGCGGTTTTAGCGAGATTTATAAAAACAATTCGTATAAATACAGCAAAAAATCAGCCGAAACAGCGGATATGGGCTTTAAAAGCGGAGTGACATACAACTTTTCCTGCTATGTGAAAAATCTTGACTATGACGGAAAAATAAGCATTTATCTTGATTCAAAAACCAACAAAGATAATATTGTCCAGGTGCCGACAACAGCTGTAGGAAAAAATGAGTGGACAAAAATCAGTACCCAAATAAAATCGTCGGCAGATGAGGACGGCTCTCTTGCCATATTGTTTGAGGGAAACGGTTCGCTGCAACTTGATTGTGTATCGCTTTGTGCGGCTGACAGTTACGGCACAGGAGACGAGCATTGGAAATATGTCACCTTGAGAAACGATATGGTCAATGCAATTAAAAATCTTAACCCGTCATTTATTCGTTTTCCGGGTTCTGCCGGTATCGGCGGAGGAAGTGTTGACGATATGATGACCTGGAAGGACACAATCGGCGATGTTTCACAGCGTCGCCAGTCAACAAGCATTTATTCGAGCGACGAAAATCTTTATAACAATTCAAATTCAATGGGCTATCACGAATATTTTCAGCTTTGCGAGGATTTGGAGGCCGTTGCCGTCCCCGTTGTCAGCGCAGGTATTACCTACAAAGGCGAGCAAGACAAGGAACTTATTGCCGATGCATACAACAAAATCAATATGACCGATGAGCAGTTTACTGATTATCTTGTAAATGAACGCGGATTTGACGAAAATGACAGCGATGCAATTTCAAAACACACCGAAAGCGTAAACAAACTCAATATTAAATCAATTGATGATTTCAATAAATATGTCGATACCGTTGCGCTTAAACCCGGAACGGATGCTTTTGATAATTATATTCAGGATGTGCTTGATTTGATTGAATATGCAAACGGAGATGCACAGAGCACATATTGGGGCGCGCTGCGTGCCGCAAACGGCCATACGGAACCTTTTAATATGGAATATATCGAAATCGGCAGCGGTGACGAGGGCAGTATTTATCAACGCAATTACGAAGCACTTTATAATGCAATCAAAAAAGTATATCCCGACATCAACATAATCACTTCCGCAGGCGAAAAGGCGGATTCCGAAGCTGTCAACACTGCGGTTACGAAATCAGGCTCAACCTTTAAAGCTGTTGTTGATGAGCATTACAGTGCAGATACAGAATATTTGCTCCAAAATACAAAACGGTATGACAGCTACGATCGCGAGGGTGCGGAAATTATGGTCGGCGAGTATTCTGCCGTTGACAGTACGACATCAAATGTCGCTTCGGCAAGCAATATTGAAACGGCTGTTGCGCACGCAGCGTTTATGACAGGCTTTGAGCGTAATTCCGACATTGTGAAAATGACCTCGTATGTACCGGCGTTTGCAAAAATCAACGCAAGTTCGCACAAAAACAATCTTGTTTGGTTTGATTCTCAGTCGCTTTATTACACACCCGAGTATTACAATCAGCTTTTGTTTTCAAACAACACAGGCAAGGAATATGTAAACACCTCGCTTAATGAAGAGGGCATATATCAAAGCGTTACCGTTGACCGAGACAAACAGGTACTTTATGTTAAGCTCGTCAACTCAACCAATTCGACAAAGAAAATGAGCATCAATCTTGACGGGTTCGGAAAAATCAACAAAGTTTCAAACGAAAGCCTTGCCCATGATTACAAATCGGCATATAACGAGCTTGGCAAGCAGAGAGTTGCTCCGCAGGAAAAGGTTGTCGACTCCGACGATTCGTCATTCGACATTAAGCTCAAAAAAAACAGCGTAAATGTTATTCGCATTGCATACGGCAGTAATAACGGCGACGCACTTTACACATTTCCCGAGGGGCTTGATTTGAGCGTTAAAAAATATGTTCCAACTTCGGCAAAGGTAATTATTGTTGTGATTTGCCTTTCAATCCCTGTCGGCGGTGTTGCCGGATTTTATCTCTACACAAAAGTGATTTCAAAATCACGAGGCAATGCCAACGGAAAAGATAATAAAAATAGAAAGAAAAAAAGAAAATAATCAATAATTCTGCACGCAAAAAACGGCTTGAACTCTTGTTCAAGCCATTTTTAATCAATAGTGATAACAAAATACCTGCATCGGGAGCAAATCACTGCCCTGAAAATGCATAAAATATTTTTGTGTTACTTTTATATTTTCGGTTTGGATTATTTAAGCAATTCGTCCCAAGGACAATCAAGTACGGCTTTTATATCGGCAAGCAAATTTAAGTCACACGAATGACTGTTTTCTATAGATGAGATTGAAAATCTGCTGACATTGCACCCGTAAACATTGAGCTTAGCAACAAGCATGGACTGCGATATGCCGCGCGCCTTTCTTGCGGCAACAATATTTTTGCCGACATTGGCTCTGATTTTGCTCACTGTTTCATACTTGATTTGTCCCATAGCACAAATAATCCTTACTTTTTTTAAATTTAGTATTTACATTTTTTGATTATTATGCTACAATATTTTTGTACTAAGGTGCGCACTTGCTCACTT
>CAVGLE010000130.1:3032-3722 GCA_963630035.1 Mediterraneibacter torques
GTACTAGGGTGCGCACTTGCTCACTTGACAATATTTTTGTGAAAATAGTAGAATTTTCGCATAATTTGTCGAAAAAGGTTTGTCATTTCCTTTTGTGAGTAAGATCATATATATTTTCTTTTTTTCAGCTTAAAATCGCATAAATGTTGATTTAAGTAAAATATTTAGTGTCCCGCCTAAGCTTGCAAATGTAATTTGATTAAGCTGAGGTTGCTTTTATTTTAGAGTAGCTTATTTCAATGCTTTTGCACCTCCTGCTGAAATATAAAGATGTGGAGCGCACACCGAAGCAATCATTGCATTATTGTTGTATTTTTTCATTTCAAAGAGTTGATCACTGTCCTCTCAGGACCCCCGGTGATTGAGATGATAAAATAACTGCAGCAGCAATAAACCATGGTGTGATTGCTTCGGTTTTTTTATTTTAATTTAAGACAAAAAGAAAAGGCAGGTATTTCTACCTGCCTTAAAATTATGGATTTTTTAAAGTAAACCGAATTACTTAAGTTCAACAGTAGCGCCTGCTGCTGTGAGAGCTTCCTTAAGAGCTTCAGCGTCAGCTGTCGGCATTGCTTCCTTAACTGTTGCAGGAGCGCCGTCAACGATTGCCTTTGCTTCCTTAAGACCAAGACCTGTTGCTTCACGAACTGCCTTGATAACCTGAATCTTGTTTGCACCTACTTCTGTAAG
>CAVGLE010000131.1:0-3708 GCA_963630035.1 Mediterraneibacter torques
CAAGGGTCAGTTCGGCTGCACATTTGCAAAGCAAAATCCCGATGCAAATATCATTTGTGTTGAAAAGGTGAAAAATGTTATCGTCATCGCCTGCGAAAATGCACAGCAGCAGGGACTAAAAAATATCAAATTTTTAAACTGCGCCGGTGAGTATATTCAAAGCTATCTTCCGCCGGAAACATTTGAGACGATATTTTTAAATTTTTCGTGCCCGTTTCCAAAAAAGAGCTACGCTTCGCACAGGCTGACAAGCGAAAGATTTTTGAATATATACAAAACGCTTTTAAAGCCGAATGCGCCCGTTTGCCAAAAAACGGACAATATGCATTTTTTTGAATACTCGATAGAATCGTTTTCAAAATGCGGATACGAGCTTTCAAATGTGTCTCTCGATTTGCACAACAGCGATTTTGAGGGAAACATTGTCACCGAGTATGAGGAAAAATTCGCCTCGCAGGGTATGCCGATTTACCGCCTTGAGGCAAGAGTAAAGCAAAATTAATCATATCAAAAATATGCCGCAAATCCTTTATTTAAGCCAATGCAACCAATAGTTGCAAAAGATTTTTTTGCTATGTAAAGCAAAATGTATTGTGTATGGGCGCGGTATGTTGTACTATTCAGACACACACAGCACAAGAGTGCCGTGTCTGCGAAAGAGGATTTATATGGATATAAAGACCGCAGACAGACTGCAACAGCTCAGAAAGTCCCACGGCTACAGCCAAGAGGCTTTGAGCGAAAAACTGGGCGTCAGCCGTCAGGCTGTTTCAAAATGGGAGCGAGGCGAGTCCTCACCCGATACCGACAATTTAATAGCCATAGCAAATCTTTATTCAGTCACTCTCGACGAATTGATTAACGGTGACGGCGCGGTACAAAAAACGGCGGACTGTGATTTTTCTTCGGCTCCCGAAGAATTGCCGAGTGTGCCGAAAATTCAAAACCCCGTGAAAAGGCATTCGCTTTACAAGGACAGAGCGCACAAACTTTTGAAATTTCCGTTTGCATTGATTGTTCTTGCGATTTATGTGGTGTTGAATTTGGTTATTCATATGTGGCATCCGCTGTGGATAATGTTTTTGCTCCTTCCGATTTATTATCATTATGCCGGAGCGTGCTACACAAAAACGAAAAAAGGCTATTTGTTCGCGTTGCCCATCCCCGAAATTGTGTTGCTTGCTTATCTTGTTTTAAGTTTTGTAACAGGTCTGTGGGGTGCAATGGCAGTTGTGTTTATAGCAATCCCGATTTATTATTGGGCGATTGCATTTTATATGAAAAAATAATTGTTAAAAAGGAGTACACAGTATGAAACAAAATCTCAGTCCCATTAAGCAAACACATTTTGGTATTGCAAGAAAAATCGTATCAAATATGACATCCGAAAGCTGGGAAACAATTCCCCACGCAGTGGTTACATACGAGCCGGAGTGCACAAAATTTATGCAGGTTGTTAAGGAACTTAACAAGGATGCAACAAAGGAAACAAAGCTCACAATCAACACAATTATGCTTCGTGTAATTGTTGAGGGATTAAAAGTTTGCCCCGCACTTAATGCACATATCGATTTTAACCGCTCTCTTGTAAGAGGTTGTGTTACACAGTTTAAAGAAATAAACATTTCAATGCCGATGATGCTTAACACCGGTGAAATGATGACAATTAATATGCATGATATGCACAAAAAGTCAATCAGCGAAATGCAAAGTGCAATCAAGGATGCTTCTCAAAGAGCAAACAATTCCGATATGAACGAGGTTATGTTTGAGGTTTCACTTGATAACACGCTTAACGGACTTAAGGAAGGCAAAATCAAGCAAACAATTTGCCGCCTTGTAGGCTCAAAAACAGGCAAGCACAAGGTGCACACGCTCAGCGGTGCGGCTAAGAAAAAATATTATTCTATTCCGGCTGAACAAAGGCTTACAAAGCACGATATTGAGCAGGGAACAATTACCGTTTCAAATCTCGGCTCAATCTACAGGGATTGGGACGGCGTTTGCACACTTCTCGAAATTATTCCTCCGCAGGTTGCGGCTATCGCAATCGGCTCGATTCAGGATAAGGCAATTGTTGATAAGGACGGCACAATCCGTGCAGGCAAAAAGATGCCGCTCACAATTGCATTTGACCACAGAGCACTTGATATGGGTGACATCGTTCCGTTTATGAAAAAACTCGACGAGATTTTTGCCAATCCTGAAATTATCAAAGAGTGGGTATAATCACTAAAGTACAAAAGCGTTGAAGATTGATTTCTTCAACGCTTTTTATGTTACAAATAACGCAGACTTTGAGAAAAGGGCGACAGGTTAATCCTGCCGCCCTTTGTGTTTATTAATAATTAATTACATTAATGAAAGATAAAGCTGTTTGATTTCCTCAACGCTTGTATCTCTCGGGTTGCCCGGACGGCAAGCGTCATCATATGCAGACTGTGCAAGAAAATCGACATCCTCGGGTTTAACAATTTCTTTAAGATCCTTAGGAATACCTACATCCTCGGAAAGTTTTTTAACTGCGTCAACGGCAGCCTTGCGAGCCTCGTCAAGAGTCATACCGTCAACACCCTCAACGCCCATTGCCTTTGCAATATTTCTGTATTTATCGCCTGTTGCCGGAGCATTGTATTCCATAACAGTTGGAAGAATGATAGCGTTTGCAACACCGTGAGGTGTGTCATAAACTGCACCGAGCGGGTGAGCCATTGAATGAACAATGCCCAAGCCTACATTTGAAAATCCCATTCCGGCTACATATTGACCGAGAGCCATGCCTTCTCTTCCCTCGGGTGTGTTTTCAACAGCACCGCGAAGTGATTTTGAAATGATTTCGATTGCTTTGAGGTGGAACATATCCGAAAGCTCCCAAGCGGCCTTGGTAATGTATCCTTCGATAGCGTGAGTCAAAGCGTCCATACCTGTTGCGGCGGTAAGGCCTTTCGGCATCGATGACATCATATCAGGGTCAACAACTGCGATAACCGGAATATCTTTAGGGTCAACGCAAACCATTTTTCTGTTTTTTTCAACATCGGTGATTACATAGTTGATAGTAACCTCTGCCGCTGTGCCTGCTGTCGTAGGAACGGCGATTATCGGAACGCATTTGTTCTTTGTCGGAGCAACGCCCTCAAGAGAAACAACATCCTCAAACTCAGGGTTTTTAATGATGATGCCTATTGCTTTTGCGGTATCCATTGACGAACCGCCGCCGATTGCGATAATACAGTCTGCGCCGCTGTCCTTGAATGCCTTAACGCCGGTCTGAACATTTTCAACAGTCGGGTTCGGTTTGATTTGTGAATAAATCTCGTAATCAATGGATGCATTGTCCAAAACATCGGTAACCTTTTTTGTTACGCCGAATTTTAAGAGGTCTGGGTCTGAGCAAACAAAGCATTTTTTAAAACCTCTGCCTTTTACCTCTGTCGCAATTTCCTGAATTGCGCCCTTTCCGTGGTAGCTTGTTTCGTTAAGTACAAATCTGTTAGCCATAATTTCTAACTCCTTCTTCTTAAATAATTGTTGGTTTTAATAAGGTGTCTTACCTCTCAACAACTTCATTATATCGCCGAAAATCGAGAATGTCAATAATTTAACAAAGTTCATAATTAAATTTAATATCTTGTTAATTTTTGAAAATCACCTGCAAAATGACGGGTTATGCACGCTTTGTGAATAACAGTCATCAAAAAAATATTT
>CAVGLE010000132.1:0-3681 GCA_963630035.1 Mediterraneibacter torques
GAACCGAGTGAAAAAATATTGCTTCTCGGTAAAAAAATTACTGATGTTGCTGCACATAAGATGAAAGGTCTTACAGTTTCTGACGCAGAATATTGGGGACTTGCAGAACTTATTGACGACGAAATGGCAGATGTTGCCTTAAAAATGAAATTAAGAACGCCGTACACTTTTGATGAGATGGTAAAACTTACGGGTGAAGAGCCTGAAAAGCTTCAAAAACTTCTCGACAAAATGAGTTATATAGGACTTTTAGAGTATGACTACGGCTATCATTATGACCATAACGGCAGAACGGCTCCACAGTCTGAAAGAAGATATATTTTACCGATGTTCGTTCCGGGTTCGGCAGAGCTTTTCAATATGGAAGAGGACGAAAACGGCGATAATCACAGACTTAAGGAACACCCTGCAGTTGCTTCTTTCTTTGAAAGAATGACATTTGTTCCGCTTGCAGGCATTACCCAAATGGTACCGCTCGGCGGTGCAGGCGTCGGAATGCATGTAATTCCGGTTGAAAAAGCAATTTCAATGGAAAATCAGTCAGTTGATATAGAACACCTTTCGTACTGGCTCAAAAAATATGAAAGTAAAATCGGCGTGGGTCGTTGTTCATGCCGTGCGTCGCGTGCAGTCCTTGAAGAAGGTTGCGGCGATGACGATTACGGCTGGTGCATCGGTGTCGGAGATTTTGCCGATTACTGCGTCGAAACCGGCAAAGGTCACAACATTACATATGATGAGGCTATGCAAATTCTAAAAAATGCGGAAGATAACGGCTTTGTTCACCAAATTACAAATATCGACGGTGAAAATAAAATATTCGGCATCTGCAACTGTAATGTCAATATTTGCAATGCTTTGAGAACATCACAGCTTTTCAACACACCGAATATGTCGCGCTCGGCTTATACCGCAAAGGTTGAGGAAAAGGATTGCGTTGCTTGCGGCAAATGCGTTGAGTATTGCCCGGCAGGTGCAGTTAAACTCGGTCAAAAGCTTTGCACAAAATCCGGTCCTGTTGTATATCCGCGCCACGAATTGCCGGATTACACAAAGTGGGGCGAAGATAAATGGGATGAGGATTACAGAGATAATAACAGAATCAACTGCTATGATACCGGCACGGCTCCGTGTAAGACCGCTTGCCCTGCCCATGTAGCGGTACAAGGCTATCTCAAAAAGGCGGCGCAGGGTAAATATAAAGAGGCTCTCGCTCTTATTAAAATGGATAACCCATTCCCGGCTGTTTGCGGCAGAGTATGCAATCATCTTTGCGAGGATGCCTGCACAAGAGGCACTGTTGACAGAGCCGTTTCTATCGACGCTGTTAAGAAATTTATCGCCGAGCAGGATATGAACAGCGAAACAAGATATGTTCCGCCTGTTGTTATTCCGTCAAACAGAAAAAAACATTGGGACGAGAAAATCGCAATTATCGGCGCAGGTCCTGCAGGTTTGTCATGTGCATATTATCTTGCAACAAAGGGATATTTGCCGACTGTATTTGAAAAAAGCGAAAAACCGGGCGGTATGATGCGCTACGGTATTCCGTCATACAAACTTGAAAAAGATGTAATTGATGCCGAAATTGACATTATCAAGGAACTCGGTGTTGAAATTAAATGCGGCGTTGAAGTCGGCAAAGATGTTACAATCGCCGAACTTAAGGAGCAGGGATACAAGGCATTTTATATTGCCATCGGCTGTCAGGGCGGCAGATTGCCGGGCGTTGACGGCGAGGATGCAGACGGTATTCAAATCGCCGTGGATTTCCTTCACTCTGCAACCGAAAATCAAAATCAAAAAATGAACGGCAAGGTAGTTGTTATCGGCGGCGGTAATGTTGCCGTTGACTGTGCAAGAACAGCTCACCGCTTCGGTGCTGACGAGGTTTCAATGGTTTGTCTTGAATCAAGGGATACAATGCCTGCATCTGTTGATGAAATCACTGAAACACTCGAAGAGGATATTGCAATCTGCAATTCATGGGGTCCTAAAGAAATTATTAAGGACGAAAATAACAGGGTAAAGGCGGTTGTATTTAAAAAATGTGTCAGAACCGTTGACCCTGAAACTAAGAAATTCTCGCCGCTTTATGATGAAAATGAAACGATGACTCTCGATGCAGACAATGTTGTGTTTGCAATCGGTCAGTCAATCGAATGGGGCGAACTTCTTAAGGATACCAAGGTTGAATTTTGGCACGGCAATTATCCGGTTGCCGACGCTTTGACATATCAGACCGCACAGCCTGAAATTTTTGTCGGCGGCGATGTTTATACAGGACCTAAATTTGTTATCAATGCGATTGAGCAGGGCAAGTGCGCTGCCGATTCGCTCCACAGATTTGTTCAGCCGCACACAAGCATGACAATCGGCAAAAACCGCCGTGAATTTATCGAGCTTGATAAAAACAACATTATGCTTGACCCTAATTCTTACGATAAGGCGCAACGCCAAGAAGCAGGATTCGACACCTCAATCGACAGCAAGATGTCATTCAGAGATGCACATAAAACACTAACCGAGGAGCAGGTCAGAATCGAAACATCGCGTTGCCTCGGCTGCGGCGCATCTGTTGTTGACCCGAATAAATGTATCGGTTGCGGTGTTTGCACAACAAAGTGCGAATTTGATGCAATAAAACTCCATCGCACTCACCCCGAGGCTTCCAAAATGGTTAAGGCTGAGGATAAGTTTAAATATATTCTTCCTTATGCGGCTAAGCGCGGTGCTAAAATCGCCATCAAGTATCAGCCGAAAGAGGTTAAAGAATATAACGAAAAATACAAAGCATTCCGCAAATCAATCGGAAAGGATGAATAACCCCTATGCACGAGCTTGGAGTTGTATTCTATGTGATTGACGCGGTTGAGGATGTTGCAAAGCAAAACGATGTTTCTCACATTCACTCGGTAACTGTTGAAATCGGCGAGGTTTCCACAGTTATTCCCGAATATTTGCTTGATGTTTGGAAATGGGCGGTGCAAAAGCACGAAATGCTTACGGATTGTGAACTGCGTATTGAACGGATAGATGCAATAACTTTGTGCGAAAGTTGCAACAAATCATATTCTACCGTTGAACACGGCAAAATATGCCCGTATTGCGGCAGCGACGAAACTTATCTACTGCGCGGAAACGAATTTAATATAAAAGAAATAGAAGTTTGACCGATGCCCGAAAGTATCCCTTTACTTTCGGGCATTGTTATTTTATAATATACAAGGTGATTTAATGAGTGATATTACACAAATTGCCCTGACGGGCACCGAAAAAAAGCAAATCGAGGAATTGCTCCCGATTTTGAACAAAAAGCACAATAAAAAATTTTGCTTTATTCCTGTTTATGATTCATCGGAGCAAATCAAATCAAATACAAATTTGATTGATTTTTGGGCGCACTATGACGCTGTTTTTTATATCGGGAAAATTGAAAATCAAACAGAAAACTTTCTTGATTATTGGGTGGGTCATCATCATTTCAGATTTATTGACGACTTGAATGCCCTTGATAATATTGAGCGTGAAATCAAGTCTATTTTGGAAAATGTTGAACTTGAAAAAAAGTATTTGATAAAAATGCCTAATATTTCAGCACTTTCAAAATATAAAATTTTCAAAACCGATATTGAACAAGTCTATTTGCTGTCGGACACCGGTTCGCACCGTATAAGGAAA
>CAVGLE010000133.1:0-3671 GCA_963630035.1 Mediterraneibacter torques
GACAAAAAGTGATTATATTAAAATATTTGCCGTAGTATTTATTGGTGATATTTTGATTTTAAAAATCGGCAAAACAATTATTAAAATTGAATTTCCTTTTTTTATTGTGATTGCGCTTGCCGTAATATTTCAAAAAAACAATGTGCTTTATGTTTTGGCGTTTAGTGCATTGCACGAGACAGGTCATTTGGTTGCATTGCTGATTTGCGGCGGCGTTGCCGATAAAATCACAATATCTTATTATGGCATAGGCCTTAAATACAACTGTACACTCGGTATTGCAAAAACATTTTTTGTTCTTGCGGCAGGTGTACTTGTTAATGTCTGTTTTGCACTTTTCGGCGTTAAACAGGATATAAATATTGCTCTTGCCGTAATTAATTTACTGCCTGTTTATCCGCTTGACGGCGGCAGAATTTTAAAACTTATACTATCCAATATCTTCAGTTTTAATATCGGTAACAAAGTATTGTGTGTTATTTCCGCAATAACTGTTGTTGTGATTTTTGTATTTTCTGTTATTTTAAAAAATCCGTCCCTTACATTAATTGCGTTGTATGCGATTGCTTACGCATTCAATAATTCATTTGAATAAAAGGGCGGCAAGGTGATTTTATGTTAAAAAAAGAAGTTGAAAAAATTCTTCAATATGTTCAAAAGCCGGGCAGATATTCCGGAGGCGAACTTAACAGCGTTATAAAAGACCCTGAAAAAGTCGATATAAGATATGCCTTTTGCTTTCCCGATACCTATGAAATAGGTATGAGCCATTTGGGTATGAAAATACTTTACGGTCTTGTGAATGACCGTGACGATGCTTGGTGTGAGCGTGTTTTTGCTCCGGCTCTTGATATGGAAGAACAAATGCGCAAGAATAATATTCCGCTTTTCGCTCTTGAATCCGGCGATTATATTAAGGATTTTGACATTATCGGCTTTACACTTCAATATGAACTTTCATATACAAATATTTTAAACATGCTTGATTTAGCCGATATTCCGCTTTATTCTAAAGACAGAAGCGAGCTTGCTCCCCTTGTTTGCGTAGGCGGTCCGTGCGCTTGTAACCCTGAGCCTATTGCCGATTTCTGTGACCTTGTTTTTTTAGGCGACGGTGAAGATTCTACAAATCAGGTTCTCGATCTTCTTAAAGAATGTAAAAAATCAGGAAAAAGCAAACAGTATTTTCTTTCAAAGGCAAAGGATATACGCGGCATTTATGTTCCGTCATTTTATGTTGATTCTTATAACGATGACGGCACTCTGAAAGAACTTAAACCTATCAACGGCGCACCTGAAAAGGTGAAAAAAGCTGTAGTAAACGATATGAACAGTGTTTATTATCCTACGTCCTTTGTCGTTCCGTTTATTGAGATTGTTCACGATCGTGCCGTTGAAGAAATTTTCAGAGGATGTATCAGAGGATGTCGCTTTTGTCAGGCAGGATTTATATATCGTCCAATAAGAGAAAAAAGTGTCGAAACAATAAATAAGCAGGCTAAAGCACTTATCGAATCAACAGGATATGACGAAGTTTCGCTTTGCTCACTTTCGACCTCTGATCATTCTCATGTAAATGAAATGCTGACTTCACTGATTGATTGGACTGTTAAAGAAAAAATCAATCTTTCACTGCCGAGCCTTCGTGTGGATAACTTTTCAGACGAGCTTGCGGATAAACTCAACAAGGTTAGAAAAAGCGGTCTCACATTTGCACCCGAGGCAGGCACACAGCGTATGCGCGATGTCATCAACAAAAATGTTACCGAAGAAGAGGTAATGCGCACCTGCAATAAAGCATTTGACAACGGCTGGACTACGGTTAAGCTCTATTTTATGATGGGATTGCCGACCGAAACGATGGAGGATATTGAGGGCATTGCCGATTTGGGCATGAAGGTTGTTGAGGCTTTCGCAACTAATCCCAACCGACAAAAGGGAACGAGCGTTCAAGTTTCGATTTCCTGTTCATCTTTCATTCCAAAGCCGTTTACTCCGTTTCAATGGGAACCTGAGGACACTATGGAGTCGTTGCGCGCAAAGCAAAAGCATTTGCTTGAATCAATTCCCACAAAAAAGATTAAAGTTTCATATCACGAAACACCGACGTCACTTCTTGAGGGCGTTCTCGCAAGGGGCGACAGAAGGCTTTCCGCCGTTCTTTATGACGCGTTTAAAAACGGCTGTAAATTCGATTCTTGGGACGAGCAATTCAAATTCGATGTTTGGATGGATGCTTTTAAGAAAAACGGCATAGACCCTTATTTTTACACTCAAAGGCGCCGCGATTTCAGCGAGCTTTTGCCGTGGGATCACCTCGATTACGGCATTACGAGGAAATTCCTCGAGCGTGAGAATATTAAAGCGCATGAAAATGTAACCACTCCGCATTGCCGCATAAAATGTGCAGGTTGCGGTGCAAATATGCTTAACGGAGGGCACTGCGATGCGAGAAATAAGAATTAGATTTGCCAAAACCGACAGAGCAAAATATATCAGCCATCTTGATATAAACCGTGCCTTTTCAAGAGCAATTGCACGGGCAAAAATCAATCTTTGGTACACAGAGGGATTCAATCCGCGCCCGTTTATGAGCTTTTCGCTTCCGCTCTCACTCGGAGTCGAAAGCCTTTGCGAAAGCGTTGATATTAGGATTCTCGACGATATTACAAACGACGAGGTCAAAAAAAGACTCAACGATACTTTGCCCGAAGGTATAAGAGTCGTCGATGTGTATGGCGATTTTCTCGACTGCCACGAAATCGGCTACAGCGACTATGTTTTTAAAATAGAGTTTGCCGACAATCAAGCGGCACTTGAAAAAATCAATGCAGTTTTCGCATCAGACGAAATATTGGCACTGAAAAAAGCAAAAAAAGGCAAGAGGAGAATACTCAAAGAATCCAACATCAAAGAATTTATCGTTAAGTACAAAACATCTGTCAGAGGAGATAATGTCGTTATTAACACGCGACTTTGTGCCGGACCGGATAAAAACCTCAACCCGATACTTTTGTTTGATACGCTTTTGAGGCTTATTGAAATGGATTACGAATGGAAATCCATCTCTCGTATTTCGCTTTTGACAAAAGATTTTAAAGAATATAAATAAAACACTTGCATTTTATGCAACATTATGCTATTATATATCAGCATTTGTTCCGTTGCTGCTTCTGCAACGAGTTTAAACGCAGCGTTTCGCATTTAATTAGGATGGTCCGCTTTCAACTTATTTGTTGATATGAACATCTCATAAACAACAAGGAGGAATTAAAATGGACGCACTTAAAGTAATCGCACAGGATTCAACAAAAGCCGAAACACCTAAATTCGCAATCGGTGATACAGTAAAGGTATCAGTCAACATTCGCGAGGGTCAGAGAGAAAGAATTCAGATGTTCGAGGGCACTGTAATCGCAAAGAGAGGTTCAGGCGTTTCTGAAACATTTACAGTTCGTCGTGTATCTTACGGCGTTGGCATCGAGCGTGTATTCCCGCTTCACTCACCTAATGTTGTTGATGTTCAGGTTGTTCGTACCGGTAAGGTTAGAAGAGCTAAGCTTTACTATCTCCGTGACAGAGTAGGTAAGGCAGCAAAAGTTAAAGAATACATTAAGTAATTAACTTTTATTTTAACTCCGTATCATTTGATGCGGAGTTAATTTTTTGTT
>CAVGLE010000134.1:0-1355 GCA_963630035.1 Mediterraneibacter torques
CCTAATATATCACTAAACAGATTAAAACAGGAAAACTTTTTATTTGTTTTCCTGTTTTTCAACTATTCTTCTTTTTTACCTTCTGTTTCGGGTTCTGTCTGTGCAGGTTCCGTTTGAGCCGGTTCTGTTTGTTCAGCTTGTGTTGTTCCTGCCGAGGAAGTGCTGCCTTCACCGCTTCCGCCCGATGAACCTGATGAACCGGATGATGATTGTCTGCGCGTATAGCCTGATCCGGAACCTCCCGAATACGATGTTCTTGCAGGCAGATTATCTTCATCAAACCAGCCCCAATTGCCGGTTCCGCTGCAAAGCATTCCATTTGAGGAACTGTATTCCTTATGAACTACACCCTTAGGTATTGTAAATTCTTTTTTCTTGGTACCCTTTGCTTCATAAATATTTTTCATAACAAGGTTCCAAAGCGTTCCGCTCGGGTTGTATGATAAACTGTACCTTACTTCTTTAGGAGTATCATAGCCATACCACACACCGCACATATATTCCGGAGTACCGCCCATAAACCAACGGTCTTTGGAATCCGATGTTGTACCTGTTTTACCGAAACATTCAACATTGCTGATTTTATAATAGCGACCGGTACCTGAAGTCATAACGGTTTGCAGGAGCTTGTTCATAACGCCTGCGCTGTTTTCGCTGAGAGCCTCTTCTTTTGTTGTTTCAGGCTCTTTTTCGATAAGAACATTACCCTTTGAGTCCTCAATCTTATAATAAGCATAAGCCTCGTAATAATATCCGCCGTTACCGAATGCCTGATAAGCAGTTGTCATTTCAAGAGTGGTAACACCGTTTGTAAGTGAGCCTGTAGCCATAGGCGCATAGTCAACATCGGCAACTGGGTCAAGAGTTGAAATATGAAACTTATTTGTAATAAAGTCATACGAATAATCAACACCGATCATATCAAGCGTTCTTGCGGATATTGTGTTGCGTGAATCTGCAAGTCCCTTTTGCAACGTCATACTGCTGCCGGAATATGAGCCGCCCTCATTGGTAGGCCACATTTTTCCGTTAATTTTCATCAGTGGTGCGTCTTTGAGTATTGTTGACCAATAAATGTTAGTGCTGTCGTCCTGAAGGCTTTTTTCTATAGCCGGGCCGTAAACAGAAAGCGGTTTGATTGTAGAACCCGGCTGACGCTCGGACTGTGAAGCTCTGTTGAGGACACGGTTGGCTTTCTTTTTGCCGGTGCCGCCGACAATGCCCAAAATTCTACCCTTATAATCCATTACAACACAAGCACCCTGAACTGTTTCATCGGGCATCTTTCTGTAGTTCTCATAAACATCTTCAATAGCATTCTGAACATCAAAATCAACCGCAGAATAGATTTTTAA
>CAVGLE010000134.1:1365-3450 GCA_963630035.1 Mediterraneibacter torques
ACCTCGTCGATTACATAGTCGGTATAATAAGAGTTGATTGTTTCATCATTCTTTTTGGTAGATGTTGTTTTAACTTGACTGCCTTTGTAATCCTTAGAATTTGTATAAACGAGTTTATAATTTAACGCCTCATTATATTGCTCCTGTGTAATATAACCGCATTCAAGCATTTTCTTAAGGATTCGCTTTTGGCGTTCCTTATTGTTTTCAGGATTTAAAAGCGGGTCATAGTATGTTGGATACTGTGTAATTGCCGCTATTGAGGCGCACTCTGCAATATTTAAGTCTTTTACCTCCTTGCCGAAATATGTTTCGGCAGCGGTTTTAACACCGTAACAACCGTGTGAAAGGTAAATTGTGTTTAAATAAGCCTCGATAATATCTTCTTTAGAATAATTCTTTTCAAGATTGAGAGCAGAAAGTATTTCATTAAACTTACGAACAAAAGTAACCTGATTTTCATCGGTAAGGTTTTTGATAAGTTGCTGTGTAAGGGTTGAGCCTCCCTGACCGTTCAAGGTTACGGCAACACCGATTGTACGCTTCCAGTCAACGCCGTGGTGTTTTTCAAAACGCTCGTCCTCGATTGCGATAAATGCCTTTGGCATATATTCGGACATATCGTTTATATCAAGCCAAATTCTGTTTTCCTCGCCGTGAAGTCTTGTAATCTCGACCAAATCGCCCTTGCTGTTTTCACCGTAAATAAATGATGTTTGATTTTGACTTGAAGCCTCTTCACTGAGATTAAAGACAGGGTCGCCGTAAACAACACTGTAGCCGTAAATCGTGATAACGGAAAAGCAAACGACAAACACAACGGCGCAAATCATAATAAGTGCAAGTAAAAACTTACCTACTCCGCTGAAAAATTTTCCGGCAGGAGTTTGCGGTGCTTTTTTACCTCCGATTGATTTTGACGACTTTGCACCTTTCGATTTTTTCCGTGACTTGTCGCCCCTTTTATCGTCATTAGACGAAACGCTGTATGAGCTCGGAAGTTTGCCTTTGCTCTTTTCGAGAGCGTTTTTATCATCGTTATATACTTTTTGAGAGTTATTCATAAATGATTCGAGCAAATCATCATAATCATTTGATGCCATATAAATCCTCCTTAAAAGTCATAAAGGTTAATGCTATTATATAATAATTAATTTAAAAAATAAAGAAAAATTTAACAATACAAAAAAAGTTTACAATTTATTGATAATGCTTTGCCTTTCTTTTATTCATTACAATAAGCTTTTGTTTAATCTCAACATTGTCATATGTCTTTTTTGCTCTTACAAATGCCCAGTACGGCTTGTTGCATTTATTGCATTTTGCGGCAAAACTGAATGACTTGTTTTTTACCGAAACATCTTTTGAACCGTTTAAAACAGAATTACACTCAGGGCAACGCAAAACAACCGAATCAATATCAAAAATGTCGGTATGCGGATTTACAATCAAATACGGCTTGTATAAAAGCCTCTCAAAAAATACACGATCGCAATCGCTGATGTATTTGCCGAAAGTATTTATATCAAAAACGCTTTTTAAACAATCTGCGGTAACATAGCAATCCGTAAGTGCGCGGTGTAATTTATCCGTATCGGTTTTAACACCGAAAACTTCTGCACAATAGGCAAGGCTGAGCTGATTGTTACCGTGACGCTTATCAACAGGCACATATGCCATACAATACTGCTGAGCATCGCAAAAATGCTTGATAAAATCAATTTTACAGTTTCCGAAAACAACAGAATAATAGTATGCAAGAGCGTACATATCCGACATACTCCAGCTTAAAAAAACAGTTTCGTCATCAAAAGCACTCCATTTTTTAAAATCATCAATCGCCTGTTCAAAGAAAACGCCGCATTTAATCATTTCATCATAAGAAATTTTAGTTAAATCAGTGCATCTTTTAGAAAGTTTTTTTAAATAACGGGGCTTAATAAGTTGCTTATATGTGTCAACGATTTCGAGACAGTCATTTAATTTAACCGCACCGATTTCAATAATTTCATTGATTGAATTTTTAGTTTTATAATTATAATAATTATCCCATTCAAGATCAAAAATTATATATTTCAAATTAAT
>CAVGLE010000135.1:0-502 GCA_963630035.1 Mediterraneibacter torques
ATATATAATTAAAGGGTTAAAAAATGCATTTTTATAATACAAAGGAGTTAATTCATATGCCAGCAAAGACTTTTAAGATGACAGCAGCCGGCAAGGCTGAGCTTGAGGCAGAACTTGAACAGTTAAAGACAGAAGGCCGTATCGACATTGCGGAAAAACTTAAAATCGCTCGCTCATACGGTGACCTTTCAGAAAACAGCGAATATGATGAAGCAAAATCGGAACAGGCTAAAATCGAGGCCCGTATCCAAGACCTTGAATATCAGCTCGACCACGCAGTAGTTGTTGAATCAACAGATAAGGATACTGTTTCCGTAGGCTCAACGGTAACTGTTATCCGCAAGGCAGACAATGCCAAGGTTGTTTATCAAATCGTAGGCTTCAGCGAATCAAATCCGGCACAGGGCAAAATCTCCGAGGACAGCCCGGTAGGCAAGGGCCTTATCGGCGCAAAAATCGGCGAAACCGTTACGGTTGAAGCTCCGGTCGGAAATATCGATTT
>CAVGLE010000135.1:512-3446 GCA_963630035.1 Mediterraneibacter torques
TTTGACAGAGGTATAATTTTATGGCAGGAAAGTTTGAAATCACCAAGAAGGGTGACGGCACTTTCACTTTTGAATTTTTGATAGATGAAAAAGCAGTGGGCAAATCTCCCATTTTTGATAAAGAGGATGCTTGTAAAAGAGGTGTAAAGGCTGTTAAGAAAAACAGCCGAATGAAGGTTCAAAACACGCTTCAAAACGACGAGGAAAAGACAAATCCGAAATATCTTGTTGAGCAAAACGGCGACAAGGTTAAATATACTCTTTTTCTCCAAACCGGCGCAGTTGCTCTTGAGGGCGAAGCTGATGATGAGGCACAGGCACTCGAAATTATCGAAAAAATCGGCAACAATGCCAATGCCGCTCAAATGACGATGGCAGAGGTTGTTCTTTCCGAAAATGAGCAAAAGCAAATCAGAATAGACAAGCTCAAGGCTCTTCAGGACGCAGGCAAGGACCCGTTTGAAATCACACTTGCAACCCAAACCCACCACAGCGACGAAATCAAGGCTCATTTTGACGAACTTGAGGAAAAGGATGTCACAATCGCAGGCAGAATTATGACTTGGCGCGATATGGGCAAGGCAAACTTCGTCGATATTCAGGACAGAAACGGCAGAATACAAGCCTATGTTCGTATGAACGATGTCGGCGAGGATGTTTTCAAGGAGTTTAAAACTTGGGATATCGGCGATATTGTCGAAATAACCGGCTTTGTTTTCAAAACAAGAACGGGCGAGGTTTCCATTCACACAAAACAAATCAGGCTCCTTTCAAAATCTCTTCTTCCGTTGCCCGAAAAATTCCACGGTTTGACGGATACAGATACAAGATACAGAAAAAGATACCTTGATATGATTATGAATCCCGATGTTAAGGATACATTTATCAAGCGTTCAAAAATCATCACTTCTATTCGTAACTATCTTGACAATCTCGGATTTATTGAGGTTGAAACACCGATTTTGAATACAATTCCGGGCGGTGCAGCCGCAAGGCCGTTCATCACTCACCACAATACACTCAATATGGATATGTATCTTCGTATCGCTACCGAGCTTTATCTAAAGCGCCTTATCGTCGGCGGTATGGAGCGTGTGTATGAAATCGGCAGAAACTTCCGTAACGAGGGTATGGATGTTCGCCACAATCCGGAGTTTACCTGTATTGAACTTTATCAGGCATTCACCGATTATCACGGAATGATGGATATTGCCGAGGCACTTATCCGCAATGCCGCTGACGAGGTTTGCGACAGCCTTCATATCGTTTTCAACGGCACTGAGATTGACCTTGAAACTCCGTTTCGCCGTTTGACTATGATTGACGCGGTTAAGGAATACAGCGGCGTTGATTTCAGCTCATTTATGAGTGACAACGAAAAGGCAATCGCCGTTGCAAAGGAAAAAGAAATTGAAATTCAACCCGGCAAGGCAACTTGGGGCGATATTCTCAACAGCTTTTTTGAGGAATTTGTTGAGAAAAATCTTACTCAGCCAACATTTATTATGGACTATCCGGTTGAGGTTTCTCCGCTCACAAAGAGAAAGCCCGATTGTCCTGTTCTTACAGAGAGATTTGAGCTTTTCATTCTCGGCGGCGAATACGGTAACGCTTATTCCGAACTTAATGACCCAATCGACCAAATGGGCAGATTTGAAGCTCAAATGAAGCTTCGCGAGGCAGGCGACGACGAGGCTAATATGATCGATCACGATTTTGTTACCGCTCTCGAATACGGTATGCCTCCTACGGGCGGCTTGGGCATCGGCATCGACAGACTTGTAATGCTCCTTACCGACAGCTATTCAATTCGCGATGTCCTCCTCTTTCCTACAATGAAGACATTAGAGAAATAAAACACTCAGAAACCCAGTGTTTTAGCGGTTTTTGGGGTGTGAAGCAACAGAAAAACCTACACCAATACACCAATTTTACACCAATTGATGCAGGAAATCGTGCAGACGCTGAAAAATCGCATAATTATTTATTGTGAGGTTGCCCTTTTTTTAACAGTCAGAATACAAATCATAAATCGTGGAAATACCGAGGAATAGCAACATATATTATGTCATTCTCCGGTATTTTTGATATGGAGCCTTTTTATGAATGAAAATCCTTTGGTATCGGTAATCGTTCCGGTATATAACGCAGAAATGTATCTTGATAAATGCATACAAAGCATAGCAGAGCAAACATATGAGCGTTTGGAAATTATTCTTGTTGATGACGGTTCGACAGACAACAGCTCTGTAATATGCGATTCTTGGATTGAAAAAGATTCGCGCATTCGTGTGATTCACAAGAAAAACGGCGGCGTTTCCACTGCAAGAAATGCAGGTATTGCAAATGCAAGCGGCATTTTCTTTTCATTTGTTGACAGCGATGACTGGATTTTAAAAGATATGATAAGCACGCTTGTTGACTTGCAAAGAAAAACCGACGCTGATGTTGCAGGTTGCTGTGCTTATACCGTCAATGCAGGCGAAACTTTTGTTGAGCAAGAGGTGCCCAATGAAGTAACGACTGAATATACGTTTTCAAAGGTATTAAAGGATAATTTCCCCGATTTTTTGTGGTCTTTATGGGCAAAAATATATCGTGCCGAGCTTTTTAACAATTTGCCGGATGATCTGCCGGAACATTTAGTTATGAGTGAAGACATAATGCTGAATACTTTTTTGTACAAAAATTCCGAAAAAATAGTGCTTACAAACAGTAAATACTATATTTATTTCAGAAACGGCAACAGTGCAATTTCCGGCAAACTTACGGAAAGAATGATTTCGGATTGTCAAATCGCTTACTCGACAATGCTGACATCTGTTGATAAAAATACGGATTTGTACAAATATATGTTGGGTTGTAAATTGCAAAATGACTTTTTCTTATTGAACAGCATTGTTCGCAACAACGAACATTTTGACCGATATGACG
>CAVGLE010000136.1:0-3416 GCA_963630035.1 Mediterraneibacter torques
GCATTTATCGCAAATATCATTGATGATGTGGGACTTGGCGTTTTTCGCCGTATGAATGTGGTACTCGGTGGACTTGATAACCGTGAGGCGCGGCTTTCTATCAATCAGTCCTGTTATAAAGTTGATAAGCCATGGGTTGACGGCGCTATTGAAGTATTAAACGGTTTTGCCCGCGTTTTTGTTCCCGGTAAGGGCGCTTGCTATGAATGTACCATGACCGATACGGATTGGCAGCTCATCAACAAGCGTAAATCATGCGCATTATTAACGCATGAGGAAATGGCATCCGGTAAAATTCCCACAACACCTACATCTTCATCTATTATTGCCGGTATTCAGGTACAGGAAATGCTGAAACTTCTGCATTCAGACCGCGACTTGCCGACTCTTGCAGGAAAAGGATATGTTTTTAACGGTCTTACACACGACTCTTATGTTGTTGAATATCAACGCAAAGAGGACTGTATGAGCCATGATACCTACGAAAAAATTATAGAAAAGCCGTGGTCGGTTAAGTCTGTTACCTGGAGAGTGGTATTGTCCGAAATTCGCAATGAACTCGGAGAGAACGCAGTAATAACATTAGATAGAGATATTACTACAATTGCCTACTGTTCCTGCGGGGAGAAAAAAGATATGTATATGCCGGTACATAAGTTAAAGGGCGAAATGCTTACCTGCTCTAAGTGCGGTAATCAAATGTCATTTGACAGTATTCACAAAATAGACGGCAGCGAGAATTTCCTTGATAAAACTCCTTTTGAAACCGGAATTCCGCTTTTGCACATTATCGGTGCAAAAGTCGGCATGGAAACAATATATTTTGAATTTTCGGGCGACGAAAAAGAAGTTTTTGATGGATTGGAGGAAAAGATATGACAGCAAGAGAACGCAGACTTATGTCCGATTATGAGCAAGTAAAAAAAGACTTTGCAGGACATAAGAATATTATTGTTACTCCTATCGGAGAGGAACCGCCGGAAAAATATCATATTACATATTTTGTAAACGGTATATATTTACTTCCCGACGGAAGAATCGAAACTCTCGGAAGGCATGAGGTTGAAATAACCCTTCATGCAGATTATCCGAGATATAAACCGATTTGTAAAATCACCACCCCGATTTGGCACCCGAATTTCCGTGACGGTCAAATTTGTATAGGTGATATTTGGGGCGCAGGCGAATCTTTATCCGATATTATTATAAATATCGGTGATATGATTCAGTATAAATCTTGGAACTCGTACAGCCCGCTTTCTGCCGATGCGGCACAATGGGCAATGGATAACAAGCACTTATTCCCGGTAGGTAATGTTGAACTCAATATTGCAGATTATGCTTCTGCCAAAGATACCGTTGAAATTGACTTATTCGATGACAACGGCGGTAAAATGGATGAAAATTCCGAAACAGTTTCAAACCTCACACCCACCACAGCTGTGGCGGTAGCGGAAAAATCAAATGAAAACGATTTTGAAATTACCGCAGAAGAACTTGCGGGTATTGAGTTTGTGCCGACAGCTCAAAGAATGCAAACCGTATCACACGGAGGAACTGTCAAGGGTGGAAAAGTAAACTTTAAGACAATTCTTGTTAAAGGTTTGCTTTGGGCGCTTATCGGTGCATTTGTAGGATTTGGAATTTCCGAGTTAGCAAATAGTAATGATAGCCAACCGTTTGTTGCCGATATTATGGGATATTCTCACCTTTCAAGTTATTATGAAAACTATAATAAAGCACTTGAAGAATATAACGACGGTAATACAACAAATGCAACATCATATTATTCTGATGCAATGGACGATTTAGAAGATTCTTATAGCAATGAATTTGATTCTGACGAAGATGATATGTTAGATGCAATGAAGACTGTTCAAAGAGCAAGTACCGGTGTTTGGTCGGCAGTTTTAGCTTTATTTATTGGATTGTTCCTTGGAATAGGAGAAGGTGTATTCTACGGCTCAAAAGAAAAAGCATTCAAATATGGTGCTATCGGTGCAGGAGTATCACTTGCTCTTGGATTTGTCAGTGGATATTTGGCACAATGGATGTACTCGACGATGCTCGGAGAAGATCCGTCGGATTTTGCGGCAGCGTTTATTCGCGGACTCGGATGGGCTGTAATGGGACTTGGTATCGGTATTGCTATTGGTTTAATCAAACCGGAAAAGAAACGATTGATTTTCTGCGGCATCGGTGGTCTTGGCGGTGGATTCTTAGGCGGATTCTTGTTTAATTATGTTTGTGATATCATACCGAATGATGTTGTGGCTCGCGGAGTTGCAATTGTAATTATGGGTATTTTAATCGGTGTTGGTGTCGGATTACTTGAGCAGTTTGCAAAGCAAGCATGGCTTAAAGTTATCCGCGGTGAATTTGAAGGCAAGGAATATCTTGTTTTTGCCGGAACAACAAGCATCGGCAACAACGGTAAGAATACAATCGTTCTTTTCAAGGACAAGCTTGTCGGACCTCATCACTGTGATATTGTACTTGAGGGTAGCAAATATGTACTTAATGACTGCGGTACCCCGATGGGAACAGTCGTTAACGGTATGAAAACAAATCGACATGTTCTTCGCCAGGGCGATGCAATATCCATTGGTAATTCGGTTTTAGTATTTAATACAAAGTAATTTCGGAGGCGAGCATTATTGTGAAGCGTTTATCTAAAATAATATTGTTAATTGGTGTTTTAGTGATAATGCTCGCCAATTCCGTTTCGGTGTTTGCAATAGGATTTGATACCGAAACAACTTATAACTCAATTTTTGTTATAAAATCCGGCAATTCGTTAGGAAGCGGGTTTGCAATCGGAGAAAATTGTATTATCACTAATGCACATGTCATTGCAAATGAAAAATCAATTATAATTACCACATATAGCGGAGAACAATTTTCTGCCGAAATTTATTGTATTGATAATAATCTCGACATTACGGTTTTATGTGTAAAATCGGAAGAAATGCTAACTCCGCTACAACCTTGTTATGACATTGCGGTCGGTGATGAGGTTTACGCTATAGGCGCACCAAACAGTATGGCTTACACCCTTACAAAAGGCGTTGTTTCTTCCAAGGACCGTGAGGTAAATTCTCAATCTTACATTCAAACCGATGCTGCCATTAATTCCGGAAATAGCGGCGGTCCTTTGATGAATGAAACAGGGCAAGTAATCGGTGTAAATTCGTATAAAATGTCCGATAGTGAAGGAATAGGGCTTGCTATTCCGATTGAATCGGTTGTTTCTTATCTCAATGAAAACGACATCAACACTGATGAAACCGGTATAGTTAAAGGAAAAATTGAAATTCAATCCCAAAATGACAAGCAAAATACAAATGATTCGGATAAACATTCTCCGACCGAAAAGCAAGAAGAAAACAACATTAAGGATTTAATATTATACATTG
>CAVGLE010000137.1:0-592 GCA_963630035.1 Mediterraneibacter torques
TGGTGCTGGTGACCGGACTTGAACCGGTACGGTATTGCTACCGAGGGATTTTAAGTCCCTTGCGTCTGCCGATTTCGCCACACCAGCACATCGATAAATATAATAATTGATTTTAAAGTAAATGTCAAGATGTAATTTTAGATTTTATTTTTTCATACACCTCAACAACCTTGAATTTGTATTTATATTTTCCGTCTGTAATCATTTTTATTTCGTCATTTGAAAGCGATTTGTCAAAATCGTCAACGCATCCCGAAATACAAACACTCGGGAACATTACGCACCACCAATTGTGTCCTTTTGCAGAGCCTATTTCAATTTTCAAACTATCATACTCCCCTGCCGGCAATGTGAAATTATCATATTTTCGCGTATCAAAATATTCTTTCGTAACATATGCCTTTACGGGATAGGTATAGCCGTTGTCGATGATGACTTTTGCGGCTGTGCTTTCAAACAAATCAATATTGTTTTTTGCCGTATTAACCGCATCGTTGACAGAGGTGCAATCGTTATACATTTTATCCGACACAGATAAAATTTTATCTCTGACCTTTAGTTTTAGATTTTGGTCGCCCTCGCTGTCACTGTT
>CAVGLE010000137.1:604-3317 GCA_963630035.1 Mediterraneibacter torques
ACTTATTTCAACAATTTTGCATCCGCTTGAAACAGGTTTGCAAACGAAAACATCCTTGCAGTACTCCTTAAGCTCGTCAACCGTAGATTCGGCATCATCTTTTGTATTGAAAATTCCGAAAACAGTCGGACCGGAGCCGCTCATACAAGTGCCTATCGCATTATGTGAGCGCATTATTTGTTTTATATCGACTCTGTTCGGAACTTCAATAAACTGCTCAAAGACATTTTCCATTTTTGAGCAAATTGTATTTAAATCCCGCGACTGAACGGCACAAAGCATACCGAATTTATCAGGAGTATGTATTTTGCCGCAGGTGTCGAATTTGTGATATGCGGCGCCTGTATTAACTCCGCAATCGGGCTTTGCAATCGTGATATAACATTGGCGAAGAGGTTTAACCTTGCTTAAAAAATCGCCTATTCCCTGCGCGAGCAGTGTGCCGCCTTTAATGCAAAACGGAACATCTGCACCGACTGTTACGCCGATTTTGCAAAGCTCATCGTCGCTTAAGTTTGTTTTATAAAGACGGTTGAGTGCTACTATAACTGCAGCTCCGTCTGCACTTCCTCCTGCAAGTCCTGCAGCATGCGGAATTTTTTTGTTAATATCAATATGAATACCCTTTGATTTTATTTTGTTTGCCTTAAAAAATGCTTGAGCCGCTTTGTAAGCGATGTTTTTCTCATCTAATGGAATATCGTCGATATTGCAGGTAATCACAATTTTTGAGCCTTTTATTTTCTCAACTGTAACCGTATCATAAACCCCTATGCTTTGCATAATCATAAACAAATCGTGATAACCGTCATTTCTTGTTGAAACAATATCAAGCATTAAGTTGATTTTTGCGTACGCCTTGACCTTAATTTTCATTCTTTAATTCCTTAACAAATTCGCCGATTCTTGCGATAGCCTCTTTAATATTATTTATTGAATAACAGTATGAAACTCTTATATATCCTTCGCCGCTGTCGCCAAATGCATCTCCCGGAACTACGGCAACACGCTTTGATTTAATCAATCTTTCGGCAAACTCCTCGCTTGAAAGACCGGTTGATTTGATGCACGGGAATACATAAAACGCACCCAACGGCTCAAAACAATCAAGTCCTATTTTCCTGAATCCGTCAACAGTGAACCTGCGGCGCATATCATAATCGTCACGCATTTTCATAATGTCAAAATCACCGTTTCTCAATGCGTCGATTGCGGCATATTGAGAATTTGTCGGCGCAGACATAATGGCAAACTGATGAAGTTTTGTCATTTGCTTAATAATCGGTGCCGGGCCGAGCGCGTAACCGAGTCGCCAACCGGTCATTGAATATGTTTTGGAAAAGCCGTTGATAATGATTGTTCGCTCTTGCATACCGTCAATAGATGCAATTGTGGTATGTCCTTCCGGAGTGTATGTCAGCGCGGCATAAATTTCGTCCGAAATAACAAACAGATTATGTTTGATAATCACATCAGAAAGAGCTTCAAGCTCATCTGCATTGAGAATTGAACCGGTCGGGTTGTTAGGATAAGGTAAAACTAATGCCTTTGTTTTATCTGTAACCGCCTTTTCTATATCTTCAGGTGTAACCTTAAAATCATTTTTCTCATAAGTCGGAACAGGGACAGCAACACCGCCGCTTACTTCAACGATTGGCTTGTAGCAAACGAACGACGGCTCGATTACAAGCACTTCGTCGCCCTCCTGAATAATGGAGCGAATAGCCATGTCTATGCCCTCGGAACCACCTACAGTAACAAGCACCTCACTCTTTGGATCATATTTTACAAGATAATTTCTGGCATAAAAGTTTGAAATTTCATTTCTCAGCTCTGCTAAACCCGCATTTGCCGTATATCTCGTAAGACCCTGCTCAAGATAATCAATGCCTGTTTGTCTAATATGCCAGGGAGTTAAAAAGTCAGGCTCGCCTACACCGAGAGAAATTACATTATCCATCTCTTCGGCAATTGCGAAAAACTTCCTGATGCCCGACGGCTTAACATCAACAAGTCTTTTATTCAAAAATTCATCATAATTTATCACAGCGAGATTGTCCCCCTGTCATCCTTTTGCTTTTGAGTGAACAATACTCCCTGTTCCTTGTATTTTTTAAGAATAAAGTTCGTAGCGGTTGAAACAACATCTTCAAGAGGAGAAAGTCTTTTAACGACAAACATTGCAACTTCTTCAAAAGATTTGTCCTCTACGATGCAGCAAAGATCGTAGCCGCCGCTGATGAGATATACGCTCTCAACCTCGTCAAGTTTTGCAATTCTGTTTGCAACCTCGTCAAACCCGTGACCAAATTTAGGCTGAACTTTAAGTTCAATCAAAGCTGTGACGGTTTGAGCGTGAGCCTTTTCTTTATCAATAAGTGCTCTGTAGCCCTTGATAACGCCGGAGTCTTCATACATACGGACTTTTGCGGCTACCTCTTCTTCTGTCAATCCGAGCATTACTGCAAGCTCGGCATTAGTCAATCTTGGATTTTTTTCAAGCAAATATAATAATTTATCCATAATATCCTCTCTCGTATTAATATAATTTATTTGATTTCGATTAATTTAGGCGCTCGTGCCTCAAAAATCGTAAAATATTCGTAACCTAAATCCTTAAGAATATCATATCCCTTATCGATACCGCGGCAGATTTTGTCACAGTAGTGGCTGTCGGAACCGACAGTGATAAGTTTTCCGCCCAAATCTCTGT
>CAVGLE010000138.1:0-3308 GCA_963630035.1 Mediterraneibacter torques
ATGTTAAGAGAATTCGCGACTTGAGGGAGGATAACGACAAGACACAGCTTGAAATAGCGCAAATGCTTGAAACATCGCAAACAATGTATGCACGCTACGAGCGCGGGGCAAACGAACTGCCGATAAGGCACCTTGTGGCACTTGCGGATTACTACAATGTGTCGACAGATTACATATTGGGGAGAACAGACAATCCGACATTTATTGAAACATAAAAAATATAAAAAAACATTGACTTTTTACATTATTCTGTTATAATAATTAAGCCGCATATTATGGGCAGTGAAGTTGCGCACCTGCGCACGCCTATCGTAGCGAGACTTATGAAGGAGATTATATACTTATGTACGCAGTTATCGTAACAGGCGGAAAGCAGTACAAAGTTGCCGAAGGCGATGTTCTTTACATCGAAAAGCTCGGTGTTGACGCTGACAGCAAAGTAACATTTGACAATGTTCTTGCAGTAAGCACAGACAAAGGCTTCAAAGCCGGCAAGGACGCTGCTAATGCTACCGTTGACGCTAAGGTTCTCAAGAACGGCAAGGGCAAGAAAATCACAGTATTTACTTACAAGCCAAAGAAGAACGAAAAGCGCAAGATGGGTCACCGTCAGCCATACACAAAGGTTGAGATCACAAAAATCAACGCATAATGATTAAAATCAATTTTACAAAATGTGACGATTTAATAACAGGGTTTGAATGTAGGGGTCACTCAGACATTGCCAAATCCGGTGAAGACATTGTTTGCGCGTTTGTATCAAGCGCATGCTTTATGACGGCAAACACGGTCACCGACATTTTAAACCTTAATGCCGACGCCGCCGCAACAGACGGATATATGCGGCTTGAAATTAAAGAGTCACCGTCCAAAGCTCAGGATATATTAAACGGTTTAATCTTGCATTTAACCGAGCTTGAAAAAGATTATCCTGACAATATCAAAGTGAACATATCGGAGGTGTAATAATGCTTAAGTTAGATTTACAACTTTTCGCTCACAAGAAAGGTATGGGTTCTACAAAGAACGGCCGTGATTCAGAATCAAAGCGTCTTGGCGCAAAGAGAGCTGACGGTCAATTTGTTCTTGCAGGCAACATCCTTTATCGCCAAAGAGGAACTCACATTCATCCGGGCAACAATGTTGGTATCGGTTCTGACGATACACTTTATGCTCTCATCGACGGAACTGTTAAGTTCGAGAAGATGGGCAAGGATAGAAAAAAGGTTTCTGTTTACCCTGTTGAGCAATAATTTCAGTATTATTAAAGCACAGTGCATGGCACTGTGCTTTTTTGTTTATATAAATATCAATTAATATAATATTTTGCCTGCGCATTCCAAAGCTCAAAATACTTTTCGCCTGCTGTCAAAAGTTCCTGATGCGTGCCGCTTTCGACAAGCCTTGACTTGTCAAACACGGCGATTTTATCGCAGAACACACAGCTTGAGAGCCTATGAGAGATATAAATCGCGGTCTTACTTTGAACAAAGGAATTAAAGCGGCTGTAGATTTCATTCTCGGCAATCGGGTCGAGCGCGGCTGTCGGCTCGTCGAGAATAACAACGGGCGCGTCCTTATAAAGTGCCCTTGCAAGCGCAAGCTTTTGCGCCTCACCGCCGGAGATTTCAACGCCGTTTTCATCCAAATCTTTATAAAGATATGTGTTTTCCTTATTCGGCAGACGCTCTGCCCTGTCTTTGATATTTGCATTTTCAAGGCAGGTATAAAATCTGTCACTTTCAAAATCGGAATTTGCGCAAATGTTATCCTTAAGCAAAACGGAGAACATTTTGAAATCCTGAAAAACTACGGAATAGAGATTTATAATACTGTCCTTTGTGTATTCCTTAATGTTTGCACCGTTGAGCAAAATTTCGCCGTCGGTCACATCGTAAAGGCGGCACATCAGCTTGATAAATGTTGTCTTGCCGCTTCCGTTTCTGCCGACCACGGCTAAATGCTCACCGTTTTTGATTTTGAGATTGACATTTTGGAGAGCGTAATTTTCCGCACCCGGATACTTAAACGAAACATTTTTGAACTCAATCTCAAAACCGCCCGACAAGTCAAGCACCTTGTCGCCGTAGGTCATTTCGTCCTCGGTATTTACAATTTCAAAATAATAATTGACAAGCGGCACCATCTCGGCGGTTTTGCCGAAGGTGACAGCCATTTTCATTATGCCGCCGATTATCTGCATAAATGCGCCGCAGTAAAGCACGAGCGAGCCGATACCGAACAGGCCGTACAAACCCTTAACGCCGATAAAAAGATAGATACCGAAGCCGACAAGCGCGCCCAAAATCGCAACAAACGAGCTTTGCTTTGCCGTGTTCATCGAGGCTTTTTTCAAAATTCGCTCGCCGTCGGTAAGCAGTCTGTCCGTTGCGGTGTGCTCGATCAGAGCCTGCTCCTTATAAATACGGATTTCCTTGCCCGTATTATAATCGGAAAACATATTGAGAAAGTAGTAAAAAATTCTGTCAAGGCGCGAATACTCGTCGCTCGCCTTAAACCAAGCCTTATTCATTCTGACGGCTACCACGAGAATGATAACAGCCATAACGGCGATTGCGCCGAAAATCGTGAGCAAAAATGCAGGGCGTTCAAAAAACGAATCGCCCGTTTTCTTAAACCCGATTTTGAACAGAGGCGCAACAATGACGACGGATATAATCAATGTCAGCGCACCCGATATAAAATCACGCATCATCCATGTGAGCTGAACAAACGAGGAGAACACTCTGTCCTGCGCCTCGGAATGTTTGTGCACAAGTTCCTTGAATTCACTGCTTTCGAGTTTTTGATACTCGATGCCGAATAGCCTTGACGAAATTCGCTGAAGTTCCTTGTTATACATCAGCGAGCGATAGACAAACTGCATATCGCCGAGATAATAATTGATGAAAAACAACACCGCGTTTATACCGACAGCCAAGCCGATATAAAGAGCAAGGCTTTTCATACCTGCACCGCCCTCAAGCAAATCTATGATTTTTGATGTAAACCAAATATTCACAAACGGCATAACCGCAGTAACAAACGCAACAATGACAGAGGTCGGAATAAGGCGTTTTTCAAGGCGATGCATTTCGCGAAACGCCGCAAAAACAGTTTTTATATTTTTCATTCGGCATCGCCTCCGTTCTCCTTATAATAGTAGCTTTGGACTTGGTACATTCTGTAATACGCGCCTTTGAGCGCCATCAGTTCCTCGTGTGTGCCGCTTTCGGCGATTTTACCGTCCTTGATAAACAAAATTCTGTCGCAAAAGCGAGTAGACGAAAGTCGGTGAGAAATAAAAA
>CAVGLE010000139.1:0-3235 GCA_963630035.1 Mediterraneibacter torques
TTGTATATGCAGTCCGAAAAAACAGTAAAAATAATTCTGATAAGCAAGGATATCGCAAAAGATATAAACGATATTTTTAATGCCGTTGCGTAATCACTTGCGGTTGCCAAACTGTTTGGGTCATATGATTTTCCCGAATATGCGTTTTGTATCATATTATTAAGTATTTTTACGGTTTCCGGTGAAAATTTTGTTATAAAAAATGATCTGGCATAGTCAATTGCAAGAGTTATGCAAAAAAACAAAATGCCTTGTTTATACATTTTTCTGAAGAAGTAATAATATGGGCCAAAGATAAATGCGCACCAGTTCCACGACGCTTTTTTCTTTGTTTTTTCCATCTTTTTAAATTTTTTGATAAACGGCTGAGTGTTTGTTCTGACCGTTATCGCAACATCGGCTATCGATTGACCGTCGATTGTATCTTTGTCGTTTTCATACGGCGAATTAACGGTGAAGTTTGGTTGCATCGGAATTTGAACCGAACTGAAAATCGGATTGCCGTCTTCGTCCGAATCGGTATTCGGTATATTGCCGGTTCCGGGATCGGGATCGTCGCCTATGTTGATACTTGTCCCGAATGAAACGGGCGGGATGTAATATCCGCCGCTGTTTTTGCTTGCCTTTTTTTCGTCGCTCTTTTCGCTTTCTATGTTTTCTTTATAAAAATCGTAACCCTCTTTATGCAAATCGGCATTGGCGCAATGATGAATACTGTCGTAGCACTCTCTGTGGTGCGGTGTGCCGCACTCGGGGCAGACAACAATATCGTCACCGTCCTTGAATTGCTTTTTACATACAGGGCAAACGCAACTGTTGTATATTGACATCTCTTTCTCCTTAGGATACCTTTTGGAACATATTAAAAGGTAAAATGTTTATATCATTTCTATTATACATTATATAAGCATAAAAAATCAATTATTTGGTTAAAATAAAGTAAATAGTTTTTGAACTTGCAAAACAGTCGCATATACTTTATAATAGTTAAATGTTATAAATCAGTAATGCGGAGAAAAGTTATGTTAGAATTTGAAGAATTAAATCAAAGGCTTTCACAATCACAAAAGCCTATTGAAGATTTGAAAGAAGCACTTAATATTGACAGTTTGAAAATAGAAATTGCCGAGCTTGAAAAAATCAGCGCCGCTCCCGATTTTTGGGACGATATGGAAAACAGCCAAAAGACTATGCAAAAGATCGGTTCTTTAAAGGCAAAGGTTGAATCATATGAGACACTCAAAAATGATTTTGACGATGCGCAGGTTATGATTGAACTTGCAGACGAAGAGGGCGACGAATCGCTTGTTGATGACTGCACAAAATCAGTTGACGACATTGAAAAGAAAGTTGAAAGTATGACGCTTTCAACGCTTTTAAACGGCGAGTTTGACAGTAAAAACGCAATTCTTACATTCCATGCCGGCGCAGGCGGAACAGAGGCTCAGGATTGGGCAGAAATGCTGTTTCGTATGTATAACCGTTGGGGTGAGCGCCACGGCTACAAGGTATCAACCCTTGATTATCTCGAGGGCGATGTTGCCGGTATTAAAAGCGCAACAATTTTGATTGAGGGTGAAAACGCATACGGCTATCTTCACGGCGAAATGGGCATTCACCGTCTCGTTCGCGTGTCGCCTTTTGACTCGTCGGGCAGGCGACATACCTCGTTTGCCTCTCTCGAGGTTATGCCGGAAATAGACGATGATGTTGATGTTGAAATCCGTGACGAGGATATTAAAATGGATGTTTATCGCGCATCGGGTGCAGGCGGACAAAAGGTCAACAAAACCTCATCTGCCGTTCGTCTTACTCATATTCCGACAGGAATTGTTGTTTCGTGCCAAATAGAGCGTTCGCAGCATCAAAACCGCGAAGTTGCAATGAGAATGCTTAAATCAAAACTTGTCGAGATTAAGGAAAGAGAAAATCTTGAAAAAATCGAGGACATTAAGGGCGACCAAAAAGAAATCGCCTGGGGCTCTCAAATTCGTTCATATGTATTTATGCCTTATACTATGGTTAAGGATCACAGAACGAATTTCGAAATGGGCAATATCACCGCTGTTATGGACGGCGACCTTGACGGATTTATCAACGCTTATCTCAAGATGAAAAGCATCAACGAAAACTAAATATTAACAGTGATACAAAGCCTCCGTTGTCAAATAATATGACAAGGGAGGTTTTATTTTTATGAATAAAATATATAAATTTCTTGCAAGCGCATTTTGCTTTGCAATGCTTTGCGGTTGTACAATAAATGTCGGCACAACCGATGATAATAATACTGTCAGTAATAAAAAAGAGCAAACAACGGTTACAACAACGCAAAAACAGTCTGAAACTGCAACCGAGCCAACAACTGAAACACCGAGCGCAGACCCTGTTGCAAGCCTTAACGATTTGTCATCGTCAAAGGTTGTTTGGGGACCCGGAACGATAACGGATCACAAACAACCCACAGATCCGGTTTCGCTTCAGGAAACATTCGGAAAATATAACGGCACATGGCTTTTAAACGAGTCAAAAAGCATTTGTCTTACATTTGATGAGGGGTATGAAAACGGCTATACTCCTACGATTTTGGATACATTAAAGGCAAAAAATGTCAAGGCGATTTTCTTTGTGACATATGATTTTGCAAAGGACAATCCAAAGCTGATTCAGCGAATGATTGACGAGGGTCATACCGTAGGAAATCACTCGTACAGACACCTTACGATGGATGAAATCAGCGATGAAAAGGCAACAGAGGAAGTCGAGTATCTGCACAATTATATCAAAAAGAATTTCAATTATACAATGAGTTATTTTAGATTTCCTAAAGGCGAATTTTCACAGCGAAGTATAGCCCTTGTGAACAGCTTGGGCTATAAAAGCATCTTTTGGTCGTTTGCTTACGCCGACTGGGATCCCGATAATCAGCCGGACAAGGACGAGGCGTATAAAAATATATGTAACTCCACCCACAGCGGAGAAATAATGCTTTTGCACGCAGTAAGCAAAACAAATGCCGAAATTCTCGGCGATGTGATAGACGATATTAAACAACAGGGATACGCATTTACGACAAAACTTTGAATATAAACAAAATTTTTTGGGGCGGCGGATTGATTTTTGCCGCCCGACTTTAATTTTTGACAGTAAATCTGAAAATTATATTACAAAATTGTGAAATTTTATTAATTTTCGATTTTGATATTGAGATTGGAAATTACTTATTATATAATAT
>CAVGLE010000140.1:0-3095 GCA_963630035.1 Mediterraneibacter torques
AGTTCCGCCGCTGTTGTCCTTATCGCTGTCATCGGCTAAAAGCCATACATAGCTTACACCGTTTTCAACCATTGTTTCGCTGTCATACCGATAACTGATCTCATAGTATACCGGATAATATCCGGCGTCGGTATAGTTTGGTGCAGAAGTAAGGTTACATTTACCTGCGGAAGTACCATATCGAATGCTTGTATGCACGCCGCTGTCCGACAAGTCTGCCACTGTTACGGTATGTGCTTTTTTGTCAACAGTTCCGTAATATGATGAAATCACTGATTTTGCAGTTATATATTCACTTGTTTCATAATCACAGTCATCGCATTTTTCGGATATGAAGAATCTGTTATTTCCGACCTGTGCGTCAATGGTTTCTGTAAAATCATGATACTCTCGCTGAGAGGTTGCCTTTGCTTTTGTACCTTTGCAAAACTGACAATACCTGCCCGCTTTTAACAAAGTTGTATGATACGAGCTGTTGTATGGAGTATATGTGGTATTGTCAAAATCCAAGAAAAAGTTATTGTCGCAAGGATTGAGTGAATAGACATTGCGATTAAAGTTATAATCGTTCACACCGTCGGACGGGTTTAAGGTTCCGCAAATCTGACAGATTGCCTTCGTCCAGTGCGAGCCGGTGTAATATGCGTCAATTCCCGGTCTGCCGTCATCAAGGTTTCCGTGGGATTTACCGTCAAAACAAGTTCCGTCCGAATATCTTACGCCTCGGTTAAGCGCCGTTTCGCCGGTCCTTGTGTATTCGGGAACACGGTATGATATTGACAATGTTTCCTTATTGCACACAAAACACCACTGCGTTCCTGAAGTTACAGTTGCATTGGCGTCCAATTCGTTTGTACGATTGTTTGTTTCCAGCCAGCTGTCGGCAGGATCGACATAATCATTCGACTGTGCCGCATAGGTCGTAATAGGTGTAATCATTGGCGAAACACCAATGAGCATTGAGGCGGTTAATACCGCAGATACAATCTTTTTAAGATTTTCTTTGATTTTCATTTGAAAATTCCTCCTAAAAATTTTTATTTAAGTCCGTGTTCGGCGGACTTATCAACGATTTGTCTGAACTGAGAGCAGCTATTTCCGTTATGACAGCTCATATACGGACACATAGGCTCAAGCGGATCTAACAGTAATGCGTTAAGCCCGGTCTGACATCTCGGGCAAAGCAAACTGCCGGATAGGTTTACTGCATCCATTTTATTTTCACCTCGCTTTCAGCTTACCCCGCAATTTTGAAGTAACCCTTATCCGCTTCATCTATACAGCGGTTAAGAATTTCAAAAAAGCGCGAGGGGGTAAGTTCTTCATCAAGCCAATGAGTTGCCCTATAAGAATAGCAGCCAACTTCATCATTGATGGCGTGGCTGCCGAGAATACTTTTAAGGTTCAACTCATTGGTCATCTGCTTTTGTTTCGCTGTACTCGGTGATTTAAGGCCTTTTGCAAGACAAAAGACCATCAGCGGATGCAGCTCTGAAAAAGAAATCTGCAAATAGTAATTTCTGTAATCAGTCATAATAGAATTTTCATCTTCATCATGAACATTTAACTGATTAAGTATCATTGCTCTTGTATGAGCAGCGATTTCTTTTCGTTTCTTTTGCTCTTTAGTGCCGAGTTCATCATTTAATGACATATACACGCACTCCTTTCTGCCACTAAAAATTATCTTGGAGCAGAGATATGGGTTATGGCGCCCCAAATTCTGTTCGCCTCATAATTGATACCGATAATACGGACCGTTGCTCTCGCACCTCTGGGCGGGCGGCCTCTTTTCGGATATGCACAAAGGCAATCAATTCCGCCGTCCAAAGCTACGAATACACCGTTTGTATCTACCAGACTGACAGTGCCGACATATTTGTTGCCGATGCTGTATTTTCTGAGGGCTTTTTCATACGGATTTTCCGTTGCTTGCTTTACCGAAGCCAAAACCCGAACATCGTGATTTTTCCGTTCGACCTCAAGGATCTTAACAAGGATTCTCTGACCGGTCTGAAACTGTGATGCCGCATCAAGCAATCTCTGATAGCTCAGCTCTTTCAGCGGGATATATGTTTCCAGACCGAAAAGGTCAACAAATATTCCTGCACGCATGACGGATACCACTCTGGCTTCAGCATTGATCCCGGAATGAATTATGTTGTTTCCGTCCCGGTCTGTTGCAAAATAATACTGTCTGCGTTTTATGCGCATTGCTTCGAGACGGCTCGCAGCCGCAATTCTTGCATTTGCGTCAATACCTTTGATAACATAATCGACCTCAGCGCCCATTCGTCTTGTCATCATATAGTTGAGAACAGTTTCTTTTGGTTGGTCATGAGTATCATCGGGTTCTTCCATAAACTCGTTTGCAGGAATTAAGATTTTGAACTCACCGTGATAAATGACTGCAAGAGAATATGGATTGTTGGGCGATTGTTCGACGCCCTGGACCGTACCGCTTAACAATACATTTGATTTCAAGGACTCTACAAGGTCGATAAGGTTATCTCTGAGCTTTTCCTCGTCGGTCTGGGCAATAAGCCTTTCATCAATAGCGATTACGGGAGTCCGCCTGGCACGCTTTATTGTCGTGCTTGCTTTTTTTATAATCCTTGCAGCGTCATCCGTATTTTCCAAGCTGTCCGTATTCGATTTATCAGACTGAGATACAGTTGTTCCGCCTTCGGCGTTTTCAGCTTTGCCAGTCTTCTCGGTCTTGGATTCTTCGTTTTTTTCATGGGATGACATGTTACCCGGGTCAGAATCTTCAAAATCAGCATTGATTTCCGAGTCAGTTTGGAGAACATCTGAATTTTCAGTGCCTTCGGAACCCGGGATGGCATTCTGCGGCGAATTATCGCTGCTTTCAAGATCGGTCTGAGAAATTGCTTCACTTCCATCAGCATTGGCGCCGTCTTCATCATGAATTCTTTGAGAATCTGCGTTTTCAGAATCGGTCTGGGGAGCATTTTCCCCTTCGTCGATGCCCGCAGCCTGAGTATCGTTCATTTCCTCAGACTGAGTTTGAATTTCGGTCGGTTCAGCAATTGCGCGTGTTTGCTTTCTTGGCATAAATTTTACCTCCTTTAAGG
>CAVGLE010000141.1:0-2368 GCA_963630035.1 Mediterraneibacter torques
CATTATAGGGAAATATTGCTTTTGGTCTATCACCCCCAAGTTACCTCTGTAACTGACGGTGTTCAAAATCGCACGAAAATTTATTATTACGCTGATTTTGCTCAATTTTTATATCAGACTACGACCTAAGATGAAATTATAAAACCGATGCAATTAACCGAAATAAAAAAACAGACCGGACAATCAAATCCGGTCTGTCATATAAATTGATTCAGCAGTGCGTTTATGCAAGTGATTTCAGGTATTCTTCCGCATTAAGATACTGAATGCCGTCAACCTCTTGAGGTTCACCTCGGTAAATAACATACTTGCCCTTAATCTTCCCGAAACGGTGTTCCGTTTCCTCGCACTTCTTCTCATCAATGAGATGAACATATTGGTCGGGATACATATTCTCGTTATGCTTAATCTCAAATATCTCGCAGGATAAAGATGAAGGATCATAGATAACCATATCAAACTCACCGCGATCAAATTGAAGTTGAAAAACTTGTTTTTTCGGGTTGGCAATCTTGGTTTCAAGAAGGATCAACTCTTCAAGCATTTCACCCATAATACTTGACATTACTCGGTCAATGACGCTTTGGCGCTCAACCGCGGAAAGTTCGTTGAATTTTTCATCAAGCACTAAGGAATCCACAACCGCCTTTGTTTGCGCATAGCGTAATCCCGGTTGGCTGATTGCGGTAATTTCTTTCTTGTTTCCGATGTTCGGGAAGGAAAGCTGATCAATATCCACAATTAAATCAAGCAGCGACAGATATTCTTTAATTTCGGAAACATGGACATCTTCAATCTCTACTGTTTGCTCTTCCTTTTCGAGAATATCAAGCATGGTTTTAATTGACGCAGTCACAAGATCTTTATCAATGTTTTGTATGAGATCAAAAGAAAAAGCTTTGTCTTTCAGAAGATTTTTAGCAGCCAACGACATCGTAGAAGACTTATATGTCTTTGTCAAAACCTGTTTTGCAAACTTATGGTTCATATCTTCCACGATGCGGTTAATAGCACTTGTTAACTCGTTTCGCTCATACAACTCATACAGATGACGAAAGTGTCCGCCGTCTTGGTAATACTTTAAGGAATGCTGAATGTTTCGTGCAATCGCACTGTCAACATATTCGTCAGCCTTCTTCTTCGTTGCAAAAGAAGAATTTTCATTGTAGTTTTTTCCGCCCATACTCATCGTGCCGCCATAGCGAATAAATTCGTCGACGCCCCTAATACCGAGGACACGCTCAAATTCGCGGTAAGGAATGAAGGTAGTATGAAGCATAAGGCAACGGTCATATAACTGCTCATACTCGGTGAATATAAAACCGAGCGAATCTGTGCCAGAAAGAACAATCTTCATACCGCTACAAGCATAAATGTCGGAGAACAGTGCCGCACCTTCAATGAAGTCCTCCATTAAAGTTATTTCATCAATAAACACATATCGGTAGCCTTGACTTTCAAGATATTGCAGGTCGGAATTGATGTCCGAAAGGGTATCCTTTGATTTAACCTGAATGAAGGCGGTCTTACTGAACTGTTCGGGAGACATATCCAATAATGCCTGACGAATCAGTGTTGTTTTACCTGTTCGTCTAAGACCATACAATATAAATACTTTGTCTTGATGCTCTCCGAACACATAATCAGCAAGTTGTTTATAACACTCGCGCTTTTTATACTGTTTAACCAGTGCGGCGTAAGTTTTAAGCTGCTCTTGAATGCGAACATAAGTGTTGAATTTATGAGCATCAGAATCATTCTGAATCTTTTTGGGCTTAGGAAGCTGATGCTTCAATTCTTTAAGTTCGGCTTCAAGTGCTTTTCGTTTTTCAATTTTTGCACGCAGCGGTTCTACTTCATCAAAGTTAAGATAAACTTCACTTCTTTTGCTATTTTGAGTAATACGGTGATAATAATATTCTTTGCCGCGAACTCTTTTTTTTGCAATTCCGCCTTGTGGCAATGCTGCGATTTCCAGTTCAAGTTCATCGATTCGGTTTATAACATCGAAGTTATCCATAAAAACACCCCCGTTATCTGTTATCCCCATTATACCCCTAAAATATACGGCTGTCAAGGGGATAACAAGGGATAGCACACTTTACTAAAATTACAAAAGTGTGCAAGTTGTTTTTCTAACTTACACACTTTATTTTACATGCTCCTAGATATTGAAAACGCTTTTTATATCTCTAAATTATTATTTTTCTATCAAATCCTCCACTGTACAACCGAGCACATTTGCGATACTGTATATTGTTTCAACACTTGCTTTGTTAATATCTTTATTTCGTTGTTCGTACATTTGAATTGAACGTAGCTTTACATCTGCTCTTTTTGCAAGTTCTGATTGAGTTATACCATAAGC
>CAVGLE010000141.1:2378-3079 GCA_963630035.1 Mediterraneibacter torques
AGATATATCCGCTTCGTGGAGTGTATAATACATTTTATCAAAATCATTGTAAGAAACAGCATTAAAAATTTCAATATACTTTCTGTTTGAATACCATTGATAATATGCTACTGCCCAACCAATCCAATATTCTTTTGTTCGAGCAAAGCTATACTTCGATTCAATATCAAGCTGTTCTCCGGTTGCTTCAAAGATAATTTCTCTTGCAATTTCAATACCACTTTTACCTGAAACAACAGCACTTTCTCCTTTTTCAAATCGTTCGCAAATATTGCTTACTACAAACATCTTTAGAAAATCTTCACCATTAATTTTGCAAGTGTTAATTGCATAATCAAAAACTGTACCTAATGCCGATTGAGCTCTATTCAGATACATTTCGTGGTATGCGTGCATCATTATTTGTTACGCCTCCTCTAATTATATCTTGAATATAAAGTCCGTCATCATCTTCTTCAAGCATATTTAAATACATTTCATTTGCGTCATCATCTCTTGATTTACGCTTAGCATAGTAAGTACTTCTGTCGGCAATTTCAAACCCTTCAAATTGCAATTTCGAAAATGCGTATTTTGATTTTATAACAACTTGTTCACCAAGTTTTCCAAGATGCATAGCTTTTGCAAGTTGCTCAACAGATATAGAATTATTCAAAAAAGATTCTGCGTAATCAAAATATGAGTCATCGGCTCTGTAACCT
>CAVGLE010000142.1:0-3061 GCA_963630035.1 Mediterraneibacter torques
GCAAAAAGGTTGACGACCTTGAGCCGCCCGTTGATTATCGCAAGGACGAAAAAGAAAAGAAATCGCCCGAAGATGATAAAAAGGACGATAAAAAGAAAAGACGCAAAAAGGCTCCAAAATCCGCCGCAGGCGACGGAGACACCAAAACAGTCACATTGAGTTTTAAGCTTAAAAAGCTTAACAAAAAGCAAATTACAGCAATTATAGTTGCGGTTGTTTTAGTTGTGTTTGTTGCAATTCCGGGTCTCTATTGCGCGGTTCATCAGGAAACTCCCGCCGATATGATTGCGGATATGTTCACAAGCAATGATAAACAAATTGTCGGTAAGTGGCAAACCGAAAGCGAAGACGGAACGGCAACCGGCGCATATGAATTTTATGATGACGGAACATATAAAAGCTACAACGCTATCGCAGGCAACGATTATGCACTTGAGGGCGACTACACATTGAAAGGCAGTAAATTGACGCTTACAGGCTCAAAATCAACAGCTGTTTATAAGTATTCGATAAACGGTCAAAACCTTTCACTGACGCTTCTTACGATTGATGATGTTAAGCAAGAGGAGCAAGACAAATTCGTTTACAAAAGCGTTGAACATATCAATGTTCCCAATATTATTGATGCGTTGTCAAATGCCGCAAATCAACCGACAACGGGTTATTTGACAAACAGCGGTTCAAGCGTTCCAATCGGTGTTGACATTACTTCAATCAGAAATTATTATGCAGCACTTGACAATAACAAGCAAGACGATGCTGACAAATTGACAAAAGATAACGATGTAGTCTTCGTCGATGAAAAAACAGAAGTATCAATCGAGGATGACCAAACATCTACCGATTATACTCAGGTAACCGTAGACAGCGGCAAATACAAGGGCAATAAATACTTTGTTAAAAGCTCTTGCGTCAATCAAAACGAATAGATAGAATGCATTACACATTAAAAGGCACAGTTCTTTTGAACTGTGCCTTTATTTTATATTTAGAGGAAGCTAATTTGTTAAGTCAAGTTATTTCTTGGTTGTAACAGCCTTTGCACTGCTCCAATAGGAGTAAACTTTTTTCTTTTGACCGTTAATTTTTACATTCTTGTAAGCGCAGATTCTGACATAATACTTTTTGCCTGCTTTAAGCTTTGAGATTGTCTTTGATGATGTCTTTGCGCCGACATAAACATCTTTTCTTGACTTTTTGCTGAAGTTTTTGCTTGTTGAATACTGAATAATATATCCGCTTGCGTTGGAAACCTTGTTGTAGGAAACCGAGAAGGCTTTTTTCTTTGCGCTTGCCTTCACTGTCGGTGTTTTAAGGATGAGCTTTGAATAAATGCTGTAGCCCTTTTTGTCACCGCATTTTGTGCAAACATAATGTTCCGAATAACCTGTTGATGTATATGTTGCCTTTTTCTCTGCAACCTTTTTATAGGTATGTGCATTATCACTGCAAATATAAACAAGTTTCGGTGCTACTATATTAGGCCCTGAATTTGAGTTTTCGTCGCTGTAATCTCTCGAGCAATATTCAGCGGCAACGGCATTGTTTTTTGACGCTTTAACAACAAAGTTCTTTTGCGAGGTTGTAATATTTTCATCCTCGGTATAAGATTTATTACAGCCCAATGCATATACATCAATCACCTTGATTGACTCCGGCAATGATATGCTGTTGAGATTCTTGCAGTTTGCAAATGCCAACATTCCTATATACAATGTGTTTCTGCCGACTGTTGCATAACGGAGATTTTTAGCATCCATAAATGCATAGTTGCCGATATACTTAACACTGTTCGGAGTGCCGTAGGAAAGAGCCGAATTATTTGCAGGATACAAATAAAGTTCGGTCAATGCTTTATTGCAAAGAGCGCCGCGTTTAGTGGTGAAATATTTATTTTCGCTGCTGACTGTGATTTTTTCAAGCGAGGTGCATCTATTGAATGCGTTGTCGCTGATTGATGAAAGCGATTTAGGAATATTGATTTTTTTGAGGCTTGAGCAATGATAGAACGCTTCGTCACCGATTGACTGCAAGCTGTCGGGAAATACGATTGATTTAAGTTGTGTGCATTGTGAAAATGCTCTTTCGTCTATTTTTTTAAGAGATGACGGAAGTGTGATGCTTTGAAGATTTGATTTATCATCACTGTCAAACTCATCGCCGCAAAATGCAGCCGGAGCGATTTCCTTTGTTCCGTTTTTAACGGTGATTGATGTAGCCTTTCGGTTTGCCGAGATTAAGCAGTTGTTAAAATAATATGCGCCTTTATAATATGTTTTGTTTTTATTGTAGTATTTCGTGCCGATAAAAGCAGAGGGCGCAATATTCTGCGAACTGTTAATGTTTACCGACTCGAGATTGTAATTGTAGCTAAAAGCATCTTCGCCGATGTATTTAACACTTTTCGGCAATACAACGGTTTTAATCTTGTCATTAACGTTGAAAGCTCCGTTAGCTATTGTCTTTGTTCCGTCTTTTACGGTAACTTTGCTTGATTTATATGCCACGGTGTTGCAATAAAGCAAACATTTGCCTATATAAACAATGCCGTTTTTATACTGATTTTCATATACAGGTGATTCGGCAAACGCATAAGCGCTTATGTCGGAAATGTTGTCACCTATTTTTATACTTGTAAGTGAAGTACAATCCTGAAAAGCATCGAGCGTTGTAACCGATGAAGGGATAACAATGCTTTTAAGAGCGGAGTTTTTGCAAAAAGAGTTGTAGTCAATTGTTTTGACAGATGACGGTATTGTAATCTCCGCCAAATTATCATCATTTTGAAAGCTTGCGCTGATTGTTGTAACAGTCGATGGGATTACAACCTTTTTGAGATTGTCCATTACATTAAATGCACCGGATATTTCGGTAACTGTAAAGCCGTCAATTTTACTCGGAATATTAACCGTGCTTTCACTGCCCGTATATTTTTTAATCACGATTTTGTCGGCACTTACAAAGTTATAATCGTATTCTCCGCTCTTTTTATCAACACTTGCATTCGCCGACACAGCAAAACAAAGCGATGTCACAAGCATAATCACGCTTAAGAATACAC
>CAVGLE010000143.1:0-2842 GCA_963630035.1 Mediterraneibacter torques
CCATAAACAAGCCTGAAACATTAAGCTCAAGTGCCTTATCGTTCTTAATGAGCGTTTTATAAATTGCTTCGATAATATCATAATATTCTGTTATATTTACATCAATATGCTCTCTCGCAACGATATAGCGAAGCGGATATGTCAAATGTGCGAGTGAATCAAAATTCCCCCACTCTGCAAGTTCAAGTTCCGCCTCAAAATACCGAGTTAAAAGTTCCTTGATATTATACTGTTTGTAATCAAGAAAAAAAAAGTCTTCAAATCCCTTTAAATTATGAATTGAGCCGAGAACAAAATCGTATTTATAGTCGGACAATATTTTTTCGGACAGAGCCATATTGAAAATGCCTTGACCAAGCTCTATACCGTGTAAAACTTTAAGTCTGTCCTCGTATTCTGTTTGAGTTTTTGTTACATCCGCAAATTGTTCCTTTGCGAAATTTTCAGGCTCAAAGTCCTTCATATCAATATCGCAATGGTCGGTAATCGCAATGCCGATTGCGCCGTGCTCGATTGCTCCGTCGCACAGTGCGTTGCAGGAATGATTTCCGTCAAATGAATGAATTGAGTGCGTATGACTGTCAAAGATATTGGAATACTTCATATAAGCACCTCCGAATGCTAATATAATATCACAAATTAATGCAAAATAAAATATATTTACTTAATTTTATACAATTATTGAAAAATTCCTTTATCTTTGTTATAATGTTTTGTATTAAACTGTTAATAACAATCGGAGGTATTTATAATGAGAGCGGTTATTACTGTAATCGGCAAGGATATGGTTGGTATTCTTGCAAAGGTTTCAAACATTTGTGCAGACAGCAATGTAAACATTATGGATGTTACACAATCTATTTTGCAAGACACATTCTGTATGATTATGATGGCTGACACAACACAGTGCACAACAGAATTTTCCGTATTCGCCGATAATCTTGAAAACTACGGCAAGGATAACGGACTTGCAATTCATGTTATGCATGAAGATATTTTTAATTCAATGCACAGAATATAGGAGGCATCCAAATTGATTAACACATATGACATTCTTGAAACAATCAGAATGATTCAGGATGAATGCCTTGATATAAGAACAACTACGATGGGCATTTCATTGCTTGATTGCGGCGACAGTGATATAGATAAATCATGCCAAAAGGTTTATGACAAGATTTGCACAAAGGCTGAAAATCTTGTTAAAACAGGCGAAGATATTGAAAAGGAATACGGTATTCCTATTATTAACAAAAGAGTAAGCGTTACTCCGATTGCAATTCTTGCAGGAATCAGTGGCGGCGACCCTGTTAAATACGCTTTGACACTTGACAAGGCAGCGAAAACAATAGGCGTTAATTTTGTAGGCGGATATTCTGCTCTTGTTCAAAAAGGCTTTTCTGCAGGTGATTTGGAGCTGATCAATTCAATTCCCGAAGCACTCGCAAGAACAGACTTTCTTTGTTCTTCCGTTAATGTCGGCTCAACAAAGGCAGGCATTAATATGGACGCTGTAAAAATTATGGGTCAAAAGGTAAAAGAAGCCGCCGAACTTACTAAAGAACGCGATTGTATCGCAGCAGGCAAACTTGTTGTGCTTTGCAATGCTCCTGAAGACAATCCGTTTATGGCAGGCGCATTTCACGGTGTTTCGGAGCCTGACTGCGTAATTAATGTCGGCGTATCCGGACCTGGCGTAGTTAGGGCTGCTGTTTCAAAATATCCCGATTATTCAATTAACGAAGTGGCTGAGTTAATTAAAAAGACTGCCTTTAAAATCACAAGAATGGGTCAATTGGTCGGTGCAGTTGCCAGTGAAAGACTTGGGGTGCCGTTCGGTATTGTTGATCTTTCTCTTGCGCCTACCCCTGCAGTAGGTGATTCAGTTGCGCATATTCTTGAGGAAATCGGCGTTGAGCAATGCGGCGGTGCAGGAACAACCGCTTGTCTTGCGATGCTTAACGACGCCGTTAAAAAAGGCGGTGTAATGGCATCTTCGAGCGTCGGCGGACTTTCCGGTGCTTTTATTCCGGTATCGGAAGATGCCGGTATGATTAACGCCGCTCGTTCGGGCGCATTGACTATTGAAAAGTTGGAGGCTATGACAGCCGTTTGCTCTGTCGGTCTTGATATGATTGTTATTCCTGGAGATACCACAGCTGAGGTTATCAGCGGAATTATTGCGGATGAGGCAGCAATCGGAATGGTCAACAGTAAGACGACAGCGGTAAGAGTTATTCCGGCAATTGGCAAAAAAGTCGGTGACGAGCTCGAATTCGGCGGTTTGCTCGGAAGCGGACCGGTTATGAAGGTTAATACAAAATCACCTGCACAATTCATTAACAGAGGCGGAAAAATCCCCGCTCCTCTTCACTCTTTAAAAAACTAAATATAAAAGTAAAATCCAAGGCAAAAGCCTTGGATTTTTTTGAGATAAACAGTTTCTGATAAGAAGCGCATTTATTTGATTAATAAAGATAATGTCATTTTTTAGATTACAACCAAAAATTATTACCATACAATGCTTATCCCTGTTAATATAATAACATACATTATCAACTGAATGCAATATAAAATTGCAGATTTAAAGATATAAGACATTTTTTAATTCATTTGTTTATTATTTATAATATGTAAATTGAGATAATAGACCAATGTTTAATAAAGTGTAAAAAAAGAACCTATCATTTGATAGGTTCTTTTATGGAGGCACCACCCAGATTTGAACTGGGGCATAGAGGTGTTGCAGACCTTTGCCTTACCACTTGGCTATGGTGCCATATTGTAAAAAATAGAAAACACCGTTAAGATGTTTTCTATTTTCAGTGGAGCGGATTACGAG
>CAVGLE010000144.1:0-1067 GCA_963630035.1 Mediterraneibacter torques
TAACCGGAACCTTATCGGTTCTGATGAATGTATGTCGATCAAGACCGGTAATTTTAACATACGGATTTGTATTATCAATTGTAAAGCTGATATCAATTCTGTGTGATTTGCTGTTCTTTGAATCATTGTTATGAATTGTATTGTTTTTATCAATCGTTACACTTGATTTAATATATACGGAATATTCGCCCTCGGCGCTGATTGCATTATTGTCAATAGTGTATCTGTAATGATACCAACCGCCGTTTGCCGAGCTGTTGTCTTTAACAAGTTTACGGCTGATTATATTCTTGCTGACGCGTTTACCGTTAATATTAATATAATAGTCGGCATTCTTAATCTCATTTGCTGAATATTCGTCAATATACAATTTCTTGCTCAATTTGGCGCTGTTTGAATAACCGTTATTGAGTTTTGACAAATCAGCACTCGGAATAAATACAGAGCCTTCTGCATTTTTAGTAAATCTGAGTGTTTTTGTATCGGATTTATTTCCGGCAAGGTCAACACAGCTAACAGTTATTGTGTAAATACCGTCTTTTTCAACAACACTGTATTTAACCTCGTTTTGAGTACGATGATCGGCTGTAAGAACACCGTTGCTGTTTGCCTTCAATGAGAGTTTTTTGAGTGACTTTGTATTGTCATCATAGTATGTACCCTCAACCGATGAAGTGATATTTGAACAGTTGTTGTCTTTTTCTGTGAGTACAATTGTCGGCACTGTTTTATAAGAGTGATTATTTGCCAATGCATTTGTAATAGAAATTGTAGGTGCGGTTTTATCAATTGTAAAATCGCTTGCCGCATTTCCGCTGAATACGCCCGAAGTGTTCTTTTTAACATCAAAAACATTTCCGGCTTTATCGGTTACTTTAAATGCAAGAGTATAATCACCGTCTGCATCAAACTTAACAGTTGCAACCCACTTATCGGAACCGCCTTGTCTCTTGAATGACGAAACAGAAGGCTTGTTAATTGTTTTACCGTTAAGTGACGCTGTGATATTGTTAACAAAATCAGCCTTGTCGCTTGTATCAAAGTTGTGCTCTGTTACAGTGATGGTT
>CAVGLE010000144.1:1118-2750 GCA_963630035.1 Mediterraneibacter torques
GTACTTAACATACTCAACTGCGGTATTTGCATTTTTAGCGGTATCAACACATTTGAGAGTTTTTATGCGATAATTTCCGTCTTTATCGAAATTAACTTTAATTTGATATGTACGATTATCATGGTTGCCTGAACCGTTCTTAATCTTATTCTTTTCAATATTAAAGCCTTTGCAGAATTCGGTTTTATCGCTTGCGCTGAAATTGCGCTCCATATTTGTGCATTTTTCAATTAAGAGCTGAACGTCCTCGGTTGTGATATTTCTTTCCTTAATTGTTATATATGCGGATCTTGTTTTGCTGTAATAATTTTCGGTTTCGGGTTTTGCCGATGACTCATATGCAACCGTAATTTCAGGTGCGGTTCTGTCAATACCGAAAATAACATAATCATATGATTTGTTGCCTGCATTATCGGTTAATTCAACCTTCAAAACAATGTCGTTATAGTTTGCATCAACTACAATATCACTTTCAATTTTTGTTGCAATATTAATATCATTGTCGGTGATTTTGCTTGATACAGTCCATTCCTCTTTTGCTTTGTTTGATTGATCCTCATTGCCTGTGCTTACGGTAAGAAGCTCGTCGCCTTTTTCAATTTCAGCCTTTTTAATTTCGTTGTTTTTGCTGTTGTTATCTGCGGCTTTGGTTGTTTTGATTTTAAGAGTATCCGATGATTCTTTGCCGTCCTCAATCAATGTATATTTTACAGATTTAATACCTGAAACTTTATCAGAAACAGCAACCTTGAATTTTGCCTTTTTATCATAGAGCGGAACATTTTGTGTGCTGTCATAGCTTTGCTCCTTATCTAATGCAACATTCTTGTCTGAATTGCTGTATTTCTTTGTGTTGCTTTGCTGAGAAACAGGCTTGTTGGCATTGGTGATTTCAATAGCACTGCTTTCGCCGTGTTGTTCTCCGTTTTCAACAATTGTTCCGTCAGGATGAACATAATGGTCTTTATCTTTGTCTTTGGGTTTATTTCCGGCGTAATCGGTTGCCAAAGCATATATTTGACCTTTAAAGCCGGCAGGAATATCCACTAAAGCATAAAGACCGTTTTTATCTTGTTTTATTTTATCAGAATTAGCAACTTCATAGGTATTAACGGTAATTGTACCGTCACTTTCTATTGTTTTGACAGTAATACTTGCTACACCTGAAGCAAAAGCTTCGTTTATTTCGCCATCCTTTTTAACAACTTTTTTGTTATCTTCAGCATAAACTTTGATTGTTGTTGCTGATTTAAAGAAAAATCCATAATCATCAACAGTGACTTGTTCAGCTTCATTTTTAGAAATTTCAAATTTGCTGATTATCGGAGCGGTATGGTCATAATTATATTTAATTGTTTTTTCTGACTTGTTACCGGCATTATCTTGAGCATATATTTTAAACTCTATATCTCCATTATTCCACTCGTTGATTGTTTTTTCGTTAACCGTTTTGTTATTTCCATTAACAGTAAGTTTAATTCCTTCTGCATTTGGTGTAACGGCACTGTCATTAAACTTTTTATTATAAATAAGTACTTTGTTTGCCGTAACCTGTATTTGTGCAATTCCGGAATAATTTTTATCTTTCTGCTCATCTTTTACATTGAATGTAAAATCATAACCATTTTTAAT
>CAVGLE010000145.1:0-772 GCA_963630035.1 Mediterraneibacter torques
GTATAACATTAATGAAACAGAATTTCAACATAAATTTTTAATGAAATCACCCAAATTTGTGAACAAATTGTAAATATTAGCATAAAATATGGTATAAATTATAAATATATATTCTAAAATATGTGTATTTCTCCGACAGGCTTGCAATTAATTCGCTTTTAGATTATCATAAAGCAAAAGAGATTTAAAGGAGGGTGTACACCGTGGAAGAATTTAAGGTGTTTATCGGCGAAAACTCCGATATAATAAAAATAATCGGAGGGTTTTTGATTTTTTTTGCAATGTTTTTACTAAAAAACAAGTTAGCTACTTTTATTTTAAAATTGACCGGCAAGATAATATTTAATAAGGACGACAAAGAGTATAAACGCAATTCACTTGTCAATTCTATTAAAAAGCCGCTGTCGGCATTATTTGTTGTTATAGGAATATTTGTGGGAGTATACATAAATATTCCGAACAAGGTGCTTTTAAGCTCGTTTAAAATAGCGGTAATCCTCGTTATCTGCTGGGGAATTGTGAATTATTTATCCGATAATTTGTTTTTATTATTTCATTTCGGCGAAAATGCAGACGAAAAGATGAACACAACGGCAATTAAATTTGTATCAAACATATTGAAAATAGTTGTTATTTCGTTAGCTGTTTTAATGGTTGTAAGTGAGCTTGGATATAATGTAAACGGATTTATTGCGGGTCTCGGCGTCGGCGGTCTTGCAATTTCTCTTGCGGCAAAAGCTGCGGTGTCAAATCTGATAAGCGGATTTATAAT
>CAVGLE010000145.1:943-2704 GCA_963630035.1 Mediterraneibacter torques
ATTCCGTAGTAACTATGCCAAATTCAAAACTTGCGGATGATGCAATAATCAATATCACCCGTGCGGAAAAGAGGGTTATTAACCTTGAATTCGGTGTTGAATATTCAACGCCGTGTGAAAAAATCGAACGATGCAAAAACGATATTAAACAATATCTCGAAAAAAATAACGATATATGTGAAGAACCTCTCAGAATTTATGTATCAAAGCTTGATGACAGCTCAATCAACATAACTGTCACCTGCTATACAAAAACATCCGATTTTAACAAACATTACAATATTTTAAGCCAAATTAACTTAAAAATTAAATCAATTATTGAAGAAAACTGCGTTGAATTTGCATTTCCTTCAAATACGGTTTATCTCCAAAACAAGCACTGATTACTTGTTTTCGTTTTCAAGCACTGCAAATATTTCATCAAGATTATGTATTTCATAATCAATAACAGCATCCGTGTTGTTCTTGTTGCGGCTCGGATTATACCAGCAACACTTAATGCCTATGTTGTTTCCGCCGCGCATATCACTCGTGAGCGAGTCGCCGACAATGAGAATTTCGCTTTTATCGCACTCAATCTCATTTAAAAGCGGCGCAAAAAAATCGGCAGACGGCTTTTCACAGCCGATTTCATCAGATATAAATATATTTTTGAAAAGATTGTCGAGCTTTGAGAGCGACAGTCTTTTTCTTTGTACAGCCTTTGCGCCGTTTGTTACGCAATAAAGATCGTAGCTTTCCGAAAGTTTAAGGCAAATATCATATGCATTGTCTATGTACTCGATTGTATCGGGAATAGAATTTTCATAATATTCATTTACCTCGTCCGCCATTGATGTATCTGCTTGGAGATATTTTAAAAATTCAACAAAGCGAAGGTGCATAACCTGTTTTTTGTCAATTTCGCCGCGTTCAAGCATTTCCCAATGCTTTAAATTGATTTTTGAATACACCGAAACCTTTTCGTCGCTGAATTCGCCGAGATTAAAATTTTCAAACGATTTCTTTATAGCATTATATTCGGCAGCCAAGAAATCAAGAAGCGTGCCGTCAACATCAAATAAAATTGCTTTAATCATTAAAATTTATATTCCTTCAGTTTTTCTTTGGTTTTATCGTCTATTCTGTATGACTCCCTGATTTTTTGGATGGTTTTATTCTGCACCCACGGCGAAAGTGTCTTGGATTCAATCAGGCTGAACACCTTTTCCCCATATTTAACAAAAGCCATGCTGTAAGCCCAAGCAAGAGCCATATTGACATAATACTTATCGCTCGAAATTGTTTTATACAAATCGAGCACACGGTCGATATATTCGTCATCAAGGTAAAAATCCATAAGGGCAACTATGGCAAATCTTGTCGGGTATTCCCCCGCTCCGACGAATGATGTGAGAAAATCAAAATATTGAGCCTTATCATTTGCGATGAATTTCATTGATGCGGTGCAAGTGTCACATATTCCCCAATTGTCAATGAGTTTAACAAACTCGGATATATCCTTTTTATGCTCATCAACAGAGCACTTTTTCATAGAAATCGTTAAGCCGAAAACTTCTTTTTCCTCATAATATTCGCAGAGGTTTTCGGCGTTGCTTTGAAATGCCGATTTTGCAATTTTACGCACAACGGGAACACGAACTCCGATAATTTTGCTCTCGTCGATATGGGGAACAAGCTTTTTATGAAAATCGCGATATTTCAAATCTCGGTTGTTAAATAATTCTTCTCTCAAATTCATATAATCACCGAGAAGATTAT
>CAVGLE010000146.1:0-2654 GCA_963630035.1 Mediterraneibacter torques
GAAGATTATAACATATCAATAATATTCTTTCAACAAAAGATAATCGTCATAATAAAGTGTAACGGCATTTTCGTGAATTTCGCAATCTACCTTTAATACATCAATCAAATTCGGATTTGACACTATAACCGTTCCGTTTTCAGCCTTTATGATATTTTCATCGCCGCCGAGTGCTTTAACAAGTTTGTTCGTCACTCTCGGCAAAATCTTTTTTGATGCAAAATCGTATTTTGCGATAACTATTCTAAACAGGAAATATGTTAAAGCCGCCAAAACTGTTCCGGCTATTACAAAATACAGCATATTGTTTGAATATTTAAACAACTCGACAACGGAGCCGTTCTCTAAATATCCGAGCCTTAAATCAAGAAATGATGCGGTTAAATAAGAAAGGAAGGCAATTGCAAGATATGCAAAATATGAAATCGGATTAAAGCACAAAATAGAAATCAAAAATAACTCTGTTTTGCCGAATAAAATTGCAATCATCGCGGCGGATGAAAAAGCAACTTGCTCACGCAAATCCATTTTTTTGACAAATGCGAGATATGCGCCGACAGTCACAAAAATATTGAGAAAATATTTGCCGCTTAAAAAATATGAAGTGCTAACAGTTGGATTTTTAACAGTCGCTTTAAACACATTCAGTGCGCCGGAAACAATATTATTGCCGACAATCTGTGCCGTAGAATACGATTTTGTAAGCACAATGTCGCGAAATTGTGTGCCGAAAATCATAAGATAAAGATTATCAAAAAGACCGAACAACGCGCCGTTTCCCGATACCGTATCGGCGGTCATATTGATGAGCGAATCAAAAATATAATAAAGACTGCCAGAAACAAGCCCGAGAGTAACACATATCACAAGGCATGACAAATAGCCCGGCAGTACATCGAACTTTTGCACGAAATATGAAAGCAGAAATGACGCACAAACAATAAACAGCAGGCTGAAATGATAGCTTGCAAACGAGAAATATATCACATCGGCAAGCAGCAGGCAAAAAGAAACCGTTGCCGCCTTTTTTGAATTTTTACAAACGGAATTTCCGATAATTTCACCGCAAAGGACAAGAAACAGCGCATTAAATCCATTTTCAAATACTTCGCCGATATTTTTGAAAGCATTGACGGAAAAAAGTGATATAATACTTGTTACTGCCGTTGCCGCAGAGAGATACAATACCGGATAAGATAAAAGATTCGGTGCTTTTTTGATAGATGAAATAATACTGTTCATATTGGGATTATGAACAAAAATATAAATTAATATACAGCGAATCGCCAAATAGCCGCAATCAAGCCATTAGGCGACAAAGACGCGACGAAAGCCTTGCAAATTAAGTTGAAAAATAGGCAAGCCGAGTTACAAGCGCACTGCGACAAGTACGGCTTGAAACGCGATTACAGCCGCGAGCTTGTGCAGGAGCAAGTTGCAAAGAGAAGTCAAAACGCCTTTACATCCGCAAGTAAAAATGTTAATATTAATCGAGGTAGCGAAAGCAAACGATTGAAAATTGATTTACAATTATTCGCTAAAAAGCCAAGTGATTACGAAACTGTATTTTTGCCAAAGGACGAGTACGGAAAAGTTATGCACGAAGTAGCAACAAATGCGAGCAAAGAACAACTTTCAAAAAAGCTTTTCAGCAAATGTATCGGCGATTATGTATATACTTTTGAAAATTTAGGCGATGACTTTCGAGTTATTGATAAGGAAAAATTAAAATGAGCGAAATCAATAAAAAACTAAAGAAAATTTTGTTTAATGTGTTTGATGATAACGAGTTTGTTGCTTGCATATTGGCACAACTAAAAACAGACGAGTTAAAAGAAACGATGATTGACTATATAACTCAGCGACCGCAGATTACAAGCGAGGAAATAACTCTTGTAGCTATTGAAATGAAACGAAATTATTAGCGCAACATTGATTGTTGCGCTTTTATTATGCTAAGAAAGAAGGTCGACCAATGAAAAAGATATTTATCAGCCAACCGATGGCAGGCAAAAAAGAACAAGAAATCATCAACGAACGAAAAAACGCTCGCGCGGTGTTGAAAAAGCTTTTTAACGAGCCGCTTGAGGAAGTAGAAAGCTTTTTTCCAAACAGCGAAAATGCACAACCGCTTGAATGTTTGGGCAAAGCTATTCAGCTTATGGCAAAGGCGGATATTGTATATTTTTGCCAAGGTTGGGAGAATGCGCGCGGTTGCAAAATCGAACACGAATGTGCAAAGCAATACGGCGTTGCGATTATTGAGGCTTAATATGCAAAAAGACGATTATTTTGTTATTGTTTATCAAGTTTTAAACTATTTGTATAAACAGTTAAAAAACGGAAAGCCGACAGTTGACAGTCACAGCGTTGTAAAAGCGATAAATCCGCATATAAAGGCTGATTATTGGCTGTATATCATTCGCAGCTTGCTTGACGGTCAATACATAGCCGGTAAAGAGGTGGAGCACCGATATATCGGCGCCGACCCTGTGATTGACGATTGCGAGGTTACTGTTTTAAAGATAACGCCGAAAGGCATTGAATATTTGCAAAGTAATGCAATGATTGAAAAAGCGAAAGAATATTTAAACACACATATTTAAGCACAATGGATTGATTTCTATTGTGCTTTTATTATGCCCAAATTTAAT
>CAVGLE010000147.1:0-2550 GCA_963630035.1 Mediterraneibacter torques
TGTAATAATAAAATTGTCATCAAAATCAAGATCTTTAATTTTGTTATATAAATCTTGAAAAAATACACCGTTTTTCTTTCTTTTATCACAATATGACATTATAAAATCATATATTTCCTGTCGTTCCTTAAAATCATTCAAGCTGTCATACTGCGTAAAATACAGTTTAGGATTTTGTTCATTAACAATTCCGAGAAAACCGTTTGAAGAAGTATAGTGATAAATAATTCCGTTAAAATCATGATCTTGCCATAATTGACCGCCTAATTTGTAGCACAAATTTTGAAATTCCATATAAAAATCCTCTTTATCAAATTAATATCACAACCTTTGAATATACCCTGTTTTTTCAATGCTGTTATATCCGTTTTTGCGATAAAATCTGTGCGTTGCTCGCTTTTTAGAGCCTGTCAACAGCATCATTTTATAGCAATTGTTATCAATAGCTATTTGCTTTGCAAATGAAAGACACTGTGACGCAAGTCCTTGCTTTCTGTATTCCTTATCCGTAACAACATTTTCAATTAATGCATACGGTTGCTGATTGTGCGTAAGATTCGGAATAATGACGCAAACACAGGATGAAACGATTTTTCCGTTTTCATCCGCAACGATAATATGATGATTTTTATCAGCGATAATATCATTCCAAATATTAAAATTATTTTCCGTTTCGGGAATCGGCTTATTATTATGCAAATGAGTATATAAAGCGCTCAAGCCGTCAAAATCATTGATATTCGCTTCTCTGATCATAAGAATAACCTCATCAATTAATCAGCAAGTAATATATCCGTCTATCCAATATTTTCGGTTGACGGTGTATTTTTCGATTTGATATGCGCAATCGGTCATATCGTTTTCGGCAGAGAATTTTTGAAGGCTCGCCTTTGCGGCGGACTCACTCGCGAACGGCGCCTCGGTCAGGATACGCTCATCGTCCTCCCTCCAAATTTGGAGCAAAAACGCAAAATCATTGTCTGAAAAGACTGATTTTGACGCGTCAAAGCCATTTTTGTCTGAAGAAAAGCCCGGCAAATCCGAATAATATTCAATAACGCAACCAATATCATTCGCATTAAATAATCCCAAAATTTTGCAGTCGTTATCTGGTCCGATATGCTCTAAGAAAATTAGTTTGTTCATAATTCACCTGTGTTTTTATACTTTTTAACTGTAATAATAATCCAATAACAAACGAATGTGCCGGATAAAAGATATAGAAAAACCATTTCATAAATTTATTGATTTTCGGATTCTTTCCCTGCCGCCGTCATACATTGCGATAATCGGGACTGAAAGCACAACGCCCATTTCAAAAGCATAAGCAAATGCAAAAACGAACAGTCCGACGGTGTATTTACCTATATTTTTAGTGTTGCGGTGATGACCCTCAGCGATAAAACAGCACATTATCGGGCAAGCAAACCCGCCGATTATATGCATATGTGCACTCCAAAGACATTCGTTGTAAGCATTATAACATAAACACCAAAATTTGTAAAACAGTTAGTTAAAATAGTTTCTGTGTTAAAAAGCACTATTACTTGAACGCTTCTACTTTTTCTTTAGATGAACACATCCGATCGGAGAACCGTTGCCATACCTCGCATACTTTGCTGTACTTACAATGTCCCCTACAACGGTGAAGAGCAAACTCTTTACACTTGAGAGTTTGCTCTTTTTTTGTTGTATGATTTTTTGATTTGACCTGCGCCGATCAATATGCTTTCAAGAATAACACTTGCACAACACGGTGCAAAAACAATGTTAAATTTGAAAATAAAAGATGCGATTATCGCAACAATGATCAACGATAAAATTATCAAAGATATTTTGCGAAAATACTTGTGTTCCTTATCTGTTAAAGGCTTTTCCGGGGTGTCAAGCGGACAAAGAATGAATATTAAAACAGCGCATACCAAAGATATGCTGAATAATACCGTTTGAATATCATAAATTTTTGAATATTTGATAAGCACTATACAGCACAAAATCGATAAGGCGGAAAATATTTCACACCTTGTTTCGGTTTTGGCATGATAACCGCCGGCGTATCTTCTTATAAACTGAAAAGCAATATAAAAAATAATGCTTTCAAAAAAGCACTTAAATATCAAGCCGAACACAATTGTGAAGACTGAATACATTAAATGTGAAAGCATCATAAAGAAACCGTAAATGTACAGTTCCCGTTCGCTTTCTTCAATGCTTCCTTTTGCAAGAAGGTTGTCCGCAAGTCGAGTTGATAAATTACTTATCATTTTCTACTTTGCTGAATTTTTTTAAAGCTTCCGGTGCTTTAGGCTGATAAAGCATAATGCAACTTGTGCTGTTAGCCTCTGCAGATATTGAACTTGTCGCAATCTTTTTTATGATATTTGTATGATTTTTCTTTTGAGCTCTCATTTTTAACCCCCCTTTCCTTAATAAGTGGATTTTATTTCATGATGATAAATATGTCAATATCAATGGCAAAACTATCTAAAAATACGGCGATTTGATTGAAAAAGAACATATTATGAGAATAATCTAATATGAATCACAAAC
>CAVGLE010000148.1:0-2500 GCA_963630035.1 Mediterraneibacter torques
GAGCAGTTGGTAGCTCGTCGGGCTCATAACCCGGAGGTCGCAAGTTCGAGTCTTGCCCCCGCAACCACGAAATGAGGTCTTTCAAAGAAATTTGAAAGACCTCTAAATTTATGCAAACCGTTTATTTAAGCCAAAAATCAAAGCCGTTGAGAATTTTCAACGGCTTTTAATTATTGCAAAACTGCTTTGCTATTGCAGTCATTATTGCAGTCATTTCCAAAAAGCAATTTTGAATTAAATGCATCAATGATTTGATATTGTTGCTCCTTGAAAAGACCGATAACATCGCAATATACATTGAGCGTAATTGATATATCCGAATGCCCTAAAATTTCTTGCAGAGTTTTATAATCAATTCTGTTTTCGATACAGCGCGTCGCAAATGTGTGACGGAGCATATGCTGATTATATTCTTTTTCGGGGATTTCTTTTTTATAATAATAGTTGCCAAAATTCCGTTGCCAATCCTTCGGCGGCTCCTTGGGCAGTATCTCAAACCCTGTAGCTGTCTTTTTGAAATAAGTATATTTTTTGTACGCTATTGACTTTCTGCCCTTTTCGGCAAGCGGTGCAAGCTCGTAGTCAATATGTATGATGTTATAGCGCCGAACAATGCGCTTGAAAGCAGCGTTAACCTGATTGGTGGAAATATACCCGTTTTTCTTTGTGTCATAAAAAAGGATTTTCTCGCGGTTGTCAATGTAGTGGTTATCAATATAATCGTGCAGCAGGCTCTCAACGCTTGGGGTCATTTGCAATACTCTCATTCCTGCGTCGGTTTTTGTTTCCTTGCCCAAAATAGGCTTATCGTCCTTGTCGCGTGAAATTGTCTTATTTACATTTATTGTCTTAAATGTAAAGCTTATATCCCTCAATGTTAAAGCATTGATCTCGCCCATTCTCATACCCGTACAGAGCATTATTAATAATTGATACCGATAGCGGTTGTCCTTTTCCTCGTTATTGAGCACATCAATAAATCTCTGCTGTTCGTCGACGGTCAGCGCCGTGATTTTCTTTGTCGGCTTGTTCGAGCGCGGCTTGGGAATATCGTCCAACGGGTTTTCGTCAATGAATTTGTGTTTGACTGCATATCTGAAAGCCTTATTCAACGCTTGATGAATTTTGTCTATTTGCGAATTTGAGTATATTGTTATCTCTTTAAAAAAGTTTTTTACGGTTAATGTAGTGATTTTTTGGACCGGAATATTTCCGAGTCCAAAACGGTTTATAAGTTTAATAACCTCGTTTTTGCGTCGATATGTCGTATCTTGAATTTGATTAAGTTCAATTGCATCGTCGAGCTGTAATTGCAAAATATCCGTCAGCGTGACTTTGCTTTTGGATATTATAAAACCGCCGTTCTCTAATTTTTCGATATGCTCGTCAAGTTTTTGACGGCATTCTTTTTTGCTTTTGCCGTATTTCGTGATGCGCTTGCCGTTGTAAACGGCTTGACCTACCCAACACTTGCGCGTTTTGTTTTCGTAATAAGTACGGTCGCCGTTGCCGCGCGATTTAGTTTTGCCCATTGTATCAAATATCCTTTCTAAAAAAGGGCATAAAAATACCCTGCTTGATTTTTTCGGCAGGGTGTGATACAATATGCATTGCTTAGGGCTTAGTGTATCACACTCTGCTCGTATCCCATTCGGTTACGCCAATAACCGAGTGGGATTTTTTATTTAATTTTCAATTAAATTATTGCTGTTATTGATTTCTTCCTGCATCTGCTCTAATTCTTTTATACTCTTGTTGTTTTTTAAAACATTCAACTGATTTCTTGCAGCCGAATTGAGATCAATCAATCTTTCGGATTGCGACTTGCCTTTTTCTATCAGCTGAGAATTCAGTATTTCAAGATTGTTTAGAATTACTAAATGCAATAAATCGGTGTAATCTCGTATGTTTCCTGTTTTAGCCAACTCGGGATTGTTTTCTCGCCATTCCTTTGCGGTCATACCGAACAAAGCAACATTTATAACATCAGCTTCGTTTGCATAAACATATGCTTTTTGTTTTTCTGTCAATGTCGGGACAATATATCGTTTTATGGCGTCGGTGTGAATAAGGTAGTTCGCCTTAGCCAATACTCGGTTTGCTTTCCATTCGATTTTGTTTTGGTATGCCTCGCTTTTCTTTAATCTTTCAAATTCTGTTATTAAATATAATTTAAATTCGGGACTTAACCAACTTGCAAACTCAAAAGCTATATCAGGGTGAGCAAAGGTGCCTTTACTGTATTTACCTGCACTTGGAATAATTCCTATTGCATTAAAGTCATTTTTCCACCTTCGTGGCGTCATAGTGAAACGATTGTATCCGACTTCCTCAATTTTAATTCTGTGGGATTCCACGGAATTAAAATTTTCGTTGTTGATTTCTTCCCATAATGAATAAAAATCAAAAGAATTTTTATTTGACATCCAATTTCTTATTACACCTGATGGGTCTTTTGAATTAGCATATTTTGCCAAATCGGTAAGTGAGATATAATCAG
>CAVGLE010000149.1:0-2500 GCA_963630035.1 Mediterraneibacter torques
CTCATCCAACAGAAAGCGAATGTACCTGTCAACCAATTGAAAATGAAAGGCAATGACCTTTGTTTCAATTGTTACAGGCGAAGTTTTGCAAAAGCTTTGCAGGGTTTCCAAAACCGAAATCCGATAATTCAACTCCTGCATAACAAAATTATCTTCAAGCGGCAGACTGTTCGCCGCAATTTGAGATGAGAGTGCTTCTTTTTTTGTCCTATACCTATCTAAAAGTGTAGCCATTTTGATATGTCCCTTCTTTCTTATTTTGATAATTCAATCAGCCGCATAGCAAGGCAAGTCCCGCGCCGATTTATTTCAGACTTTGAGATTGCCATATGCAGAGCTTTTTTATCACCGATTATAATAACTTTTTCCTTGCTTCTTGTAATTGCAGTATAGATAAGAGGTCGGTTAAGCATGATATAATGTGCGTTCTGGATATTGATAATAACAGACTTATATTCCGAACCTTGCGATTTATGTATCGTAGAGGCATAGCCCAAATCTATCTGATCCATGTCATTTATATCATATTCCTTTATTTTTCCGCCACCAAAATCAATGCTTATCGTGGTATCGTTTCCGACCTTTGAAATATCGGTTATATAACCGATATCGCCGTTGTTGACATCTTCATGGTTTTTTATCTGCATTACTTTGTCTCCGTGACGATAGCTTTGATTTCTGAATGTTATACCGCCTGCGCCGGGGTTAATGATTTCACGAACCGATTCGTTTATGGAATTAACTCCGGTTGCTGTCTTTTTGCGAAACGGTGTAAGCAGGGCAACATTGTCAATTCCGTATTTAGAGGTTTCACGAATGTAGGTATCAACCATAATCTTTGCGGATTCCTCAAGGTTCGGTGAGTTTATAAACTCAAAATCGTCGCCATATTCAAGTTCATGATCACCATGTCGTATTAACCGTGCATTGACTGCAATTCTGCTGCCGGAGTTTTGACGGAATACCGTATCCAGTCTGACTGTCGGAACGCATCTGCTTTCAATCATTTCTGAAAGCACTGCCCCCGGACCGACCGATGGAAGCTGTTCTGAATCGCCGATTAATACAATCTGGCAATTATGCTTCAGTGCATCGAACAACATTCCAGCAATATGAATATCAAGCATTGATACCTCGTCTACAATTACAAAATCAGCATCCAGCAATTCAGGCTCACTGTAGTTGCCGGAGTCATCTGCAAATAGATTCAGAGCCTTATGGATCGTCGAAGCATCAAAACCGGTTGATTCTGTCATTCTCCGCGCTGCACGCCCTGTCGGTGCGCAGCACTTAATGTCCTTGTCGGAATTGTTTTTTCGATAGATCTCAATTATAGCTTTTTGAATCATTGTTTTTCCTGTTCCCGGGCCGCCGGTGATAATAGATACGCCGTTTGTCAATGCCGCTTTTATTGCTTCACGCTGCTCAGCAGCAAATATAACATTGAATTTTTTCTCAGTTTCGGCAATATCCTTATCAATGTGAGTATAGCTCGGAACTCTCACATTCCGTTTGCGCTTTATAATCTGATATGCTAAATCCGATTCGGTTTTAGCCATTTCAGAACGATACACAAATCCGGCATAAGAAACCAGCCTTCCTGTATATACAAGTTTTGACGCACGGTTTGCAAGCATCTGCTCGGTAAGCTCAGGTGTATTCAGCAGCTTTTGGCACTCACTGATAAACTTGTGCTTTTCCATACAGATATGCCCGTCTTTCTCTGCATTCATAAGTGTGTAGACCAACGCCTGATCCGCACGCTCGGTTGATGTTTTGCTCAAACCGAAGCTCATAGCAATCTTGTCGGCTTCGATAAAGCCAATACCGGAAATCTCGCAAAGCTGATACGGATGGTTTCTCACGATATTCATTGTCTTTTCTTTGTAATGCTGATAGAATTTTATGGCTTTATTCGCCGTAATTCCGTGCGGCATAAGAAAAGCAATAATATCTCTTGCACCACGGTTGGCAAGATATGAATTATATATTTTTTTCAGTTTGTTTTGACTGATACCTGATACCTGCAAAAGCTTTTCGGGTTCTTTATCGAGTACATCAAGTGAATCGTTACCGAAAACATTGTAGATTTTCTCTGCAATCTTGGGACCGATTCCCTTTATCTGTCCCGAAGAAAGATATCCGATAATTCCTTCTTTGGTATGAGTTATAACCTCCTCGTAGTTTTCAACCTCAAACTGAATACCGTGTTTGGAATTTTTGCTCCAGTGTCCTTGAATATCATAACGGATATTGTCTGCTGTCGGTAAGCAATACCCGACGGCCTTTACCTGCGTTACAACATTTCCGGTACTGTCCTTAACATTTTCACACGGATTGTATACGGCAACCATATATTGTCCGTTTGCTGCTGTACTGACATCGTGCGGATAAATTAATCTTTCAAATTGACATAGCATTTTTTGTCTCCTTTCCGATTTTTCGATTCAATCATCGGCTGATACCATCCTGTCGATAAAACTGTCCGGATCTACCGATG
>CAVGLE010000150.1:0-2496 GCA_963630035.1 Mediterraneibacter torques
GTATCGCAAGACACATTCCGATATTACTTATAGACTGCAAAGCAATCAAGCCGAAAAAGCCAAAGCACATATATTTACCCATTGAATCTTTGGACGACAAACCGACCTTGAGAGTTCTGTACATCAATACGAACAGCAAAAGCATAACAAGCGCACAACCGACAAATCCAAGTTCTTCTCCTGCAACAGTGAAAATAAAGTCGGAGTGCTGAAATGTGACCGCACTGCTCTCAACACGGTTTCCGTGAAATAAGCCTTTTCCGAATAAGCCGCCGCTGCCGATTGAAATTCTGCCTTGATATTGCTGATAACCTTCGTTAATAGAAACATCGGGATCGTCAAGATTATAAACGGCGGTGAATCTAAGCTTCTGATAGTCACTCAAAATATAATTCCATGCAAAAGGCACAGCCAAAAGGATGATTACACCGAGCAAGACGAAATATCTCAGCTTTATATCGGAGGCAAGGCTCATTGCAATGAATATCGCAAAAAAGACAACACCCGCACCGTCATCGCCCTGCATATGGCAAAGGAGAACAGGAACAGCAGCATGTGCACCAAGCATCAGTATATTTTTGAACTGATTTATTGTTCCTTTTTCATTTAATAATGACAAATGTTTTGCGTATGTTACAATGAAACATATCTTTACCAATTCGGAAGGCTGGAAAGTTCTGCCGCCAAGATTTATCCATGCAGTTGCATTAATACCGCCCGAGCTTGAAATATTGATACCAAACAGTATCGTATATACCATTAGAAACAACGATCCTGCCGCAATCAGAAACCAATAGTTGGAAATAGTATCATATCCTATAAAGGTAATGACAAGCGCGCCTATCAGTCCGACAACGACCGCAAATAGCTGCGTGCTAAAATAGTTTGAGTTTGTTGCTCTTGTAACACTCTTGATAAGCAACAAGCTGTAAAGTGCAATTAAACCTATTATCAACCAGAGAAAGTAGTCGGTGTTTTTAAAGTAGTTGATAATAGGATTTGAAGTTCTGTTTTTATTCATTTAAATCTCCATATCCTAATAATATTTCAAATAAATTCAAACACTTTCAAAGCGAAAGATACTCATACCGATTTATTTTACCACAAATACAAACTGTCTTCAACAAAAATTGAGATACATTAATCTTTACTTATCTTTTTAAATATAATATAATGATAGACAGATATCTTTAATTTTTATCGGTATAGAACCTTTCATATCTATGAGTAGGTTTGAACCACGCTAAATTTAACTTAAAGAAAGGGCTTAAAGTATGTTAACAGACATCCAAATAGCACAGCAGGCTGAATTGAAGCCGATTTCTGAGATTGCCGCATCTGTCGGTATCAGCGAAACCGAGCTTGAGCCATACGGAAGATATAAAGCAAAAGTAAATGAGTCTCTCTTCGAAAGACTTAAGGATAAGCCGGACGGAAAGCTTATCTTAGCTACCGCTATCAACCCTACTCCTGCAGGAGAGGGAAAGACAACAACGGTTATCGGTCTCGGCCAGGCAATGGCAAAGATTGGCAAAAAAGCTGTTGTTGCTCTCAGAGAGCCTTCCCTCGGACCGGTGTTCGGAGTAAAGGGTGGTGCCGCAGGCGGCGGATACGCTCAGGTACTTCCTATGGAAGATATAAACCTTCACTTCACAGGAGACATGCACGCGATAACTTCTGCAAACAATCTTCTTTGTGCAATGCTCGATAACCATATGCAGCAGGGAAATCTTCTCGGAGTTGACCCCAGAAGAATTCTCATAAAGAGATGCTTGGATATGAACGACCGAGCCCTCAGAAATATTGTTGTCGGTCTTGGTGGCAAAATTAACGGTGTTCCGAGAGAAGATCACTTCATTATTACCGTTGCAAGTGAGGTTATGGCTATTCTGTGTCTTGCTAATGACATTGATGACCTTAAGGAGAGACTTGGCAAAATTCTTGTTGCTTATTCATATACAGGCGAACCGATATATGCTAAGGACATCAAGGCTGAAGGCGCAATGACAGCTCTTCTTAAAGATGCTATTAACCCAAATCTTATTCAGACGCTTGAGGGAACGCCGGCATTTATGCATGGCGGACCTTTCGCAAATATTGCACACGGCTGTAACTCAGTAAGAGCAACTAAGCTTGCACTTAAATTGGGTGATTACGCAATCACTGAGGCTGGATTCGGTTCTGATCTCGGTGCTGAAAAATTCCTCGACATCAAGTGCAGAAAAGCAGGCTTGACTCCTTCGGCAGTTGTTGTTATTGCGACTGTCAGAGCATTAAAGTATAACGGTGGAGTTCCGAAGACAGAATTATCAGGCGAAAATGTAGAAGCTCTTGAAAAAGGTGTCGTAAACCTCAAGGCTCATGTTGAAAACATGCAGAAATTCGGAGTTCCTGTTGTAGTCGCAATCAACAGATTTCCGACAGATACAGAAGCAGAACTTCAGGTTATTGATGATACATGCAAGGGTCTCGGAGTTCCTTATGCACTTTCAGAAG
>CAVGLE010000151.1:0-2493 GCA_963630035.1 Mediterraneibacter torques
AAATATTATTTAAAAGAGGAGAGATCGTTATGAATCTTATCGAATGTCCAAATCACCACTATTATGATGCAGACAGATTTCCGACCTGCCCGTATTGTAATGATGTAAGTAATTCGGGATTTTCGCAGACTGTTCCCGCAGATCCTACAACTATCGGACCGACTCAGCCGGGTGATGACGAACCTGAAATCCCACCAACAACAACTTTTACTGAGGATAATACAACATCTAATGCAGACATTCAAAAAACCGTTGGTTATTTTGAAGAAGACCTCGGTTTAGAGCCTGTTGTAGGTTGGCTTGTTTGTATTGAGGGAAGCCATTTGGGAAAAGATTTCCGTTTGGTTTCAGGCAGAAACTTCATCGGCAGAAGTCCTAAAATGGATGTTGCGCTTGAGGGTGATTCATCAGTATCAAGAGAAGCACATGCCGTTGTTGTATATGAGCCTAAGGGCAATGTTTATTTGATTCAACCGGGCACATCCAAGGAGTTGTCATATTTGAATGACAATGTTGTTCTCGAATCAAAGGTTATTAAACCTAATGATGTTATCACTGTAGGTGCAACAAAGTTGATGTTTATCCCTTGTTGCTCAAATAAATTCAATTGGTCTGACGGTAAAAAAGAAGACAAATAATGATAACACATGCATACACCTCTAAATCAGGTGCATTGATAGGTAAAAACGGTATCTATTCCGGTTGCATTATAAAAATTCCGCGTTGCGGCTCAATAACATTGGGACGCGATCCGGGAGAAGTCGATATTGCCATAACCGCAAATTGTTCAAAAATCAGTCGTGTGCATTGCGATGTGTCATATGATTATTCAAGCGGATATTATATTGTCAATGATTTTTCCACAAACGGCACTTTTATTAATGAAAACGGAATAAAGACAATGATAAAAAAACAAACAATACGAGCTCACAGCGGCGATATTTTATGTATCGGTGACGATAATAATTGCTTTGAGCTTTTGTAACTGTTAAATTAAGGAAAGGTTTACTTTATTATGGTAGAATACAATAATTCATACGCCGGTCAAGGATACGGTGTGCAACCCGGCAGCATTCCGCCTGTTGATCCGATTACACCCGGTATTCCCCCCGTTGATCCGGAAAAAACACAAAAAAAGCAAAAGACATCTCGCATACTCGGTTTTGTAGCCATGGGTTTGGCTATTGTCAGCATCCCTATGTTTTTCCTTCCGCTTGTAAGTGCATTGGGTATAGCAGATGTCAGCATTCTGCATTTAACAAAGTTTGCTAATTTAATCGGAATGTTTGACGAAGTGAAAAAGGCAGTAATTCTTATCGGAGTATATCTCGGTGCTATTATTTTGCTGTCTGTAGTCGGTGCTGTTTTTGATATATTCAAAAGCAAGGGTTGCAAATTGGTTGCTGCAATAACAAAAGCAGTTGCCATGATTATGTCAATAGTTGCAATAATATTGGTTTTCGTAAAAGGCGAAGACATGATTAAGCCCGGCATCGGACTTTATATGAATGCTGTTCTTTTGCTGATTTCATTTGTTCTTTCACTTGTTGCAGCAATAATTATGCCTAAAGCTAATGCCGAAACCGGTGGAGTAATACCTCCTGGCAAATTACTGCCTCCAGAACCACCAATTGAACCGGGTACTGAAATTTTGCAAGGCAAAATTGTTTTCACAAGCGGTTGCTGTGCAGGATATGATATTCCGATTAAACCGGGAACAAGAATTGTTATCGGTAAAGATCCGTCACAATGCTCAATCATTATTGATAAGAGTTATGCAAAGGTTTCAAGAACACATTGTTCGGTTGAATACGATTCATATAACAATGTTTATGTAGTAACCGATATGTCAACAAACGGCACAAAGATTGTCGGTGGACCAAAGCTTCAACGCGGTGCGCCGTCATATTTAGACAGAGGTACGGTTATCAACCTTGCCGGTACCGATAATACCTTTAGATTAGATTGATAATAGTAATGTGCTAAAAGGTTTGACACTTTTTAGCACATTTTTTATCTGAGGTGAAATTGTGAATACACAGCGAAAAATTATTCCCGCAATATTGCTGTTTTTGAGCTTGCCATTTTATTTTATAGGGATTTTCTCACTCCATACCGAGCGTGGTATTAAGCTTGTCGGCTCAATGCGCTTTTGGTATATCGGATTAACGGGCGATTATTCACCGTATCAGCAATATTTTTATACAAAGCTTGCAAATTTTATCAATGCCGTTGTGATACTTTTTATTTTGTCAATCGTTTTTATGACGGTTTATCTGTTGATAATCTTTTGCGCAAAAAAAATCAGCACACAAAAGCGCCTTGCGTCATTGCTGCTTGCTTTCGATATGCTGTCATTCGGTTTTTATTTATCGGGAATTATATTTGAATTGTTGTTTTATTCAAATAGGTTTCATGCGTGCTATGTTATTCAAGGCGAAGGTCGTTTGGGATACGGAATTTTAGTCGGTGTCCTGCTTCATATCGCATCGT
>CAVGLE010000152.1:0-1859 GCA_963630035.1 Mediterraneibacter torques
CTTTACAAATGTTCAAAATCCGATGAATATGCCGCAAAGAATGACAAATCAATCATTAATGAATTTAAAAACAACAGCGATATTATTGCCAGACAAATAAGATATATAAAAAATTTTGATGAAATTAACGGATTTTATATATTTTCGTACAGCTGTTTATTTGACAACAATTGCAAAAAAGAAGTCGAAAACCTCTTGAAAGAAATAAAGGAGTAGCCGCGCTACTCCTTTATTTTTCCTATGCATTCATCTGCGGCTTCATCATAGCCGGTTATAACCACGGGCATAATTTCACCGATTAAATTTTTGTCGCTTTTGATTTTTACAGGCACATAATTTTTGGTGTATCCCTGATATTCATTGTTGCCGACATTGTTTTCTATCAAAACTTCAAGCGTGTTATTAATAAGAGATTCAAAATAATCAGTTCTGAGCTTTTTAGTTTCTTCAATCATTATTTTTGCACGGCGTTCTTTTTCAATTTTGGGAATATTATCGCCTCGTTTTGACGCTGCCGTTCCTTGTCGCTCGGAGTAGGGGAATGTATGCACCTTTTCAAATTTAATGTCTTTAACAAATTCAAGCGAGTTTTTAAAATCATCATCCGTTTCATCATTGAATCCGACCATAACATCGGTTGTAATTGTGGCGTCATTAAATCTCTCGCGAAGTTTTTCACACAGCTCGCGATATTCGGCGCTGTTATAGTGTCTGTTCATTGATTTTAATGTTTTATCGCAACCGCTTTGAAGGGAAATATGAAATTGCGGGCAGAATTTGTCATATTTTGCAAGACCGCATACGATCTTATCGGTTATATGGTCCGGTTCAAGCGAGCCGAGCCTAACACGCATTATTTTATCATTCTCGCAGCAAACTCTGACAGCGTCAACAATATTAAAATCACTGCCTTTTCCGTATGAAGAAAGATTTATTCCTACCAAAACAATTTCTTTAACACCGTTTTCGGCAAGGGAGTTTACCTCACTTTTCAAATCATCAAGAGACTTAGAACGAACTCTTCCCCGTGACATTGGAATTATGCAGTATGAACAAAATCTGTCGCATCCGTCTTCAATTTTTACAAACGCTCTGATTCTTTTATTAAAACCGTCAATCGAGCAGGCGGAAAACGCATCGTCTCGCTCGTGTTTTTTTATGTCAACAATTCTGTTATGCGTTGCAGTGTATTTATTAATGAGCGTTAAAATATCGTTGTTACTTTTGTTACTGAGCACAATATCGGCATCATTAAGCTGCTCCGCACTTTCAGGAAATGCCTGCGGCATACAGCCGGTAAGAATTACAGTAGAATTTGGGTGCTTTCTTTTAAATTTTCTGACATTTTGGCGCGTCTTCTGATCTGCTGTCGCCGTAACCGTGCAGGAATTGACAATGTAATAATCTGCGTCGTCATTGGGCGAAACAATTTCAAAACCTGCATTTTTCAGAAGCTCTGCCATATATTCACTTTCATATTGATTGACTTTGCAGCCAAGTGTATAAAATGCTGCTTTCATTATATAAATTCCTCTTTGTATAGATATTATTTTGTATTATAACAAATAGATATTATTTTGTATTATAACAAATCGTAATCATTATTACAACTTTTTTTGAATAATATTTAGTGGTGATATTTATGAAAAAATTAGCAGTGTTTATATCAGCCGCAATATTAGCGTTGTCAATGCCGGTGTCTGCATACGCCGCAAAGGATGATGAAAATGTAAAAGCGGAAAGTGTTGTCTTAATGTGCCTTGATACCGGTGATGTTCTCTATGAAAAAAATAAGGATAAGAAAGTTTATCCTGCGTCTGTGACAAAGGTAATGTCAATTCTCCTGACTGTCGAGGCAC
>CAVGLE010000152.1:1981-2384 GCA_963630035.1 Mediterraneibacter torques
GCGGAAAAATAAAACTCAATGATAAGGTGACAGCATCAAAGAATGCAATGGAAATGGGCGGCTCTCAAATTTGGCTTGAAGTCGGCGAACAAATGACAGTCGAAGAATTGTTGAAGGCGGTTGTAATTGCAAGCGCAAACGATGCATGTACGGCACTCGGTGAACATATTGCCGGTTCAAGTTCGGTTTTTGTCGATATGATGAATGAGCGTGCGAAACAGCTGGGATTAAAAAATACAAATTTTGAGAATTGTACCGGACTTGACGACACGGTTAAAAATCATTATTCTTCTGCATACGACCTCGCTGTTATATCGCGCGAGGTTATGAAACATAAAATAATCACGAAATATTCGACGGTATGGCTCGATTCTCTCCGCGACGGCAAAACAGAACTTAATAA
>CAVGLE010000153.1:0-944 GCA_963630035.1 Mediterraneibacter torques
AGAATTGCCCGGTAAGGGTATTTCATAGCCACTTTCAAGTGCTGCCTTAAGCCATGCACGCTTTGCATCAGCAAGTGCTGCTGTGGCTGACTCAATTGATTGACCGCAAGTAATACAGCCTTTCAAATCCGGGTGGGATGCAACATAGCCACCTTCATCTTTATCGGGTGTAATCTCGATTGGGTATGGCAGTTTCATATATTCTTCAAGGGTATTCATAATTCCGACCTCCTTGCTGTTGGTTATACTACTCATCATTGTCATCTTCCTGTATGGCATCGGCAAGGGCATCTTTGAACGAGGAATAGGATTTATATTTTTCGGGATGTTCTTTCATCTCGTAAAATTCATTTAATGCATTAATGGTGGTCTGGTTGGGAATCTCTCTTTTTATTTCAAATGGGATTCCTTGATTTAACACTGCTTGCTTTAAAAATATAGTAACCGCGGTTGTTAAATCCATACCGAGGTCTGAAAACAATTCTTGAGCAGCTTTTTTTAGAGCGGGGTCAAGGTTAATATTAGTGCTTACTTTAGACATAACTGCGCCTCCTCTATCTAAGATAGTTTTATTATATCATAGTATCTGTATAATATCAATAGTTATGTGCGTAATATGTGCCCGATAGGGGGATAAAAATCTCTGTGAGCCTATCACAGAAGAACGGGCGCCTCCCTTCGCGTGCAAAAAAGCGAAATCAAACAGGGGGATAACCCCAAAAGAGAAACGAGGTGAATTTGATATGGCAAAGGACGGTACAAACCGGGGCGGCTTACGAGCAGGCGCCGGACGAAAATCAAAGGCGCTTGCCGATAAGCTGACAGCCGGGAATCCCGGCGGCAGAAAACTCACGGTTGTGAACTTTGATAACGACACCGCCGAACTTGAAGGTTCGGATATGCCGCCCGTGAAGGAATATTTGAAAGCAAGCCAAAAAGGCGGC
>CAVGLE010000153.1:954-2364 GCA_963630035.1 Mediterraneibacter torques
GCATTGATTTATGTGCCGAGGATGTATACAAGGAAACATGGCAGTGGCTGAAAGAACGAGGATGCGAAAAGCTAATCAGCACACAGCTTTTGGAACAATACGCAATGTGCATTGCAAGATGGATTCAGTGCGAGGAGGCTATCAGCACATTCGGATTTTTGGCAAAGCATCCGACAACGGGCGGCGCTATGACCTCGCCATATGTTTCGGTGAGCCGCGACTACATGAAACAGTCCAATCAGCTGTGGTATCAGATTTACCAGGTTGTAAAGGAAAACTGTTCTGTGGAATACGGCTCGGCAACACCGCAGGACGATTTAATGGAGCGGCTTTTGACCGCTCGGAAAGGACAATAAAATTATGTTTGAAAAAGTAAACCCCGCTCACCCGGACAAGGTAGCGGACAGAATTGCCGGTGCGATTGTTGACCTGGCATACAGTGCGGAGAACAATCCGAAAATTGCCGCCGAAGTTTTAATCGGACACGGTGTGTGCCATGCGATTATTGAAACCTCCGTACTGATTAAAAAATGTATGGTTGAGAAAGCAATACACCGAATCGGCGGTTCAAACCTTAAATGCGATATTGTTATCACTCCGCAAGATGCGCATCTTGCCAAGAACCAGGACGGTGTTATCCGCTGCGGTGACAACGGCATATTTAAGGGTACGCCTGTAACCGATGAGCAAAAAGCGCTTGTCAAGATTGCAAAGGACATATACAATTCTTATCCATTTGACGGAAAATACATCATTGACTCCGCAAGGCTCATCATCTGCCAAAGTAATGCGGATACGGATAAACTCAAAAAATATTATCCCACAGCCGAAATCAATCCTCTCGGTAACTGGACAGGTGGAATTGATGTTGACACAGGTGCCGCCAACCGCAAACTCGGCAGTGATATGGCGGACTCCGTAACCGGCGGAGGTCTGCACGGCAAGGATTTATCAAAAGCCGATGTGAGCGTAAACATTTACGCATTCCTTAAAGCACAGGAAACCGGAAAACCTGTAAAGCTTTGCTGTGCAATCGGTGATGAATATATAAACGGTATTCCTTACGAAAAAATCGTAGAAACGGCAAGAGAATATATAAAGTCGGTCGGCGGCTTTGAGAAATTTGCCGAGTGGGGTTTGGTATGCTGATTGAAAAAATGAAAACCGAAAATCTGCTCCCGGCGGACTACAATCCACGAAAGGATTTGAAACCCGGCGATGAGGAGTATGAAAAGCTGAAACGCTCGATTGAGCAGTTCGGCTATGTTGAGCCGGTTATATGGAACAGGACAACCGGGAGAGTTGTCGGCGGTCACCAAAGACTCAAAGTTTTAATCGACATGGGCATAGATGAGGTTGACTGCGTTGTTGTCGAGATGGACGAAAACAAAGAAAAAGCACTCAATGTGG
>CAVGLE010000154.1:0-2174 GCA_963630035.1 Mediterraneibacter torques
GTACAGTGATCCGGTTGTAATACCGCCGTCAACAGTCAGAATCAAACGCAACGGTAAGAACTTTTTTAATATGAAATATATTGCTTTATTCAACAATCAATATTACCATATCATCTTTGATGACTTTGAAAAGACATTTCACCAATCGGAAATTATTGTTGAAAAGTCATGTCTTTTAGACAGCTGTTCTAAAAATGTATTTTCATATTTAAGGCTCATTGCAGATGAAATAAGCGTTAAAACCGAAGATGATATAAAAATTCTGTCTAAACAGTACAATGAAATGAAAGAATATATCAGCGGATTTACTGCTGCCGCTAAATATTTGAGTGCCGGGCAATCCGATAAAAGAATCGATAACAGTTTGATTATATTTCCGTTCGGCAGTAACGCAAGCCAAACCGAGGCGGTAAAAAATGCTCTTACCAATCAAATCAGCGTAATTGAGGGACCGCCGGGCACAGGTAAAACACAAACTATTCTTAATATTGTCGCAAACCTTATTGTCAGAGGAAAGGCAGTTGAAATAGTATCAAATAACAATTCCGCAACCGAAAATGTCTATGAAAAGTTATGTAAATACGGTTACGGATTTTTGGTTGCGCCATTAGGCAAAGCGGAGAATAAAGAAAAATTCATTGCCAATCAAACAGAGGAATTGCCTGATTTAAGCGAATGGAATACCGATAATAATAAATTGATTGAGATAAGCTCCGCGATTGTCGATGAGTCACAGCAGATAAACAAAGTATTTGAAAATCAAAATAAATCTGCAAAACTGAAGCAAGAACTGTCCGATATAAAAACAGAGCAGTCATATTTTGAGGAGCAATGTATTAACAATAATGTTCCGGATATAAAATGCAAACCTGATATAGATTCGTCACTTTTATTAAAGCTTTGGTCAAGGTTTGAATTGCAAAATAAAGGCATTAATCGAATATTCAATATGATACTGTTTTTGTTTTGTTTTGGATTAAATAACAGACAATATCTAAAATTTCAGAATGACATAATTGTTTCGATAGCAAAACGAAATTACTATACAGTAAAAATAAACGAAACGGAATTACTGATTTCTCAAATACAAACAGAGCTTGATCAGGTAAACGCAAAAGCTCTCCTTGCCGATTATGTTGAACATTCATCTGTTTTATTCAAAGATTTTTTGTATAAAAAATACGCAAATAATACTAAAAGAAAAATTTTTGAATTGAAAGACTTAAGTTTTAAACCACAGGAATTTGTTAATGAATATCCGATTGTTTTAAGCACTACATATTCATCAAGAAGAAATTTAGGCGCATTTATAAAAGGATTTGCGAACAGATATGAGTATGACTATGTTATAATGGATGAAGCATCTCAAGTAGATGTTGCAACGGGTACGGTTGCTTTGTCGGTTGCCAAAAACGCCGTTATTGTGGGCGACAGACAGCAATTGCCGAATGTTATTACAGAGTTAGATAAAAAGAAAACCGAAATAATATTCAAAAAATTTCAAATTAATAACAGCTATGACTTTTCAAAATACAGTTTTCTGTCATCGGTTTGCAATATTGTAAAGGATGTTCCCGTAACTTTGTTAAAAGAACACTATCGTTGTCACCCGAAAATTATTGGATTTTGCAACAAAAAATTCTATGACAATCAATTGATTATAATGACAAATGATAACGGCGAGCAGGACGCATTAAAAGTATTTAAAACTGCCATCGGCAACCATGCAAGAGGTCATATTAATCAAAGACAGATTGATGAGATAACTCAAAATATTTTGCCGAACATTGATTCCGACCCGTCGCAAATCGGTATTATTACACCTTATAGAGATCAAGTTAAAGAGATTAGAAAGAGTATTGATAATAGAGAAATCCTTATCGACACTGTTCATAAATTTCAAGGCAGAGAAAAGGATGTAATGATAATGTCAACTGTTGATGATGAAATTACAGATTTTTCGGATGATAAGAATTTATTAAATGTAGCGGTTTCAAGAGCTGTTAAAAATTTCTATATAATTATAAATCCAAACGAGAAAAACAAAAATACAAATATAGACGATTTGGTAAATTATATAGAATATAACAATTTTGATGTTGTGGAAAGTGATATTTATTCAATTTTTGATTATTTATATTTGCAATATCGAAACGAAAAAGAAAAGCTCCTTG
>CAVGLE010000155.1:0-2171 GCA_963630035.1 Mediterraneibacter torques
GCGTATATATAGAAAATGCCTTTACATCACGAATATATTTTTCAATCGTTACTGTGCTTTTTTCTTCTAAGATTAGATGCTCCTTAAATTCGGCAATCGCTTTTTCTTTAATAAATCGTCCTTCTATCATATATTTACCTCCGAGTATTTTTTTATATTTTACCCGAAAAGTACGAAAACAAAAATCATTACTGTTTACTGTAAAACGGCATAATAAAATGCGCGGATATACAATCAGCCCCGATGAGCATATAAACGAAACTCATCGGGGCTGATTGTATTGTTAAAATTATTTATTTTTTGGTTGTGACAGCCTTTGCCTTACTCCAACCGGAATAGAGTTTGATGTTTTTGCCGCCGAACTTCACTGTTTTGTAGGTGCGCACGCGCACATAATACTTTTTCTTTGCGGACAGTTTGCCGACTGATTTTGAAGTGGTTTTATTTTTGGAAATATTAACCGTCTTTGTTCCCTTTTTGAAATTTGACGAAGTGCTGTATTGCAATTCATAACCTGTTGTTTGGGTGGCTTGCTTTTTCCATGTAGCCTTAAAGCTTTTTTTTGCGGCAGTTACTTTTGACATACTCGTACCTTTTGGGTTGATGTTATATGTCAGCGTTTTTGTGCCGCTGTAATTGCCTTTAAAGGTTATTTTTACCGAATATCTGCCGACATTTTTTCTGCCGCTCGGATATGTGACGGTGTAGTCCCTGCCGTTGGTCAAGGTCTTGCCCTTTGAATCCTTAACGGTTACGCTCGGCGTTTTAACGCCGCCGCTGTATGTATAATTCACAGCCGAAAGGCTCACTGTCGATATTTTGGCAATCGCCGATGTGACGGTTGCACCGCAGGCAGAGCATTTTTTGACAATCTTGCCGTCTTTGCCGATTGCGGCAGGAGTTACGCTTTGCTTGTAGGTGTGAGAAAGCTTACTGATTGCTTCTGTCCATTCGGCACCGCAGGATGTACAGGTGTATGTTTTTATACCCGATGCGGAACAGGTAGGCTCTCTTGTAACTGCGGATGTGTAAGTATGCTCGTGTCTCTTTGATAAATCATACGGATTTACACTGTACAATATCGGAGCGGAATTTTCGGTCACATACCATTTTATCATGCCGTCACTGCACAAAACAGGTTTGCAATCCGAAAGTCTTACAGGCAATGTTGCAGATGAAATAATATTTGCGCTTGAATCAATTGTTTTAGCTTTTGTTGTAACCGTTTTTGTTGAGGAATTATACTCCTCCCACATAACGAGGAAAAGATTTTCGTTAATTTTGACAAGTTGCGGAGTGCGGCATGTTACAGCCGTGCCAGATTTGTAGTTTGTAAGCGCGATATTATTTGTTTTGTTGAAATATTTATCCGTCACGCTGACATAAGCGTTTCTGCTTTTGCACGAGGACGAAATATCCTTTGTATATGCGATAATACAGTTTCCGCTTCCGACTTCAAAACCGCCGATTGCCGCGCCGGTGTAATTGCCCGAGTTGATGTCGAGTTTTACGGGAACGGTAACGGCGACATTTGTCGAAGTGTCGTTTTTGCCGTATTTTGAGAGCGTAATTCCGTTGACTGAAATATATTGACCGTTCATAGTCATATCGTTTGATTCGGAATGATCGACTCTGTAAATATAAGTGCCATCGGTTGTGATAAACTGATTGAACGAGTGACTGACATATCCGCTTTGGAGGTTGGATACCTCATACATTGAGTCGGTTGTTTTCATGGTGCTTTCATCGACGGTAAAAAGCATATTTGCCTGATGGTTTATATTGCTTGAGTCGGCATACATTTCGTGACAGGTATAAATATAAAGTTTGCCGTCAAGCTCAGCCATTCGAAGTGAGCCTGCATCAAACGACACTGTTGTGTTTGAGCCGTAAATTTTGCAGTCACCGATTCTTGACCAATTTTTTGAATATTTTACAATTCTTATAATCTCCGCAGAATTGTTTTCGTTTTTATTATTCTGACCGAATACGATATAGTTGTTATTCTCGCCCGAGAAATAACCGCCGTAAATCGGGAGTTCGTTTTTGATTGTTGATTTTGAAAGCAGTGTTTTGCCGTTTGCGGAATAATTTTCGACAAGAACACCGTTTGAAGTGCTTTCAACCCTTGTAAGTGTTTTATCGCTGTTTTCCGAAAGATTAGATTTAAC
>CAVGLE010000156.1:0-2122 GCA_963630035.1 Mediterraneibacter torques
GAAAAATAAATTTTATTTAATAAGGAGATTAAAAATGAAAAAGATTTTATCAATAATTATCGGCATTATTTTAGTTACAACAGTATTTGCAGCTTGTTCAAAAAAGGTAAGCACTGACGCAACAGCTACACCCGGTAAATCAACAACAGTTCAGTCTGATCCAAGCACTGAGATTGATACAATAACTACGACAAATTCGATGGCGAAAAGCACATCTCAGGCTACATATAAAAAAAATGTAATCGTGTCTTTCAATGCTGTTCAGGGTGCTGTTATTTACGACCAAAGCTACGATTCAAACGGTTATCTTGAAAGCTGCCAATTTCATAAAAAATGCGAAAAGTGCGGATATGTAAGTAACAGTAACGGTCAAGCCCGTGGAAATTTAACCTCATCATATCATTGTACACAGTGCGGAAATAATCAAACTGTTGAAATTACTGCTGATTTTGAATGTGTTGAAGTGCCGTATGATAATTAAGATATTCAGCCGACAGCAGGCAATTAAGCATAGTTATACGGATTTTGACGGCAGTAAAATAATCATTTCAATCAGTGACCCATTTAACGAAAGAGTAAAATTCAACTGTTCAAACCGTTCAATAAAAGATGTTTTATATCTTTCTTTTTATGATATAAACGAAGAAACAAGAAGCATATTCGGCGGCTATGAATCAATGTCGCCGATTGATGCTGCTCTCATTCGTGATTTTGTTTTGAAATGGGAAAAATTTGTTGATGAAATCTGGGTGCAATGTGAAATGGGAGTGTCACGCTCCGCCGGTATTGCCGCCGCAGTAGCAGAGCATTTTGAACTTGATTCAAGCAGTATTCTAAATAACAGCAATTACTATCCTAATATGCTGTGCTGCAATTTAACAAAAGAAGCATTTAACAAGAAAGAGGTGCAAATATGAATGATGCAAAAAACGAACCTGTAATCGAATTTGCAAAGAACTTTATTGATGATTGCAACAACTTTGAAATAAAAAATTTAGATGCCGATAAATCATGCAGTGAAAATTCACTCGATATAATCACATGTGCAGATTTTATAAAAGATTATTTAAACTCGTTTGAAGAAGAGCAAAATCAAAATCTTATACAAACCGGTAACAAAGATTTAGATAAACTTCGCATATTTGAAAAAGAAATGTTCAGGTTGTTTTGTACCGATGAATTTAATATGCCTCTTACAAGAATGGTAAATAGTTTTGTTATTGAAGCACTTAACAATAATAAACGAGTTTTGATTATATCACCCTATCCAAATATAATTGTTTGTAATTTTTTAAAGGCTGTTGAACGAAAATATCCACAAAGCAATCTTTCTTGGTTTGATGACAAGAAGTTGTATTTGTATGAGTGTATGCCCGATGACAATATAATTGATTTAACGGAAAAGCTGAGAGCAAAAATAAATGACTTAAATATTGATATTTTATACGTTCCGCATCTTGAAGATTTGTTGCAAAACTATTGTGCCGATTTACAAATAAGCGCCTTAAATCACTTATATAACTTTGCTTTTGATATGAAAATCAGCGTTGTTTCAACACTGTCATCATTTGATTATCACGAGTGTAAAACCGATGATTCGCTGTTTTATCCGCAACATAAATTAGACATTGCAGTGTTAAAGAAAATTCTTCCGCAAGAGGCAATGTATATCACTTCGTTTTCAGATGATACAGCAAGCTTTGAAAACTGGAGTGTCTGGGATAATATTAATGATACTCCGTCAAAAATTTCGGTACAAAGCGTTGAGGATTTTTATAATTTTAATTCAATAAGCATAAATATGCGAATTTAAGATTATTTTAATGTATTTTTAATTTATATGCGGTCACAGAAAAAATTGTGCTATAATAGAATTGAAATAAGAAAACGGCACAAAAATCAGGAGAAAAAATTGAAAGAAAAAACAACTTATTCACCCGACTTAAAATACTTTTTTGATTTGTGCAATCGTGCTGATTCAAACGATTCGGCTGCACAATTCAATCTGGCAAAACTCTATTTACATATAAATCGAAAAAATACAAATAAAAAAGCATTTTCGTTATTAAAAAGACTTGCAAATAAAAGTTATAATGCCGTTCAAACAGACGCACAATATATG
>CAVGLE010000157.1:0-445 GCA_963630035.1 Mediterraneibacter torques
TGACGCTCTTTGTGAAAGCATAGCTGCCGCATCAATTCTTGCAAAAGTTTCCCGAGACAGATATATGCTTGAACTTGCTGAAAAATATCCGCAATATCAATTTGAAAAGCATAAGGGCTACGGTACAAAACTACATTATGAAATGCTTGAAAAATACGGCCCATGCGAAATACACAGACAGTCATTTTTGAAAAAGTGGTATGCTAACAGATGAATTCACTCGGAAAATTAGGCGAAAGATATGCCGCCAATTATTTAATTAAGCATAAATACAAGCTTGTTGAAAGCAATTTTCAGTCACGGTTCGGCGAAATCGACATAATAGTAAAAAATAAATACTATCTCGTTTTTGTCGAGGTAAAACAAAGAGACATTAATTCAATTGCCACGCCTGCCGAGTTTGTCGATAAGGCGAAGCAGAATAAAATTATCGCAACGGCTAAAC
>CAVGLE010000157.1:455-2071 GCA_963630035.1 Mediterraneibacter torques
CTGTATTTGGCAAATAATCCAACGGATTTACAGCCGCGATTTGATGTTATTGAGATTTATTCCTCAAATAATAAAATAAAATCACTTAAACACCTTGAAAATGCCTTCACTTTAGTATAAAATACTATGTAACAAATTTTAGGAGAAAATATTATGCAATACACTTCTACAAGAGATAAATCTATCAGAGTATCTGCCGCAACGGCAATTGCACAGGGTATCAGCGAAGAGGGCGGTCTTTTCGTTCCTTGCGAGCTTCCGCATTTTTCACTTGATTCAATCGGCAAAATGGTTTCAATGCCTTACACCGAGCGTGCAAAGACCGTTCTTAAGGAATTTTTGACAGACTTCACGGAGGAGGAGCTTGATTATTGCGTCGAGGGCGCATATGAAGCATCAAAGTTTTCCTCGGATAAAATCGCTCCGACTGTTCATATTAACAAAAATGAGAACATTCTCGAGCTTTGGCATGGTCCGACTTGCGCATTTAAGGATATGGCACTTCAGCTTTTGCCTTATCTTATGACAGTATCGGCTAAAAAAACTGCCGACGGTAAAACAATCGTTATTCTTGTAGCAACATCAGGCGATACGGGAAAAGCCGCTCTTGAAGGATTTAAAAATGTTGATAATACAAAAATTCTTGTATTTTATCCTGTCGACGGTGTGTCACCGATGCAAAAGTTGCAAATGACAACACAAGAGGGCGACAATGTTTCGGTTTGCGCAATTAACGGCAATTTTGATGACGCACAGAGTGCCGTTAAGTCAATTTTTACAAACGATGATATCAAAGCCAAACTTGCAAAGAAAAATATGATGTTCTCTTCTGCAAATTCTATCAACTGGGGCAGACTTGTTCCGCAAATTGTTTATTATTTCTCGACATACTGTGATTTACTCGACCAAGGCAGAATTGCTCTCGGTGATGAAATCAATGTTGTTGTACCGACAGGTAACTTCGGCAACATTCTTGCCGCATATTACGCAAAAAATATGGGCTTGCCGATTAAAAAACTTGTTTGTGCATCAAATTCAAACAATGTTTTGACAGATTTCCTCAAATCAGGTAAATATGATAAAAACAGAAAATTTTATACAACAACATCTCCTTCAATGGATATTTTGATTTCTTCAAACCTTGAAAGACTTTTGTATCATATGAGCGGTGAAGATGACAAACTTGTTTGCAATCTTATGAAAAACCTCAATTCAAAGGGCGAATATGTTGTATCCGATACGCTTATCGGCAATATTCAATCACTTTTTGACGCAGGTTGCTGTGATGAAAAATCTGTTGATGAAACAATCAAAGAAATGTTTGATAAATATCATTATCTTTGCGACACACATACTGCTGTTGCAGTTAAGGTTTACGAAAACTATGTAAAGGAAACGGGCGACGATATTCCTACTGTTATCGATTCAACAGCTTCGCCGTATAAATTCTCAAAGAGCGTTTTGAATGCCGTTCTCGGCGGCAACACCCCGGACCTTGACGAATTTGATATGGTTGAGGAACTCAACAAAGAAACCGGTGCCGCAATTCCCACCCCCCTTAAGGCGCTCAAAGACAAGGAAATCCGTTTTAAAAATGTTTGTGATAAAGAAAATAT
>CAVGLE010000158.1:0-2059 GCA_963630035.1 Mediterraneibacter torques
CGCCGCTTATATGCAGGAAAAACGGCAATTTTGAATATTTGAAAACAAAGCCGAACTTCATTTTAGCAGGAATGGATTGTACCGTTTACCAAAAATATGAATTATGGCTTAATCCGGGCGACGAAATCTATTTATATACCGATGGCGTAACTGAAGCAAATGATGTTAACGGAAAGCTTTTCGGTGACAATCGCCTGCTGAAGAGCATGCAAAATTTAAACGGCGTTTCACCCGAGATTATTTGTAAGCAAATTGAAAGCGATGTAAACGCATTTGCAAAAGACGCGGAACAAAGCGACGATATGACGATGCTGTCATTCAGGCTTAATTATATGAAAAACACCAACAGCATAACCGTTTACCCCGATTCAAAGGCACTCGAGCGGATTAACGACTATATTTGCAAAATGCTCAAAGAAATCAATGTTTCAAAAAGCGTTCTCAATAAAATAAGCGTAATAATCGATGAAATCTATTCAAATATATTGAAATACAGCTGCGCAACAAAACTTACCGTAAGTTACTCGCTTCAAAATGAGCAGCTGCTGCTGACATTTGCGGACAACGGCAAGCCTTATGACCCTACTGAAAGCAAGGCACCGGATATTGCTCTTTCCGCGGAAGAAAGGGAAATCGGCGGACTCGGCATATTTATGGTAAAAAATATGTCTTCGTCAATTGACTATAAATACGAAAATGCCGAAAATATTTTGAATATTACGGTTGAATTGAAATAGAATGGAGTGAATGGGCTTGTACGACAATGCATTAGTTTTTGCAATTGAGGCACACAAAAATCAAAAGAGAAAGGATGGCAAACCATATATATACCATCCGGTTTCCGTAGCAATAAATCTTGCAAAAAGCGGAGCTGACGATGATTTAATTTGCGCCGGGTTGCTTCACGATACGATTGAGGATACAACGGTGTCTTACGATGAATTGCAAGAGGAATTTGGCGAAAGTATTGCAAAATTGGTTTTAAGCGACACCGAGGACAAAAAATTATCCTGGGAAAAACGCAAAAAATCAACAATAGAGTTTTTAAAAACCACTGACGATCGCAATATCAAAATGCTGATTTGTGCCGACAAGCTGGCTAACGTGACCGACATAAAAAACTCGATTGAAATAAACGGCGATGATACTTGGTCCATATTCAGATATGGAAAGGACAAACAAAAGTGGCTTTACACAGAGCTTGTTGACGCATTAAAGTCACTTGGGGATTTGCCTATGTATCAGGAATTTAAACAAATCGTAGCAGAAATTTTTTAAATAAATATGGGAGATATATTATGAGCGTAAAAGTTGAAACAAAAGACAACCTTACATATGTGTTTGTATCGGATAGCATCACCTCTGCAAATGCGGAAAAACTTGAAGAGGCAATTGCCGACAGACCGGGAGATACCGACGGAATTATAATTGATGCAACAGAACTTGAATTTATTTCTTCGGCAGGGCTTCGTGTAATTCTCGGCGCAAAAAAAAGATGCGCTTCAAAGTTATTTAAAGTAACCGGCGTTAACAACGATGTTAAAAGCGTGTTTGATGTTACGGGATTTTCGGAAATAATGGATATCGAGTGAAACAAACCGTAACAGATTTTTTTAACACTGGAGATATATTATGAGCGTAAAAGTTGAAATAAAAGACAATCTTACATATGTGTTTGTATCGGGCAGCATAACCTCTGCAAATGCAGAAAAATTCGGAGAGGCAATTGCTGACAGACCCGGGGACACTGACGGAATTATAATAGACGCAACTGAGCTTGAATTTATTTCCTCGGCAGGGCTTCGTGTAATTCTCGGCGCAAAAAAAAGATGCGCTTCAAAGCCGTTTAAGGTAACAGGCGTTAACAACGATGTTAAAAACGTGTTTGATGTTACGGGCTTTTCGGAAATTATGGATATCGAAGGCAGCGTTCGCCAAATAAATATTGACGGTTGCGAGCTTATCGGCGCAGGTGCCTGCGGCGAGTGCTACCGTGTGGACGATGAAACAATCGTTAAATTATATTATTCTCATGTTGACAATGAGGAAATCGAAAAGG
>CAVGLE010000159.1:0-2275 GCA_963630035.1 Mediterraneibacter torques
CGATTTAATGATGCGACAATCGATAAGCTAATGAAAACGAAATGGTGGAGGTGGGAAGACCAGCGTATTGAAAAATATGCGCAAAATTTCACATCGCCTAAAAGTCTTATACGAGTTCTGGAGGATAGCGCAAAATGAAAATAGTTCACTTATGTCTGGGATGTTTTTTCCCGGATAATTATTCATACCAGGAAAATATGTTACCAAAATTTCATAAGCAATTAGGGTATCGCGTTGAGGTTATTGCGTCATTGGCAACGTTTGATAAAAATGGGAAGGCCTCTTTTTTAGAAAAAGGTGGCGTGTATCAAAACGAATACGATATAAAGGTCACTAGACTTGATTATAAAAAGCCAGAAAAAATGTATCGCAAATTAAAACGCTACATAGGAACATACGATGCATTAAAAAATGCTGAACCTGACATTTTATTTATTCATGGATGTCAGTTCATGGATGTGAATATTGTTGTTAGGTATATAAAACAGCATTTAAATATTAGAGTGTATGTAGATAATCATGCGGATTTCTCTAATAGCGGAACAAATTGGCTATCAAAAAATATTTTGCATAAAATAATTTGGAAACATTATGCGCAGATGCTGAATCCTTATGTTACCAAGTTTTATGGCGTACTTCCGGCTAGGGTGGACTGGTTGGTTGACATGTACGGTCTTCCGAAGGAAAAATGTGAATTATTAGTAATGGGCGCAGATGACGAGAAAGTAGCTGCCGCATTTCGAACGAACGCCCGTACTAAAATCAGAGAAAAGTATCGTATTGCGCCGGATGACTTTTTGATTATGACCGGCGGTAAGATTGACGCATGGAAAACACAAACCCTGCTTCTGATGAAAGCTGTAGCCAAAATTGATTGTCCAAACGTCAAATTGATTGTGTTTGGCTCGGTAGTACCGGAACTTATGGAGCAGGTACGGGCACTTTGTCTTAATGACAAGGTGCAATATATCGGCTGGATCGATGCAGTTGATTCCTGCAACTACTTCTCGGCTGCGGATCTGGTCGTCTTTCCGGGACGTCACTCTGTATTCTGGGAGCAGGTTGCCGGCATGGGAATTCCAATGTTTTGTAAATATTGGGAAGGCACCACCCATGTGGATTTGGGCGGCAATGCGGAATTTCTGTATCAGGACTCGGCCGACGAAATACAAACAAAAATCGAAGAACTACTGAACAATCCTGAAAAATATGGGTCTATGCAAATCGCCGCAAAGAAAGGCGCAAAATATTTTTCGTATAAGGATATCGCAGAAAGATGTGTGGAGGATGGAAAATAAAAAGGCTAGATATTCCATGGAGTTAGGCTTAATCCTTGTGTTTTTATCAACACAAATCGCCAATGTCTATCGACTATACACAGGGAAACCGGCCGATATAGCGCCATGGATTATTTCTCTTGCTATGTTATGCATGGTCAATACAAAGACGTCTTTTTCCCTTAACAAAAGGCAACTCTTTCTTGTCGTATATCAAGTTTGTATATTATTATTTGCTATCAGAAGCCGGACAACCATAATGCAGGATAATAGCGGGCTGGTTTACATACTGTTTATTGTTGCTTTCATACTTATTTCAGCAACTAACAACACCATTGATGGAGAACATTTTGTGTTTTTCATGTGGATAATAACCGGTATTTTAAATGTTTTGACTGCAATATACTTTTTAAGGGAAGGCGTTGAGGGATTCAATGGATATAGCAGCGGCAACAACCTTTTAGCCGACAGGCCAACACTTGCAACCATTGGCTATTTCCATGTTCTGGCTATGCTGGTCTATCATTCAAAGTACAAAATGCTTGGTTGTTGCAAAGTTGTGCTGCTTATTGCCGCACTTTATAACATCGTTATAACTATGCGCAGAGGAATGTTTATCACAATGATTTTCATCTTCATTCTGCACATATACTTAACTGCAAAGGTTACTTGGAATGCCAAAGTACTCTTCCGGGGATTTGCGATTGCTGCAATTGTCTACATTTTGTATTTGAAAATTCCTTATATCCATATGCAGGTCGACAAAATGATGGATTCTGCAACCAATGCATTAAATACACTGCTAGGAAAAAACACGTCCTCTGAAGACATGGCAGCTGCCGGACGTGTTCTAAACCGAACTCTGACTCTGAACGAAATGAAAAGTTTCGGATTATCGGACTGGTTATTCGGAAAGGGCTATAATGCAAAATGGATTGACTTTCCGTTTTTGCAGTGTTTTTATGACATGGGCATTCTCGGAGGTCTGTTTTATATTG
>CAVGLE010000159.1:2285-3435 GCA_963630035.1 Mediterraneibacter torques
ACTTTATCATAAACACGATCCGCAAATTCGATGAGGTAACTTTATCCGATCACCCGGATTTTCTAATTTACTCTGTGAATTCCTCGGATTACTTAAATTACGACTGCGTGCGGATTTTTTATACCGCCGAAAACATCGTCCCTGACTTTAACCTATGTGACTACGGGATCGGGTTTTCCGACCTTTCCTTTGGTGATCGTTATTTGCGCTATCCTCTTTACCTGGCGGATGACTTCAACGCCTATGCAAACGATGACTATGCCGGCGATTTGCAGAGGGCATTACATAAGCACGAAAACGCCGCAGAAAAGTTAAAAACAAAAACCGATTTTTGTTCCTTTGTGTATTCCAACGGTGAAGCTTCGGCATGCCGCGAGGCATTGTTTCATGCTCTTTCGCAGTACAAAAGGGTCAATTCCGGCGGTCGGTATCTGAATAATATTGGCGGTGCCGTCGAAAGCAAGCTGGATTTTCAATTAAAACATAAGTTCGTGATCGCCTTTGAAAACACCTCTACACCCGGTTACACAACCGAAAAGATTGTCCACGCTTTTTCCGCCGATGCGGTTCCCATCTACTGGGGCAATCCGGATATTGAAAAGGAATTTCAAGCAGGCAGCTTTATCAATTGTCACGATTTTGGGTTGACAAAGGACGCAAGTTCCGATGCCATTGACCGCATTGTAAAAGAAATTATTCGACTTGACAATGATGATGCCGCCTACCTTAAAATGCTATCCACGCCGGCCTTTGCCGAGGGTTATGATGTCACGGCAAAAAAAGCGGAATTTGAGCATTTTCTGGAAAATATTTTTATGCAGGATAAAGAATCGGCATACCGCCGCAATCGTTATTACTGGGGGAAACGCTACGAGCGCAAACAAAAGATTGGCAATGCTTTTTACAAGCATTGCCGAAAACTGATTCCCGTTAGAGATTTTGTAAGAAAAATTGTAAGGTGAATCCTATGAAAATCATTATCAACGTATTAAAATCCATATTAAGGTTTTTTAATACAATTATTAATTTTGTTACCTTAAAATTTAAAAAAATAACCTACCAAAAAGACCTATCTATAAACGGGAGGCTTTCTGTTCATGGATCAGGGAAAATTAAAATAGGTAGTAGCGTTACTATAAACTCTTCTGCT
>CAVGLE010000159.1:3445-4908 GCA_963630035.1 Mediterraneibacter torques
GTCCCCAGGCATAATACAAATTGGCAAGCGCGTTGGAATCAGTAACGCAAATATCACCGCTTTTAATTCTGTCACACTGGAAGACTACGTGATGATTGGCAGCGGTGTTAAAATATGGGATACCGATTTCCACTCAGTCAATTTTGATAACAGAATTACAAATACTGATATCGTTTCGAAACCTATCCTTATAAAAAAGGGGGCGTTTATTGGTGCTTGTTCTATCATTTTAAAAGGTGTTACCATTGGGGAAAGGGCAGTCATCGGCGCTGGATCTGTTGCGACAAGGGCGTTTCGGAATGAGGTATAAACCAGAAGTTCTGCAAAATTTATTAGAAAGCGTTAATGGGGGGATTACTAATGAACAAAAAAGTAAGAATTCTTTTTTTTCATCATGCGGGAAGTCAAGCGGGCGCACCCAGAAGTTTAGCCTTCTTGATTGATCATATGGACAAAACAAAGTTTGAGCCTTATGTCCTCTGCTGCATGGATTATGAAGATAACAAAAAACTGTTTGAAAGCGTCGGCGCAGAGGTAATCTATGGAGTTTTGATGGGTCCGTGGCATGGAAGCACTGTGTCGGGAATGAGCCCCGGAATGCTTTCCTATAATTTAAAGCACGTAATTCCAACATACCTTGGAATAAAAAAGATTATCCGGGAAATTAAACCAGATATTGTACATCTGAATAGTACCTGCCTTGCGTTTGCTGCAAGGGCGATCAGAAACAACTTTCCGGCAATCCCGATTGTATGCCATGTAAGAGAACCTTTGTTGAATGGGTTTTGGGGGAATATTTTACGTAGGTTAAATGATAAAAGCGTTGATGCGTACATAGCAATAGAAAAATATGATGCGGATTCATTGCATACTAGTTTACCAACTGATATCGTATACAACTTTGTAGACTTTAATACCTATAACGAAAGTGTGAAATCTGATTGCCTGCGTAAAGAGCTCGATATACCAATAGACGCATTTTTAATGTTGTATCTGGCTCGAATAAGTCCGGAAAATGGTGCGTTGGAAATGCTCAAGCATCTTCTTCCAATGTTAGACAAGAGAAAAGATATGCATTTATGTTTAGTAGGAGCAACGCCGGACAGTAGAACAAAGTATTTATCAGAAGTTGAAAAATTGTGCACAGGCAAAAAAAATGTACATATTCTGCCGTTTAGAAAGGATGTGCCCAATGTTATATCTTCCGCAGACGTCATGATTGTCCCGTTTCAAGAACCACATTTTGCACGCAGTGTCATTGAAGCTGCGGCAATGGGCGTTCCTTCCATCGCTTCTGATATTGGGGGATTAAATGAAATTGTTTCCGACGAAGAAACAGGTCTTCTTTTTAACTATAAAACATTTGAAGGCATCACATCTCAATGCGAGAAATTAGCCGATGATGTGGCATACCGAAAAAAGTTGGGGAAGAATGCCGTGCAATTTGCACATGAGAATTTTGA
>CAVGLE010000160.1:0-4345 GCA_963630035.1 Mediterraneibacter torques
ATTAGGAATAATTCCTAATAATATATAAAAATAAAATGAAAAGTATGAAGTGATTATGAAAAACAATAAATATGCGAGAACAAGAACCAATAAAAATTTAATGAAGGCATTTCCCCGGCATATACTGTTGTTGCTCCGTGCAGGGAATATGTTCCGCTTGACAGATGCTGAATAACAAATTTGAAATATGACAAAACTTAGGGGAGAGCATAAATAATGCTGAAACACAGAGGAACAAAACAGCGCAGAATCGTTCTGGAAACAGTCAGAAACCACACAGATCATCCGACCACCAATACGATATGTGAGGAGGTTCATGCAATTGACGGAAAAATCAGTCAGGATACCGTATACCGCAATTTAAACTGTCTGTCAGAGGACGGAGAAATACTTTATATCAAGGTGCCGGGTGCAGACAGATATGATTTGAGAACAGACCTTCACTATCATATTATCTGTCTTAAGTGCGGAAAGGTAATAGATATTCCGTTTAATTATCTTTCCGATCCGGATGAAAAGGTTGCGGATGCGACCGGTTACACGGTATTTCGTCACAGAGCCGTGTTCGAGGGAATCTGCCCGGAATGTAAAACGGAAAACAATATATAATCCGAAAGCGGATAAAGAAAGGATGTGGCAATATATGCATTGGAAAAGGGCAGCGCAGGCTTTGCTTTTGGCTCTCGGAACAGTAATGATATGCGCCGGAGCTTTGCGGGGCGAGGCGGCAATATCCGAGACAAAGGCGGTTTTGAAAAAGAAAGGCGCTTCCTATAGAAATATATACTTTGATTCAGACAGTGAGGCGGGAAAGTTTGTCAAAAATGTATACGCCTATCCCACAACATATGTGGTTGACCGCAGCGGAAGCATCATAGGCGAACCAATCGTCGGAGCCGTTACCGGCAAATCACAAATGGAGAAGCTGAAATTGCTTATCGATCAATGTATTGCCGCCGATATGAGATGAGAATAATATTAAAATAATGCTCGTACAAATATACCATAAAAATCCTGAGTCGGTTTATGGTATGTAATCATTAAATGAAAAAATTAAAATAAAGCCTTTTTAAAACGAGGGTTTCAGACGGCAGAAAAAGCCGCCCGGTATAGAGGCAACATGCCTTTATTGTCGGGCGGCTTTTATATAATTCGGCAACAGTAAGACTCATTCTACGGCAAGTTTGACAAAATCGGAGATAAAGGAGCAAACTGTTGACAGCTTCAATTTATAAATTTTGCCTGAGTGGTACAATATATATGGTGAAAAGAAAGGAAGCGGTCAATATGAAATTACAGAGTATAACCGAAAAACAAATTCAAAAATTCAGAAAATATCTTGTAAACGAAGAAAAATCGGACGCTACCATCGAGAAATATATTCGTGACGTTACGGCGTTTGTCAAATGGCTCGGCGGAGAAATTCCACGCAAGGAAAGGGTCATTCAATATAAAGAACGCCTGATTGCGCAATATAAAATCGCAAGCGTTAATTCGATACTGTCCTCGCTCAATATGTTCTTTGAATATGCCGATTGGCACAAAATGAAGGTAAAAACATTGAAAACACAGCGCAAGATTTTTGCAGACAAGTCAAAGGAACTGACAAAAACAGAGTATGAAAGACTGCTGACGGCGGCAAAGGACAGGAAAAACGAAAAGCTGTATTATCTGATACAGACGATTGCAAGCACAGGACTTCGGGTATCGGAAATTAAATTTGTAACATTTGAGGCCATAAAACGCAGACAGGCAATAATAAACTGCAAGGGAAAAATAAGGCAGGTTTTTCTGCCCAAAAAGTTGTGCATTATCCTGCAAAAGTATGCGTCGAAACAGGGTATCAAAAGCGGCAGCATCTTTGTTACGAGAACAGGTACGCCTCTTGACAGATCAAATATATGGAGAATGTTAAAGGAGCTGTGCGAGAGTGCGGGAGTGTCAAAAGAAAAAGTGTTTCCGCATAACTTTCGCCACCTTTTTGCAAGAACTTATTATTCCCTGCAAAAAGATATTGTAAGACTCGCTGATATACTCGGACATTCCAATATTAACACTACAAGAATTTACACTGCGGAAAGCGGAACAGAGCATATGAAACAGTTGCAAAAGCTTGGCCTTTTGCGATGTTAAAAACACAACATAATTGCGATTATGTTGTGCCTGTTGAAAAAAAGATATACTCATCTACATATACTTTATCAGAAAAAGTCGAATTTGTCAATAGTTTGCGATTTCTTCCTGTTTATCTCCAAAATTTCGTCACTATGCAACAAAAAAAGGATACGGAAATTCAGGCCAATGTTATATTTGCAATATCATTGGTCTGTTTAACAAGCGCTTTTATGCAAAAAACATTCAAGAACACTTCATGTTTTTCAATGGTTTGCATAAGGCAAACACCCATTTACAACATAATCGCAATTATGTTGTAAACACACTGAAAATAAGTTATCGGCAGAGTAAACGCTTTGTAATCAAGGATGGCTGCCTATGGAAAAAGATTTATTTGAGATATTAAAAGACAGGGTCGGTTGTATGCATATTTCCGATTTGTGTTTCGGCAGAAACAGAGACAGGGCCATGCACGCCTTGACATTCATAAGGCTTGAAGAATATTCTCTTTCCGTTCTTTTGGATGCAATAGAATACTTCCACGGAGAAAAGCCGTTGCTTACGTCAAAAGACGAAGCTATTGCTTTTTTGCTGCAAAAAAGGCAGATGTAGCGGCGCTTTTTACGTATGATATAAAATTCAGAAGGAAACGGAGATGTGAGGAGATTGATAAACAGTCTGAAAAAAGCGGACATTGGGCTTTCGTGCATTCTTGTCTGTGCGTATTTTCTTGCATTGCCGCTTACCATTACAATCAACGCTGCGGGAAATTCCTTTTTGAAACTGCTGACTATACCTATTGCCGGATATTTTGCGGTAAGCTTGTTTTTCTATCGTGAAAAACTTGAGCTGAACATCGTTCATTTGTTGTCGTTTGCGTATCTGATAACGGTTGTTATGACGTTGTTTGCGGACAGAAGCCCGGTGGCGCTGCAATATGTGCGCGGATATTTTGAAACGATAGGTCTGATGTTTCTTATAACCATGCGCAAATATACTGAAAATGAAATTAAAGCGTTTGAGATTACACAGCTTACACTGCTCGGTGTGCTGATTACGCTCGGATTTATCGGTGCGGATTGGTACGGCGACAGAAATACGATGACAATATTCGGAACCACAAGCGATCCGAATTACTTTGCCGGTTTTTTTCTTCTGCCTATGGCAGTCACTTTAAAAAAGCTGAGAGACAACAAAATCTATACCGTTATATACACGGTTTTGCTTGCTCTCGGAGCATATATGGTTTTCACCTCAGGCTCGCGCGGCGGGTTGCTTGGGCTTGCGGTTATGATAATGTCGTTTGTATTTATCAGCGCCAAGGGAGCAAAACAGCGTATTATCGGCATTTGTGCGGCAATAGCGGCGGCGGTTATCCTTTGGACTGTTGTTATACCGCTTCTGCCGGAAGATGTTTCCTCTCGTTTCAGTATAAAGGAGCTTATCGAGTCGCATGGCACGGGACGCGGCGATATATGGATATCAATGCTTGGTACAATAAAAAATTCGTCGTGGGAACTGCTTTTTGGCAGAGGAATATTTGCTTATCATGAAATGATGATAGGCGGCAAACTGATGAACGTGGTGGCGCACAATCAATTTATACAGTCGCTTTACAATCAGGGCATACCGGGATTTGTAATGTTTATTTCGATGTCCTCTGCGGCGGTGTTGAGAAACATAAAAAAACGGGGATATATCTCAGCGGCCATGCTTGGGACGCTGGCTCTTTCCATGACGCTTACAATCAATCCGAGCATCAAGGCATTTTGGAATTTGCTGATTTATGCGGCTCTTTGCTCTGATATCCCCAACAAAACAAAAGGAGATTCTGTATGATTTTCAGAAATAAAATCCCGTATCCTGAATCGGAAGTATCAAACGATGAGACGGAATATTCTGCGGATTTGTTATTTGAGGAAAATAATAAAGTTAAAATACCGAAGGCGAAGTTCGGATATTCACTGATATGCGTAATCATAATTGCGGCGGTCGCTGTAGTCTGCGTTATTGCGGGAAACTTAAATATGGCGTACACAACCGTTTCAATTTCGTTTTCGGAAATAACAAAGGGATGCAATCCGGATGGCTCCCCGTTCGATATTTATGAGGTTTTGAGCGATGAGGTGTTAAAAAACGCCTGTGACAAACTGGATAACAAGCTAAGTCCGGAAATACTGAAAGAACACATTTCCGTTACAGGTATCACCACCGACGGTAGCTTTAACGC
>CAVGLE010000161.1:0-3633 GCA_963630035.1 Mediterraneibacter torques
CTATAATATCAAAATTTCCGTTGTCGATTACCGATTTCAGCATTTTGTATGCTTTAATGTTACTCGCCGAAAACGGATTCCTTGCAAAAGGAATGTCTATATATAAATCGCAGTCCGGAATATTCACCTTGCCGTCCTCATAATCGTTTTTTGCGGCAACAACCGTTTTGTAACCGCATTCTTTAAACATTTTTATGTACGGCAAATGAAAAGTGTTTATATGCGTTTTGACCACAGTAGCTATAAACAGTACCTTTTTCATCTGTCTCATCCTTGTTTTGATTTATTTTGTCCGTCGCCCCTTATCACGACTGCTGCTGTTAACAATAGTATTTTTGTATCCAATAAAAGTGAACGCTTCTTTATATATTCTATATCATATTTAATTTTTTCCTCCGGTCTTAAAAAGAGCCCCGTTATCTGAGCAAGCCCCGTAATACCGGGCTTTACCATAAGCCTTTGAGAAAAGCCGGGGATATAGGTTTCAAAACATTTGTAAAAAACTTCTCTTTCCGGGCGCGGCCCCACAAGCGACAGGTCACCTCTAAGGCAGTTAAAAAGCTGCGGTATTTCATCAAATTTTATTCTTCTTAACACTCTGCCGACCGCCGTCAGTCTTTCGTCATCTTCACCGATCGACCATCGGATTCCGTCCTCCTCGGCATTTTCGCACATTGTTCTGAATTTGTATATGTAAAACCTCTTGCCGCCATATCCCAGCCTTTCCTGCCGATATATCGGATTCCCCTTTGACGTTGCCGCTACGCATATATAGGCAATAAGCATCGGAATCAGAAGAATAATAATCCCGGCAAGCGAAGCGATAATATCAACCGTCCGCTTTATAAAGCCGTATATATGCTTTGACGGCAGCTGCGATATTTTTTCAACCTCATATATTTCGTCCGTTCTCTCGAACGGCAATATAATCTTTTCCGTGCCGCTTTCTGTTACGATTTCCATTGCCATCATCTCTTCTCTTTGATTTGTTTTTTCAGTGCCGCAAAACCTTTTATAACATCGGCCTCATAATGTTTTTCAAGCTTAAAATTAAGCGGTTCAGAGATCAGAAATTTTTGAATTTCTTTTATGTTGACCCTGCGGATATCGCATCCCTTGACAGGATAAGATATATCGGTCAACAGGTTTTGCGTTTTTTGCCGGTAAACAATCGGGTAAAAATCTATATTCATTTTCAGACTGAGTACAGCTGAATGGAACCTTGCTCCTATTATTTTTCCGCACTCCGAATATGCCTTTTGTATTTCGCCGTCATTTCCGTGTCTTACAATGCCTGCCATATTTTTATTTTTCATAAGCCTCTTTACCTTTTCACATAAAGCCGCATCGTCCTCCGTGCCTGTGTCAAAGGCAAGCAGTATCACGCCTTTGCCCGTTGTTTCAATCCAGTAATCGGCAGCTTGCGCCATCTTTAAATAATAGTCGCCGTTATTTTCATCGCATCGGACAAGCGAGATTCCGAGTTTATCTCCTGCCGCTTTTTCCGGCAGCCAACCCTTTGGCATTCCGAACAGAATATCCGGCATATAGGAAATCGGCGTGTTCGGGCATTTTTTGCGAAGCCATAAAAGACTTTTTTTATCGCGGCATACGATATACTTAAATTTTTTCAGCTTATGTATGACAAGCCATTCGGCAAATCTGCTTTTAAGCGGCTCTATGTTACAGCCAATGCAGTAATCCGCAATATGCTTTCGTCTTAAAAACCAGACAAACTCGCATTTTAAAGCAGCGCTACTGTTTACCATAAACCCCGAACCTGTCACCAGAAGCTTCGGGAGATTTTCCGATTGCCCGCTCTTTTTTAAGCTGACATTTTTTTCGGCAAGCAGCAAAGAGGAGGGGGAATTGCGTGCGTCTATGTAAAAATCATATTCCGGCATATAATGCGCCGTTATTTTCTGCATATAATCATCGCCGAAATTTTGATCAAAATATCCGCACAATTCCAATTCCATATTATTCTCCCGCCGTTTCCGGCTCAGTTTCGTTTTTCTTTATATAAACCAATACTCCGCATATCAGAAAGCCGAACATCAAGGCAAGCACAAGACCCACTGCATAGTAAAACACCGTGCTGGCGGTTTTATGTGCCACAACTCCCGAAACACAGGCTATACTCTGAGCTGATTTGTAGGAATTATAATCATCTATTGTAGTTTTTGTAAGCGAATAGAGATTATTGAACTTTTCACAGGTGTTTTTAAGGCTCGTTTCAAGCGCTTTTTGAAGTCCTTCATTTGAAAATCCGTCGGGAAAGCTGCTTGCGTCAGCCTCGTAATGTTGTCTGTCGATATCTGTATTCAAAGCGGTTGTGCGATATTTGACGTAATCCAAAACAAGCTGATCGTATACCGACTTGTTCTGAACATAATTTTCATCGCGTTCGGTGCTTTCCCTCACTTGTGAGCTTTCGCTATCTTCATCGTCTTTGTTCCGCCCATCCCTGTCCCACAGATACTGTTTGTTTTTATCAGAATAAATTGTCATAAGTTCTTTTTGCGTTTCCGCTTTTTTATTATTAAGGTCAATATCATATGCTGCGTCCGTCATTTTATTGAAAAGCGTATTTCTCAGATACCAAGCATTTTTTGTAATGCCATTTTCGACAATCATACGCTCAGCAACCGATAAATCCTGCTCGGTAAGCGATTTATATTCTGCAATCAAATCCAAAAGTGAATATGCGGTCTGCGGCGAACGGTAATCCTTTTCAGCCTCGGAAACTCTCGCAAGGTACTCAATATTGGAGTTTATTTTATTTCGCAGCATATCCACCGTATCATAATAATCATATTGCATTTCCACTTCTCCGGACAGATTGGTTATATCATAGCTGTAGGTATATTTGTCGACATAATATCGACGGTACTGACTGACAATAGCGCTCAACATACGCTTTGAGTAGTCATTTCCGTTTGAAGTAGTAATTTTTACCGAATAGTACACTGTACTCTTTTTTTCATCCTCGTTTTTTTCGTAGTCGGAAAACTTTTCGATCCACGACGCATATTTTTCCTGTTCGGCGGTAGGGATAATAGGGGCAACGGTGATATTGCGGCTGATTTCATCAATATTCGTTGTCTTAACCCCAAGCTCCGTTAATGCGTTTTTAATCACAATCGAGCTTTTGATTTCATAAGGATTGATTTTTTCGCCGTTTTCGGCAAGCCCGTCCTCCGCCTTTGCACCGATATACTTTATAAGCACCTCCGATGTATAGCTTTCGTCAAGTTTCAGCTTGGCGGAGCAAAGCACGACGCTAACGGCAAGCAGTATCACAAATATTTTTTTATGCTCGTATAGCCCGTTAAAAAAATCACGTAACAGCATTATCTTTTTCCTCCTTTTTGACCTTTCTTCTTTTCAAGAGAGAATAGATAAGCCACACTACATAAAGTACGGCAGACCATACAACCGTTATTTTAGCAACAGTCACAGCGGAAGAAACAGCGCCCTGTCCGTGACCTATGCCGCTTACATACAGCGTTTCATAAGATGCCGTATTGATGTACTCATCGTTTACAACGACGGCTCTTTTTAAGATTTCGTCTATTTTCGCCGTAATATCACCGCATTGTTTATCTGCAGCCTTTTTAACCGAATCTTCGC
>CAVGLE010000162.1:0-3293 GCA_963630035.1 Mediterraneibacter torques
AATAGCCTTCAAGGGTTATTCCCTATTTTTTTGCCAATTATTATTTTACACTAATGACTGCTTTCTCTACTTTGCACAAAGGTTTATTTTACCCAAGTTTCAGTATCGTTTGAGGAATTTGCAAGGTGCGTGTTTGCCGCCTCAGCGATGTCAGTGTAATACCACATAGAATTGTTGCGAATATCCGTAAATTTGTTGAGTACGGATACATTCTTTGTGATGTAGCTTTCATCAGCTTTTCTGCCTGTTGCTCTGTTGACAACCGTTACTACCTCCGCACGGGTGATAGCGTTATCGCCCTTAAATGTTCCGTCAGCGTATCCATTGAGCCAACCGACATTTTTAGCATAAGCAATATCAGAATACGCCCAATAGTTGCTTGCAACATCGGTGTATTTTACGGTGTAGCCGTCTTTTTTTACTTCGTTAAATAAGGCATTAAAGCGTACCGTCATAGCAACAAATTCTGCACGGCTAACATTATCATTCGGTCTGAATGTGTTGTCTGAATAACCTTTAATAATGCCGTACTTTGAAAGATAGCCGATATAATCGGAATACCACTCATTTTTGGATACATCATTAAAGTTTGACTTGCCGCTGATTTTTTCGTCTTTCTTTTCGGAAATAAGTCTTGCAAAAATAGCAGCAGCTTCAGCTCTCGACATATTGTTGTCCGGTCTGAAAGTGCCGTCATCATACCCGAAAATATATGCCTTATGCTCTGATGCCGGAAGTATAAGCATACCGTTTTTATCTGTTGTGCCGTTAGCGGAATTATTCTTTTTATCCTTTAAGGTAATGGCAACATCAGCTTTGGAGTTACCTTTGCTGTCGGTTGCCTTAATGGTGTAGTAGTTATCATTTGTCAAATCTGCACCATTCGGAAGTGTCAATGTAATATTTCCGTCTTTATCAGTTGATTTTGAAGCAGATACATTTTTACCGTTTTTATCAGTAACAGTAATGTTTGTTACATTACTGCTGATATAGCTGCCACCGCTGCTGCCGCCACGACCACCGCCGCCACCGGAGGAGGATCCACCGCCGGACGATTTCACCGGAAGTGTAACCTTACCGTTTGCATCGGTTGTTGCTGTCTTTTCTGTTGTCTTGTCCTTAATCGTAACAGACACACCTTTAACAGCCTTATTATCTTTGTCGGTAACAGTTACGGTTGTCTGATTTGAGGTAGTCAAAGTCTTACCATCGGGAAGCGTAACGGTGATTTTGCCGTCCTTTATTTCGATATACGCATTTTCGATTTTGCCCTGCGTGTCCTCAACGGTAATGTTGTATTCCGTTTTGGTTTCCTCTGTGTCGTCCTTACCATCACCGTCGGTATCTTTGCCCGGTATAGTTTCGGAAATATCAGTTTTTCCGTCTTTATCGGTAATACCCTCGCTTGCAGGAGGAACAATGATCTTGCCGTCTTTATCCGTAACACCGACTGCAATTTTTGATTCAACCTTATTTTCGGTTTCAGTTTCCGATGTTTCGGGAATATTTTCTTTTACGGTTACAGAGATATTCTTCACGCCGTTACCGTCCTTATCAAGCACTGTTACGGTAATTCTGTTGCTATGCTCAATTTTCAGGTTTTCGGGAAGCAATATCGAGATCGTGCCGTCTTCGTTAAGCGTTACAAATGCCTTTTCAATTTTTGACTTTGTATCCTCAACAATTACGGTATAGTCTTTGACATTTGCGGTACCGTTAATATCGGTATAGTCAATTGTTGTGGGCGGAACCGTAACTTTTCCGTTTTCATCTGTAACATCAACCGCCGTTTTTGCTTCGCCCTCGGCTGCGGTTTCAGTGATTGCAACAGTCATACCCTTAACAGGTTTATCCTCGCTGTCGGTTACAACAACGCTGATTCTGTTTTCAATGTCAATCTTGTTTGCTTCGGGAAGCTTAACAGATAATCTGCCGTCCTCCGAAATTGTGATGAACGCATTGGCGATTGGTGCTTTTTCATCAGTTACAACCACATTATACCCGTTGACCTTGCCGGCGCCGTTTTCATCAGTAATGTCTTCGTTCAAAGGCGGAACAACCATTTTTCCGTTTTCGTCCGTTTTGTCTGTCAAGCTCTTTTCAGCCTTATCCGAAACGGTAACGGAAATATCTTTCTGTGGATTTCCGTCTTTGTCGGTTACGGTTACTGTAATACGGTTTGAGTAGTCAATACTTGTTCCGTCCGGCAATGTTACAGAGATTGTGTTATCATCATTCAGTTTTACAAAAGCATTTTCGATAGCTCCGTTTTCGTCATTGACAAACACATACATTCCGTCAATGCGTACCTTGCCTGTATCATCTGTAAAGCCGTCCTTTGCGGTTGGCAATGTGATTTTTCCGAACATATCCGTTACGCCTTTTTGTTGCGATAGGTAAGCTATTGATATTATCTCTTGCTTTTCCCCCGCCTAACACTGTACGTGCGACTTTCACCGCATACAGCGTCCCATCATTTTACTTTAACTAATTGTCCTATGTATTTGCGTTTTAATCATATTTATTCGTGTCATTTGATTTCTTCTAATCCTGCTAACACTCGCAGCTTGTTGAGTTTTTTCATTCCATTTTCGGATATTTTCAGACTTTCTACATATTTTGAGATGACATCTGGATTTTTTCCATGTATTAAAATGTGAATATCTTTTGTAACAAATATAAGATTTTTATATGTATCATCTCCGCCAAGCTCTCTCGGCATTTTATGATGACATTCCATATTTCCTATTGTTAGTTTCTGACCTGTTATTGCACATTTTCCGCACTGTCCCGTGTATAGTGAAATTCTATTATCATTGTATTCTATTGACATATTTCTTGCTGGATTTTCAAGCATATATCTCATAATATCAATGTCAATATCAAAAGATTTATATATTTCATTTCTACCTTCAGGAGTGTATGAGCTAATGCTTGCCTTAATTCCTCTGGGCGTTCTGTATTTACAGTATCCAATAGGAATGATTGGCTTGTCCATTAACCACCTTACTTGTTTTGATTTGCCATATCTATGCAAAAGAAATTTACTGTCAAATTTACCCTCTTTACTTGTATTGAGCCTATTTTGCATTGTATTTCTGACTTCAAATTGTATCTCTCTAAAATCTTCAAAAATATGCGTTGCTATACAGTAATAATTTTGAATACCTATTACTGTTGAGTTGTATTTACAAATTCTTGTGAATAACTGCATATCATTTTCGGGCTTTTGAATTGCTTTGATTTGTTCTTTTAGCTTTTCTTTTGCCCTCAGACGAGCCTTATCACACATC
>CAVGLE010000163.1:0-445 GCA_963630035.1 Mediterraneibacter torques
CGGGGCTGAAGGAGTTTATATGGGTATGGACAAAAGTAAAGAATTAAACACTGTAAAATCTCAGATGTGGAGCTTCTTGATGAAATACGGTCAGAAAGCTAACATTTCCAGTCTCGAAGATTATGTCAATCAGCTTATCACAGCCGTTACACAAAAGACCGCAGGACAGCGTAAGGGCGACGATAAAAAAGGTCGAATTGACTGGGATGAATTAGATGCAATCTTAATGTCAATAGTGATCGAAGCTACAGCGCTTGTTCTCTCCGGTGAGCTGGACAAGCTTAAGACCGAAGAAGAACTTAAAAACAGCATTAAATTTGACAGTGTTGCCGATAAAACGCCGTAAAGGAGGCAAAGTAATGGACGAGATATGCGCAAATTGCAAACACAACAAAAAGACACAAAGAGAATTTTATTGCGGAAACGAAGAAAGCGAGTATTACGG
>CAVGLE010000163.1:455-3196 GCA_963630035.1 Mediterraneibacter torques
GCTTATGACGACACCTGCGAGGATTGGGAGGGAAAAGATTGTACAAGGACGAGTTTATAAAATCGGCTTCAATGCTGGGCTATTCAAATAAAAAACAAGCCGAAAATTGGTGCAAGAAAATTCCAAAAGAAGATTATTGTGAAAGCGACTACGAAGATTTATTCCGATTTGCACAACAGAATCCGATAGGTAGCGATTATACTGCGAATAAATATCGCATTGGATTTGGTTGCAGAACTACAAAAAGGCTGAAAGTGGAGGGTTACAAATGAGATGTGATTGTTGCCCTTTAGCTCCGTATGATGATACTTGCCCTGAATCAGAGGGCGAATACGGAATAGAGTATAAAGACGGGTCACTGGGTTGCAGACACCCACGAAATTGGATTGAAAAGCGTGACAACGAACATACAGAAGCTCTCGGAGATATGGGCACTGATATGGGAGTTGAAATGACTTTGACGGAATCGGAGCTTGAAGAAGTGATTAAGCTTTGTAAACACATGGTAGGTCTTGATTATAAAAGTCCGTATCATAGACACGGCAAAGCATTTTATAAGCCATACCGAAATTACTATGAAGCATCAATAGTCGAACCTGCCGTCGTGGATAAATTGCCAAGCTGGCTTATCCAAAAAAGGGTCGGACAAATTGCGATATGGTATGAGCTTACAGGACAAGGCTTAGCGTGGCTCGGCAGACAATTAAAAATAACAATACGGGAGGTCAAAGAATGACCTGCAAATACTGTAAAGAGGAATTTTGCACGAATGTTGACAGTCCTGCTTGTGCTGATTATTGTCCGTGTCAGAATTACGATTATGTTGAGTTGTGTAGATTTGCGGAAAAGGAGCTTAATTGATAGTGACAGCAAAGGAATATTTGTCGCAAGGGCGATGGCTGAATCAGAAAATACTGAATCGCAACGATGAGATCAGGCAGCTGCGGGAGCTTGCAGAGACAATAAAAGCTACAAATTACGAGCAGAGCGTTGTCCAGACTTCCGGCAAGCCTGATGCATCGTTTACCTTAATCGTCGATAAAATAACCGATAAAGAATCCGAGCTGTCGGACGAGGTCGAAAGATATCTCGAATTCCGCGAGAAAATCAGGAGAAAAATTCAGCAGTTGCCAGAAGAGGAAGAGAAGATACTCCTTGAAAAGCGGTACATATGCTTAAAATCGTGGTCTGCAATTGCTGATGAAATGGGATATGTCAGGCGGCATATAACGAGGAAGCACGCAGAAGCTTTACGGAGTTTTGAAAAAATTCACGCTGAAATTTTGAAAAATGTCCCTAAATGTCCTTGAATGTCCCACTTGACATGGTGTATTATTATACTTGGAAATATAGTAAAGCCGTGTTGAGAAATCAATGCGGCTTTTATCGTGGTGAACAATATGAAAACTCTATCCGACCAGAGAAAACTCTAAAAAAAGGGGGGGTAACGGACAGCAAAGTGGTGAACAATATGAAAACTCTATCCGAGCTTGCCGAAGAATATTTGCTACAAGCAGAACACTTGAAATCAAAATTGGATAATCTCCCAAAATGCGCAGATGATTACAAACTGAGATACAAGCGCACAATGCTTGAGGATATGTATAACGAGGCAATGAGTAATTATATTCGGCTGAAAAATTATTACGAAAAATAAGGCGGAGGATTGAACGGTGCATTTATGGAAATTCAAGAGAAAAAGATAAAAGACCTGATACCTTACGAAAAGAACCCGAGAAAGAACGATGCGGCGGTTGAGTATGTCGCAAATTCAATTAAAGAATTCGGGTTCAAGGTGCCGATAGTCATTGACAGAAACGGCGTGATAGTATGCGGTCACACACGGTATAAGGCGGCGCAGAGGCTGATGCTGAAAACCGTGCCGTGCATTATCGCCGACGATCTCAGCGACGAGCAGATAAAGGCGTTCAGGCTGGCGGATAACAGGGTCTCGGAAAAATCCGAATGGGATTTCGATTTGCTTTACGAGGAGCTTGACGGCATATTTGATATTGATATGGAGGAGTTTGATTTTGACATATTAACTGAATTTACGGATATACCTGAAAAAGCAAAACCTGAAAAAAGAATTTTTGAAAAAGAAAATTTTGCTGATTTCGATCCGAAAATGACAGAGGGGGAATTTCAAATGCCAATTTTAAAACCGTCATTTCATATTCCCAAAAAACTTATAGGCTTTAATTATGTCAGAACATCAACAGAATATACTGCCGGAGTGCATTTTTATCTTGATGATTACCAATTTGAAAGAATGTGGAATAACCCTTTTGAAAATTTTGAACTGTTGTCAAAATTTGATTGTTGCATGACACCTAATTTTTCAATATATTTGGATTTTCCTGAACCGTTGAAAATATATAATACATTTAGGTCAAGGTTATTAGGGCAGATGATGCAGCGTTACGGGCTTGAGGTTATCCCTATAGCATATTGGTCTGATGAAAGGTCATACAAATACTGTTTTGATGGTCTGCCGGAAGAAGCTGTTTTGTCAGTCAACACCATCGGCAATAAAGATAAATACGCAGATGAGTTATGGAATAAGGGCATGGATGAGCTCATAAAGCGAAAAAATCCCAAAACGCTCTTGGTATATGGTAACGGAATAAAGCCTACATATGATTTCAAAAACACGGAAGTTATATATTTTGAAAATGATGTAACGCAGAAAATGAAAAAAATTACTTGAAAATATACAGAAATAATGTATAATCGAGTTG
>CAVGLE010000164.1:0-1965 GCA_963630035.1 Mediterraneibacter torques
GCTATAACTAACATCTCCGAGGCACAATATCATACGCGCCAAAATATACAAAGCAGCTGCCACAATGCCTAAAATCAATATGGTTTTAGACTTGTCACTTCCCGATTTCACGGGAACATAAGGTGTGTATGTTTGCGCCGGAACAAATCCACCTGGAGTTGACGGCATTTGAGTTCCGCATTTACTGCAAAACGTATTTCCGTCAGCTTCGGCATTTCCGCAATTAGGACAAATTGCACCGGCCGTTATCTCGGGCTGCAAGCGAAGAACATCACCGTCTTTAATGCCTGCGTCTGCCAATGTTTGTGCCTCTAACAGCTGGCGTCCGGTTACTTTATGTATAAACTTATAACTGATAGGGTTTCCGTCCGGACCTACTGACGGAAGTTTGATTTTTTCAATAAGTTTAACCATAATGATCCCGCACTTGATATCATCGGGAAGTCCAACCTTTTGTTCCTTGTTGCCTGTTGCGTCTACGATTACTACATTTACTTTTGACATTTTTTATTCCTCCATAGTGATTAATTTAGTTTAATAAATTTGAAAGATCTCCGATTGCATCTGCCAATTCTGAGTCGGCATCACTAAATTCTGATGTCCACGATGAATAGTTTCCTGTTGGTGATATTACACAATCATACATATCATTGTAAGCTTCATACACATCCTTTACAGTATCTTTAATTTCCAATAATTCTTGGTCATTGGTATCGGGTACGGTTAATAATGATTTATATAGGGAACCTATTGAACTATTTGAACTTACAACAGACGAAATATCCGACGATTTATATGATTGTGCTGCGCTAATTGCACTATCAACACTATAGTATCTTGAACCATTGTATCTTGAACTATATACATAAGCATACCATGCGGAACGAATTTCATTTCCGATATCTTCCATCGTTGCGCCTGATGATAATACAGCGGCATGAAATGAACTTGCATTTTCTTTATATTCATCTACTGATACCGCCAAATTTTTTTCTTGAATAATATTATATGTGAAATAACCGCCAATAGTGACAATTACCAACACTATAGCTAAAATAATAGGAAGAACTTTAGATTTTTTCTTTTTCTTTTCCAATCCGGAGTTAAACTGTGATATTGCACTGTTGACATTAGTATCTATTTGCAATTCTGCTTTTTGACCGCATTTTGGGCAAAATTCTTGTCCATCTTGCAGTTCTGCTCCGCATTTTCCGCATATATTTTTCTTTGCTCCGCCTTTGGGTGTACCGCACTTCGGGCAAAATGTCTGACCGTCTCCCAATGTTGCGCCGCAGTTAGGACAAACATCGGTTGGATTGGTTCCTTGCGCTTCGTAATGTTGCTCAGAGCAGCCAAATGTTGTACAACCTTTGTTTTCCTCCCAACAATTTTTGTGATGAGGCGTATTACAAGCCGAGCATACAATAACCTCTTCACCTTCATTTATATCCGTTTTGCAGAATGGACATAATCTTCCTTTCAAAGCATTATCAGCAATAGTCACATTATACTGTTTTTCAAAAGGAATGACAGTATCCTGTGTATCATTTGCGATAGTCTCTGAATTGATTTTGTTTTCTTCCATTGAATTATCCTCCTAAAATTGTTATATTTCAGCCTTACGGCTTAAATACATTATGGCAAACAAGTTTCACACGGCTCATAATCGCCGTTTTCGAATTCTTCCTTTGTAAGCAGCCGCACATTGGTTTTGTCTTTAACGAAAATACAATCTTTTTCGTGATATTTGCTTCCGGTTGATGTTACATAATATTCGCCGTAATACGAGTTTTCTTTTGACACAATCGAAAATACGGTAACGCCGATTACAGCAACTAAAACGCATACGCAAACCAAAATCACAAGCTTTTTATGTTTTTTAACCCACATTTTCGCCTTTTCGGATTTGCTCGGATGTAATAAATAATGTGAAAATTCATTTGCTTCGTGCTCTTGCTTTACATC
>CAVGLE010000164.1:1975-2891 GCA_963630035.1 Mediterraneibacter torques
CTTTACATCCTGCCCGATAATAGATTTACCTGCCGTGTGTTCGCAAAAGATATGTCCCGCTTCGTGTGCCAAAACCATTAATCTTTCTTCTTCGGTCAAGTCTTCGTTTATAAATACAAGTCTGTATTTATCGTTGACATAAGTAAAACCTTTGTGACATTGAATAAAATCGTCTAAATTTAGATTTTCAATCACTTGAGTTACATTTTCATCGTTTATAATCTTATTGAAATAGATAACAGTGTAACCCTGTTGTTCAATTGTATGGCACAATGTTTTTTCGTTAATATCCGTCAGTTTGTATTTCCGTTTGAATAATGCGACTGCCTTTTTTGCATCTTGCGTCATTTGCGATTTTCACCTTCTTTGATATTTCTGATTGCCTGCTCCGTCTTAAAATCAATATCCGAAAGTGTTTGCCGAATACTTGTCCCCTCAAAAGCTTTTACAACATCTTCGCCGGGTAAGTTTGCACAGCGGGCATATTCAACCATAACGACTGTTCTTATTGCATGAAGTGCCTGATCGTCCAATTTTCCTGTAATTGTCTGAGGGATCCCGGCTATTCCGTTATTTTTTTCATACGGATCCTTTTCGCCGTTATTAAAATTACGAACCAATTCTTCCGGGAATGCCTTAATATTTCGGAGCATTTGGTGTGTTGTATTATTGTAATCAAAAAACAACACCAAAGACAAATAAGTGCTCCACGACATTAAGCGTTTGCCGCATTCAATTGAAGAATATGTTTGACGCGATACTCCTATTAGAGATGCTATCTCGCTTTGCGAAACTCCGACTTTTGCACGAAGCGCCGGGAGTTCGGCAGTTAAAGTTTTTATAAAAAACAATTGCTGCTTTATTGTTATTTCCCATTTTGCACTTGCGTTCAATTTAAAGTCTCCCTTCGGTCATA
>CAVGLE010000165.1:0-1814 GCA_963630035.1 Mediterraneibacter torques
ATATATTTAAGTGAAACTATGATTAACGAACACATAGAATTTCGCCCGAATCTCCATGGGGATTCCTTTATTGCTTGCTACCGCAACTTCAAAATCGCTGAGTTCAGTTCCATTGACGGTAAGCTTCTTAACCGTAAAATTTCAAGGCTTTAACAAGCTTCTAATCTGTATACCATGTCCTTACACACTTTGTATACTATCTTACTCTTGACACACAGTTCGCCCCTACGGTATAATGTAAATTGCAATTTGATTGTTTCGGTCGATTTTGTGCGGCACTTTGAGCCGTATTAACAAAAAGGCTCCCTCTGACGAGGGAGCTGTCATTTTTCTTCTGAAAAATGACTGAGGGAGAGATAACGAAAATTTGATGTTTATTGCCTCTCTCCTTCCGTCACGCCTGCGGCGTGCCACCTTCCTCGTCAGAGGAAGGCTTGGTTCTGCGTACATTTTAATTTGATAAAACCCGTAGGGACAGGGGCTTGTCCCTGTCCGAAATAAATTACATATAAACCATTTTAACGGACAGCCGCAAGGGCTGTCCCTACGGGGTATGGCGTTTTATTTTCAATTTCATATGTAACAAAAAAGGGCGAACAGCGTTCGCCCTCACGGTATGATTTGATAATAATAAAATCCTTTATTTCGCTTTTTTCAAAAATCCGAGCTTGGTTTCGTTGATTATAATGCCTACAAATATCACCGCAAAGCCGCACACGATTTTCGGTGTGATATGCTCGTCGGGGTAGAACATAATTGAAAACAGTACTCCGAACACGGATTCAAAGCTCAATATAAGCGCACTTGTGTTTGCCGATGCGTATTTTATGCCCGTGTTCATAAGCAGGAATGCCACGGCAGTGGCAAACACCGTAACATATGCGAGCGAGCCTATCGCAGCTGCTGAAACGCCTGTCGGGGCTTCTTCAAAAATCAAAAAGCCCGCAAAGCATATCAAAAACGCCGCAAAGAACTGAAACGCCGTGTAAAGTATGACATCCATATCCTTACCCCAAAGCTCAATGGCAACTATCTGCAAGGCAAAGAAAACGCCGCAGATAAGCGTCATACCGTCGCCCATAAAGTTAAATCCGCCGTCGCCCGAGCCGAGAGAAACAAGACCTATGCCGACAAAGCAAATCACTGCCGAAATAATATTGAATTTATCGGGAGCTTTTTTGGTTATTCCCCAGCACATAAACGGCACAAGCACACAGTAAACCGCCGTCAAAAAGGCGTTTTTGCTCGGGGTGGTGTGTTGCAGACCGACAGTCTGCGTTATGTATGCCAACGCCAGGAACACGCCGGTTATACCGCCTGCCCAAGCATATTTTTTGTTGAGCTTTTTCCAATTTTTGCATCCGACAAGGAAGAGTAAAACGGCACCGGCGAAAAACCGTATGCTCAGGATGAAATAAACGGGCATTTCATCAAGCGTGTTTTTGAGTATGAAAAATGAGCTTCCCCAGATTATTGCACTGAAGAAAAGCATTATCTTTGCTATTAAATTCATATTTTTTTGTTTGGACATAATTCCTCCGAACAAATGAATAAGTATAATGTTTATATCAATTTCAGACTATGCTTTGAGAACCGATTTTGTGCCTGCGGTCCGCCTTTGTCAAAAGTTAAATAATAAAGCTGTACAGTTCGCCCTCCACAAGGGTAAGTTCGCCCTTTTGACCGACTTCAAGACCGTCGTACATTTCCTGCGGAACATTCAAGGTTATTTCCCTGTTGTCATAGGTCTTAAAAACCGCCGTGAATAATGTTACGGTTTCGGGGTCCTTACTGCCCCGCATATCGACACGGCA
>CAVGLE010000165.1:1824-2880 GCA_963630035.1 Mediterraneibacter torques
CGAAGTATCAAATTCGGATTTGATTTCGTTAACCCTTTGTACAGGTCCTGTTTTGTCTTCTGCTTTTTTGGCTTCCTTTATCAAACTTACGATACAGACGATAAATATAATAAATCCCAAAATACCGAAGCAAAAGCCGACAATTATATCCATATAATCACCTTTGATAACTTGATGTGGGGAATTTTGAAAATTATAACTTTTCTTTCAATGTTTTGCAACTCGAAATAAGCATCCGTCTGATTCTTCCGCACAGGTTTCTGTGCTTTTTGTAGGTTGGCTCATCAATGACGGAGGTGTTAAACAACAATTTCAGCCATCCTTCGCTTTCGTAGCATTCTTTTAAGGCTATTTCAAATTTTGAAAGCATATCAGCCTTGCTTTGCCCGTAGTTTGCTTCACAAATATTCGCAAATACACTGCCGGAGCTTTTGCGAAGTTGAAAAATTGTATTCGACGGTGCTTTTATGTTGCGGCAAAGCAATTCAATATCAGTTGCAAGTTGCTGTGAGTAAATCATCAAATAATTCTTACGCATACTATCACTTCCGTTAACATCGATTATATTATAAAGCACCGATATAATCAATGCGCAAGCATTGTATATCATCAATACAACAGAATTGTATATCACCAAAGCAAGGCTTTGTATATCATCAAGCCGACAAAATGCACATTTGCAATGTGATGATATACGCCTGCGACGGTGATATACACGCTAAAGCGCGATGATATGTCAAGCCTGTCGGCTTGGATAAAAAAATTCCAAGTCCGAAGACTTGGAATTTTTTGGAGGCGACACCCAGATTTGAACTGGGGAATCGGAGTTTTGCAGACTCGTGCCTTACCACTTGGCTATGTCGCCTTATATTCGGTGTCATTGGTAAAAAAGAAGGACGCTTAAGGAATTAAGCGTCCTTTGGAGCGGATGACGAGGCTCGAACTCGCTACCTCCACCTTGGCAAGGTGGCGCTCTACCGGATGAGCTACATCCGCATTTTATGGTGCCTCCGATCGGAATCGAACCAATGACACGAGGATTTTCAGTCCTCTGCT
>CAVGLE010000166.1:0-2682 GCA_963630035.1 Mediterraneibacter torques
AAAATGTTATAGCTATTGAAGGTCAAGCATTTTATAACTGTGAGAGCCTAAAAACAGTAAAATTTCCGGAAGGCTTAGAAACTATTGGAACCCAAGCGTTTGCAGAATGTCTCAATTTGCAGCCACCTGTCATTAATAAAACAACAAAAATTGAAGAGGATGCATTTCCCTTAACTGCAATTAACAAGTCTAATTCGTCTTCATTTGATCGTGCGGAAGATACATATAGAGTATTTTTCGACACAAATGGCGGCGAGGCACTGTACGGAAATTTTGAGATGTTAACAGTGAAAAAAGGGGATTCTGTTATAATTCCAAGATTGCCTGCAAAAAAGAATAGGTGTATGTTTTTGGGGTGGAGCACAGATAAGAACGCTAAGGAAGCAGCTTTCGAACCATCGGATTTTGAAACAGAAGTTAAAGCTTCATTTGAGCATGATACTACATTATACGCAGTATACAAAGACTTATATCAATATAATACCGAGATGACGCTAAAAAACAGAATTTTTACAAAAGCATTTGATCATATTTTTCTGATTACTCCCGAAAGAACAGTAAAAGCATATCGAGCAAACGGAAACACTGAACACCATTCGGTTGGCTATGAATATGACTGTGCGTTTTGTAATATTGCAAATAATACAAATTTTCGCAATGTTATTATGCTGGAACCGGACTTTGCAGGCAACAATCTATACGGATTACGCGCCGATGGAACGGTTGTTGTGACAAATGCGATTAGAGCCGGATTGCCCGGTGAAATAATTGATCCTTATGGTCAGCAGAATATATGGGAGTGGACTGACGTTATTTCTGTTTCGGCAAGTAATGGTCATGTTTTGGGTTTGCGCTCTGACGGAACGGTATATGCAACAGGAAATAATGTATACGGGCAATGTAATACGGGTGAATGGCGTGATATTATTCAAATTGATGCGGCAAATGATTTAAGCGTTGGGCTGAAAACTGATGGAACTGTTGTTTACGCAGGAAGAGACTATGTAGTGACTTCTTGGAGTAATAACGAGAATGGCGAACTTGTTCCGGCTACTGTAGAAGAAAATATATTTTCATGTTTTTCAAAGGACAGCGGATATGATATCAATAATGTTGTTAAAATTGCAGCAGTAAGCGGAATGAATACGTTAGATACCAGTCTTGCTATTGTATATCTTCAAGGAGACGGAACACTTTCTGCGGCATCAAACAAAGATGCGTATGCCGTATTAAACGAAGTGTCAGGCGGGAATGTAACATGGTTTGATACATATAATGGTTTCAATTCCAATATCATATGTTTGGAAAAAGATGGCGGAATAAGAGGTGCAGGAACAGCGATCAAACATCTTTCGTTATCTTCTTTGAAAGACTCCTCTTTGTTTAGCGATTGCAAGAATTTTAGTACAGGAAAGGATACTTTTGCATGTTTATTAGAGAATGGAAATTTAGTGACAACACTTATGGGTATCTCTCCCAATGATACAGCACGCCCGGAGGAGTGGTGCATTACGCCGGAGATAAGAAGCGATAGCTTATATGAATACAGATTGGAGGATACAGGAAATATATCATATTTCACTGCTGAGGGGCAAAATGTGTTGTATCTTACAAAAGCAGGGGTGTTGCAGCAACTTGCCATGAATAAGCTGAACACCGCACTTCCGGAATACATAGGCATCTATTCTCCAAATATAATTTTAAACGGTAATGCCGTATTCGGAGACGTGAACCCGATTATTATCGAAGGCAGGACTCTCGTTCCGCTGCGAATGATATTTGAAAAACTTGGAGCAAGTGTAGAATGGAATGAAAATACGCAAACGGTAAGTTCAAAAATGGGTAGCGCAACAATTACTTTGACAATCGGAGAGGTTGTTTTATATAAAAACGGTGCTGCTATAAACCTAGATGTTCCGCCGCAAATTGTAGGTGGAAGAACTCTTGTCCCTGTCCGTGCAGTTGCAGAAGCGTTTGACTGCAATGTGGATTGGGACGATGAAACGAATACCGTTATTATCAGGAATTAAAGAAAACCCCAAGAGGATAAGTATATGTATCACTTAACAAAACCGCAAAAGCTGATCTGTGGTATGAAATTATAACGATCGGAACGACCAATAGTATGCACTGCCCCCCTTGAGGCATAAGATCGTCATGCCTATAAGTTAACTTAAAACGTTCTTAAACAGTACCCATAATTCTTAGAGTGGAACTATAAAAACTACGATATTTATAAACAAGGAGGAAATCAAAGTGAAGAGAGAAACAATGAGAAAAATGGTAACGGGTGCATTGTGTGCATCAATGCTGCTGACAGGCAGTATGTCCGCTTTTGCGGCAGGGTATGAGGTGATTTCGGAAACCAATATTCCGTATAGCTACGTGGAGGGATATTATGATGATGGTTACGATGACGTTGGTTCATGTTGGAACACACGAACATATAGCAACCTCATATCCAATTTCAGCAACGGATATTCCGTTGTCTACGAAAATTGCGTGGAACAAACAAATGGGTTTGTACTTTATACGACATTTGACTCATCGTATGTGATTGACCAAAACGGCAACAGAGTGGAAATCGGCGATTTTGACGTTATCAGCAGCGAAACCCCTACTCTTGGTGGACGGACAACAACCTTTGAATGCACACGCGGCAGCGGGATTGATATGTATGGC
>CAVGLE010000167.1:0-642 GCA_963630035.1 Mediterraneibacter torques
TCCTTAAGCTTTCTTGCAACCTCAAGCATTGATTCGCCGGACGAAATCATATCGTCAACGATAATAATATCCTTGCCTTCAACGCTGTCGCCGAGGTACTGGTGAGCAACGATCGGGTTTCTGCCGTTTACTACTCTTGTGTAATCTCTTCTTTTATAGAACATACCGAGATTAACACCGAGCTGTGTTGCAAAATAGATACATCTGTGCATTGCGCCCTCGTCAGGGGAGATAACCATAAGATGATCCGGATCAATATGTAAATCGGATACACTGTTTACGAGAGCTTTAATCATCTGATAAGTCGGCATAACATTTTCAAATGATTTGTGCGGAATTGAGTTTTGAACTCTTTGGTCGTGTGCGTCAAAAGTGATAATGTTTTCAACGCCGAGTGATGTCAATTCCTGGAGAGCCATTGCACAGTCCAATGATTCACGAGAGGAGCGCTTGTGCTGTCTGCCCTCATAGAGCATAGGCATAATTACATTTATTCTCTTTGCCTTGCTTGATGCCGCCGAGATAACTCTTTTTAAATCGGCAAAATGGTCGTCCGGAGATTTCGGAACATCCATTCCGTACATTTTGTACTTAACAGAATAGTTGAAGCAATCAGCAACGATATATAAATCATATCCGCGG
>CAVGLE010000167.1:700-1567 GCA_963630035.1 Mediterraneibacter torques
TGTTATCAATGATATAGGTATCTCTTTGATAGCCGTAAAAAGCGATTGTGTCCTTGTGCTCCTCTGCCTGATCCTTTCTCCACTTAACCAAGTAATTATCAATCTTCTGTGCGAGTTCCTCGCAACCCGGCAATGCGATAATTCCTAAAGGTCCGTAGGGGATGGTTTGTACTTCTTCTGCTGTAATTCTTGACATTTGAGAACTCCTCTCTTTTTAGTATCTACATTTTACAACAATTCACTACAAAAGTAAAACGATTATAGTGAAATATTTATTAAAAAATATTTAATTTTTTTATTCAAGATTAACAAACGGTTGAATTATCCTTCCTTTTTCTGAATTTTTTAATCAGGCAGTAAGCAATTACGCCGAACCAAGCCGCACCGCTTATTGCCACGCCGTATTTTATTCCCTTTGGTGTGTATTTGAATTTTACTGTATGCTTGCCCTGAACAATACCGCAGGCAAGCTGACTGTTGCCGATTTTTATCGGCTTAACCTCTTCGCCGTCAATGGTGATGCTCCAACCCTCGTCGTATGGAATAGAAGTGTAGAGCGTTCCGTTATATTGTGCGTTTATTGTGCCTTCAAATTCGGTGTCACTGTATGATGTCACATTAAGCTTTCCTGCGTTTAAGAAATCGTATGCAGAATCGAGCACATTTTTGTCGATGCTGTATGCGTAAATTTCAAAATACGATTCATTTGCGTCAATTGAACCGCAATCAAGCGAAACAGTTATTTTTTCGCCCTTTTTGTGCTTGCCGAGATCCATAATATACGGTTCGTTTATATTCTGATATGTGTTTGCCTCGTTGCTGAAATAGTAGTTTACATTTTCAATTTCCGGCGAGGTGATATAGATA
>CAVGLE010000167.1:1577-2576 GCA_963630035.1 Mediterraneibacter torques
GTCGGTTGTTGCCTCAACCGTCAGTTCAACAGTTCCGTAATCACTTTCAGTGTCCATTTTAGAAAAATAATATGTTCCGTTTTCGGTTACATCGTCGCACTCGATATAGTCACAGTCCGTCGAGACATATTTTAGCGGAACAAACATTTTGCTTACTCCGCACGCGAGGTCTGCAAATTGCTCCTGAACTTCAAACGGATTGCCCTCTGCGGTGCTCCAATCCTTAATATCCGACGAGGTTTCAAATGCTATCGGCAAATAATATTTGTTTTGGTATGTTTTAACCTTTGAGTCGTCAGATTTGAAAATTTGTGTATAATAATCGCTCGACAATTCTGCCGAAGATTGCGCTTTGGTAAGATATTTAAGCGCATACATCATATTATAAAGCGGAGTTTGCGTGTTATATGTGTATGAATTTATTCTGTTGCCGAACATTCCGAGCGAATATTGCGCTTGTGAATAATCTTCATATGCCATTGAAGAAAATGTTGACATACCGTCATAGCCGTAAAGGCAAGGGTCCATTCTCGTGTCAAGATAAGTCAGCTCTGTTCTGTAAAAACCGTTATCCTGAGATTTTATTTTATTAATGGATGCGGTGTAATTATCGTAATTTGCAACATAGTTCTTTTGCGACTGAGTGAATACAAACGAGTTGCTGTCCGATACGATTACCTCACAGAATGTTATTGCTACGACAAGTGCGCTCACAATGACGGTATTGACTTTGTTTTTCTTGACCAAAAGCAAAAATCCTGTCCAAACAATTATAAACGCAAGTGAAATATAAATTGAACTTTCACTCATTTTGCTTGTCATATTTTTTTGATAGAGAAAAATAATCAGTATCCAAACCATTCCGACTATTGCAATATCCTGATAGCGAAGCGATTTGATTTTCATTGCTCCCTTGAATGCGATTATCAGAACAATAAACGAATAGATGAACGAAAATCTGTACGGTAAATCGTTAGGAAAATGGAATGCGTGCCAAAC
>CAVGLE010000168.1:0-517 GCA_963630035.1 Mediterraneibacter torques
AATTTTAATACTGTATAATTAAATTATAGAAAGCGAGGTGAGTTTTATCAATGAAGAAAACAATATGTTTAGTTTTATCTGCCGTAATTTTATCGGTAGCAATAAAAGCAGTTTCGAGTTCTGCTGATGTAACAAATGACGCTTGGTACGAAACGGCAATTGATTTTGTTTCGGAAAACGGAATAATGCAGGGATATGATGACACATTTGACTCTGCAAAACCGATTACAAGGGCTGAATATGTAGACGCACTTTATAAAGCCTCAAAAGAAATCAGTTCCGGTTTCACTGTGAGCTTTACAGATGTTTCTTCCGAAAGTACATTTTACAATGCAATCGGCTGGGCAGAAAAAAACAATATTACAAGTGGTATAGGTAACAATCTATTTGCGCCCGACGATTATTTAACAAGAGAAACGGCGATGACCTTTTTATACCGTGCGTTAAAATATCTTGATATTGCTCTGCAAAATACAGGCGAAGATTTGCTGTCAAAGTTTACGGATAAAAATGATGT
>CAVGLE010000168.1:544-2402 GCA_963630035.1 Mediterraneibacter torques
GCCTTATGGGGTACAGCATGGGCGGCACGGGAACTGTAAACTTGGCGTCGGCATACCCCGGATATTTTTCCAAAATAGCCTTTTTAAGCGGAAGTGCAATAAATATTGAGAATACGGCAAACACTCTTTCAGGAACGCCTGTGTGGGCATTTGTCGGCAGTGAGGATGTAATTGTCAAGCCGGAAACAGCAATACAGCTTGTTGAAACACTGAAACAAAATGGCGGAAATGCACAAATAACAGTATTTGACGGCGCTGACCATATTGCTGTACCCGAACTCGTTTTTTCAGAGTACAAAAACAGCCTTATAAATTGGCTTATTGGGCAATAAGCCGAAAAACGCTGATTTTGTTGCTTAAAACTTAAAATTATGATACAATTATATCAACCTAAAGAGAGGTGAAATTTTATGAGATTGCTTGTTGCGGAAGATGACAGAGATTTAAACGAAAGTCTTTGCCGAAGATTAAAAAAAGCGGGGCATAGTGTTGATTCGTGCTTTGACGGTGATGATGCAACAGGCTACATCAATGCCGGAGAATTTGATGCGGTTATTATGGATATAATGATGCCAAAAAAGGATGGTCTGGAGGCTTTAAGAGAGATAAGAGCCTCAGGAAACCTCATTCCCGTTCTTCTGCTCACTGCAAAGGACACAACCGAGGATATAATAAAGGGACTTGATACGGGCGCACAGGACTATATGGTAAAGCCGTTTGTATTTGAGGAGCTTTTGGCGCGTCTGCGTTCAATCACGCGAAAAGCAGACAACAACCCCACCAATATCTACACAGTCGGAGATTTGTCGGTTGATATTTCATCTCACACGGTTAAACGCGGTGAAACGGTAATTGAACTTTCCGCAAGGGAATTTAATTTGCTTGAATATTTAATCAGAAACAAGGGAAAGGTCTTGTCGCGCGAACGGATAGAAAACAACGTCTGGAGCTTTGACTATGCCGGCGGAACGAATGTTGTTGACGTGTATATATGGTATTTGAGAAAGAAAATTGACGACCCTTTCAAGGAAAAATCAATTCATACAGTAAGGGGCAACGGCTATGTTTTGAGGTGTGAAAATGAGTAAAACATCTGTTAAATTTAAGATTGTACTCCTATTTACCGTTTTTACGGTAATCATTGTTGCTGCCAGCTCCGGAATTTTGCTTTTTCTGCAAAGACAGACGGTTAACAGAGTTGTCGAAAACCGTATGAACGCGTCAATGGAAGTAATGAAAGAAAAGACAAAAAGCCGTATGGACGATATGCTTTCAAAAGGCTATATATCGGGCGAAAAGAATGAGGCGCCGCAAAAATTCAGATACTACGAAAAAGGTGTGCATTATCTTTTGTATAATGACCGCAGTAAGGTTATCAGTCCGGAATTGCCGTTTGATATAGACTTGCCGAATACATTTGATGAAGGCAATTTTCGGTATGAATTTTTCGGCAAAGATAAATATTACATCTCGGACGGTAAAATCACTTTATCTGACGGAAGCGAGTATTGGCTGAAAGGAGTTTTCCCTGCAACCAATGAAGAATATGCTTTTGACGTTTCAAGAAAATACGATGCAATTCTTGCAGTTATCTTAATCCTTTTGGCAAGTGCCGGCGGCTACATAATGCTTTGCAGACTGCTTAATCCTATCAATAAAATTGTTGACACTGCCGAAAAAATCTCGAACAGTACGGACTTGAGCAAACGCATAAACATAGGCAAACGAAATGACGAAATAGGAAACCTTGCAAACACTTTTGACGGTATGCTCGAAAGGATAGAAAATCTTGTGGACAAAGAAAAGCAGTTTACATCGGACGTTTCGCACGAGCTTCGCACACCGATTACGGTTATGC
>CAVGLE010000169.1:0-984 GCA_963630035.1 Mediterraneibacter torques
CTGATTATATTTCTTCATCCTTCAAGCTTGTATTGGAGAAAAACAATCTCAGGCATATACGATTTCACGATCTTCGACACACTTGTGCTTCTTTGCTACTAAATAAAGGAAAACAAAAAGGTGTTGATTTGAAAGATATTCAGGCTTGGCTTGGGCATAGCGATTTTGCAACTACGGCAAATATCTATTCTCACCTTGATGCAACATCTAAAACCAATTCATTAAGTGCTCTTGAAGGAGTAGTTGCATTGTAAAATGTTGGGGGAACTTTTTGAGGGAACTGACAAAAAATGAGGTTTCTGCCGAAACAGAAACCTCTGAAATGTGGCGGAGAAGGTGGGATTCGAACCCACGTGCCCGTTAAGGCAAACGCATTTCGAGTTATCCGGTCAGTTGGGATAATGCAGGAAATGAAAGGAAAATAACAGAAAATACGGAAGCTGTAAAAGCCCATAACAATTGGACTTTTACGGCTTTTTGCTTTAATTAGGCGAGTTTTTGATTCGTACCCCAATTTTTACCAAAATCATACCTTTTTTGCATTTTGGAGAGAACATTGGAGAGAACTTTTTGATGCCGGTTTCTTTCGTCTTGTCCGCTTGGTGTCTGGGTTTGAAAGGATGATGAATATGGCAGTAAAAAATATTTTTAGAGAATTAAGGCAAAATTACCCCGAACAGGTCAGTATGGAGCAAATGAGAAGGATTTGTCACATCAGCAAAAGGCATGCAAGTTATTTACTTGAAAACAAAATTGTCCCGTGCAGGGACAGCGGCAAAAAGACAAGAAAATACACAATAGAGCTGATGGACGTTGCAAAGTATCTGGCATACAGACCCGCTCTCCCTAAGGGGCTGTTTTCAAAGCGAAGGAAAAGACATTCAGCGGCGGCACTTGATAACTCACCCCAATATATTCAGACAATGAGAAAGCATTACGAAAAACTCCTTGCTGATAAGCCCGATATTTTGGGAACTGAGGAAA
>CAVGLE010000169.1:994-2314 GCA_963630035.1 Mediterraneibacter torques
GCAAAAAATATTACATTTCAAAGGAAGGCTTGATTGACTTTCTTGTGAGCGTTGACTTTCGCGCAAGCTGTTCAAAGGAGTTTACAGGGATTTTCGAGGAGGTGCTGCCAAAATAAAGGAGGATTAACGTGAAAGTTCCTTTCCCGTTAATGCCTCCGGCGGATTTAATTGCCCGTGCAAAATTTTCTTCGCTTTCGCTCAGAAACGCACATGGGCATAAAAATCTCTTATCATTCCTTGCCATACGGATAAGAGAAGAAAAAATTACTATTTGTGCCGACGTATGGCGGCGGAAAGGAGATTTTTTATGGCGATAAGCTTAAGAGAAGAATTATTATCGGAATTTTTAGTGTGTTATCCGGTTGCGGATATGCGTACTATGTGCATGGTTACAGACGGATGGAGTTCAGACAAGCCTTTTGCCAAAAATGCACTTAACAGAGGAACATACACTGTTAGGAGTATGGTGACAAGAAAACTGATGTCATCACGCAGCGACGGTTATTATTCACTTTATAAAAAAGCAGCGAATGAATATTATGACCTTGAACCGTTCTATACAATAAACGGAAACGGTAAAACAAGAAAGCGTGTAGCAGGCGTTGCGTGGATTGCATCTGTAATGAAGGCAATGGGAGTGTCACTGGATTATGATGAGAAAAAGATGTCATTTGCTTGTTCTACTGTTTGGCGAAGGTTGAATCCTGCCGTATCAAACACAAGCCGCTATGCCGGTGTGCTAAATCTTTGTGCAGAAAAATATGCAGTTTATGATGTTTCAGATGCCGCAATGCTGTGGCAGCGTGAGGCTGAGGAATCACTCTTTACCGTAACACCGAGGAACAAAAATGTTGCCCTTGACGGAATACTGATGCATACCGATAAACCGCTTACAGAGCAGACAATAGATATAACCTTGCGGAGCATTAAAAATAACAGCGGATGGAGAAAACCGAAAATCAAACAGTTTTCACTGAGCGGTGTTGCACCGATAACTGTTTCAAAAAGCTTTAAAAAGGCGTATCTGATGAATTATGAGGATTTTGCCAATCAGTATGTTGTCAAATATCTTCTTAAATACACCCCTGCACGCAAATGGCTTGAGCAGTTTTTCGACGGCAGGCTCCGGCTATCATCAGACAAAAATTTTGACTGCACAATAGACGGTAAAAAGGCATTTTTGTATCTGCAAAATGATATTTTAAAGCTGATTAAAATGATAAACTGCCGGGGCACGGGAAATCCGATAATAATAGTCTGTGATTACAGACTGAGGGAAATAATTGATTTTTTCTTTGAAGGAAAGGCAGGAATGTATGT
>CAVGLE010000170.1:0-2239 GCA_963630035.1 Mediterraneibacter torques
TGTCTTTGTACTTTGGCATTTTTTTACCTCCATAATGATATCTTTATTCTATACCTTTTCGGAGGTTTACACAAGATATTAAGAAGTCTCGTATTCGGATGCGTAGTTGTTTTTTATAACTTTATCTTCTACTATACCCATACCGGTTTCATCAACAGCCAGCTTTGCAAGCGGTATCCTTGCCTTATCCGCAGCCACGGCAGCCGCGAAAAAGATTTTATCCACCTGCTCTTGCGTATATGTCGAAAATTCCTTTTGCGCGGCTTTAATGCGCGCTAACGCCGCTTCGAGTGCTTCTACATTTTCTATGGGTGTTCTCTCATTCTTGCTCATAGCTTATGCAACTCCTTTATTTCTGTTTGTTAATATTTTAACAAACTTTTTAAAAAATTGGTATTACCTTTTTTTAATATCACCCATATACAAAATGATATACCCGAAATTACAATGCAGCAATTCATTTAAACGTTGCATTTCCCATTACTCGGCATTTTGAAAAATTAAGTTCTTTAATAAACATTTTATCAAATTTTGAAAGTGTGTAACCGTTTTTATATATAAGCACATCGCGGTACAATCTTTTATTTTCGGGGCAGACTCTCTGCACAAGACCGTATCTGTCAAGCAATTCTTTCGGCACCGGGGAGACCCACATAAAACAATCATTGTTGCGCGAAAGTAATTCAAATTGACTTGCCCTTTCAAAAACGAATATTCGACGCTTTGAATTGTCCGGCAGTTCTTCTTTGCGAACCTCGGCAAATGATTGCGAAGGCACATACGGATCCGCATGGGCAATTTCCGTGCAGTCCGCCAAATCCGAAAAGGTTATTTTATCCGAATTTGCAAGTTTGCTGTCCTTATTTGCAATAAGTACGTAGTTAAACTCTGTTATTGTTTCGGCGGTCAGTCCCTTTTCTTCCATCATTGTATTATAATATCTTTCGTAATTGACCGCATAACGGACAATTCCCAATTTATAATCTTCCTGCATAACATTCTTAAGCGTACGCATTGAATTGGTTTCTTTATAATAAAGTTCCGCTTCTTTTTTTGAATCAATTTTTTCCGAAAAGCATGCAAAAGCGGCAGAGATATAACTTGCACGCGGAACGGAGACCGAAAAACTCATCCGCCCCTCCTGCCCTTTTTTAAACAATGCCTCCATGGTTTCAAGCTGTCCGAGTATGTTTTTTGCATATCTTATAAAAATATCCCCGTCGGGTGTCAAAAACATCCCCTTTGTGCTTCGGTCAAAAATAGTTATTCCGACAGTTGTTTCAAGTTCTTTTATTGCCCGGCTTAGATTAGGCTGGCTTACGAAAAGTTTTTCGGCTGCCCTGTTGATTGAGCCGCAATCGGCAACTTCTACTGCGTATTTTATGTGTAACAGATTCATTTTAACTCCTTGATCATTGAAAAATAACTATTGAGATCATGTTTATTTGTTTTTTGTTATGGTTTGATACATCCTCATAAGTTCTGCAACACAGGTGCTTTCTGTCATGGTTTTCACATTAAACCCATATGCCTGCATTACAGCACGGTCATTCGCTTGGTGCGCCTTACGAAGTTCAGACGGCATAGCAATCTCGTCATACAAATCTGCCAGAGAACAATCAGGATAAATTGCACGGGCATCAAGAATGGCTTGTGCTGTTTTTTTAATTGCTGCCTTTTGCTCTTCTGTGGGTGTGGGCCATGGAAAGTTATTGTAAACAATTTTCGCCGAATACCTGTAATCACTCTTCAATCGCCCACAAACTGCACGCATCCAAGCCATATGTACATTCGATGTTAAAACACCAAATTCATATAGGGCTGCATTGGATACAACAAAATTGGCATTGTTTGATATGATATCCCTTGAGATGAATCCTATAGGAATATATTTTCTCCTTTCAGAGGAAGTAGATGGCACCAATAAATAATCTGTTTCAGGTTGACGAATTTCACCGAACAACATTGGAGTCTCCGCCAATTTTTTCGTGGCATCCCTACTGCTTTCTTCACGCATTTTATGCACTTTATTAACAGCTTCATAAACAGGAGGTATATTTTTAATAACTGCCGGAGAAATGCCTTTCAGCCACAAGCACCAACGCTCTCGATTATTGATAAATTCAGTTGCTCCTAATATTTTTCGAAACAATCCGTTTGCTTGCGGATATTGTTTAATAATGGCATCCTTATCTTCTGTTGTGTAATTACTTAAGAAACCTCCGTCATTTGGCATACT
>CAVGLE010000171.1:0-2146 GCA_963630035.1 Mediterraneibacter torques
GTATACGGTTTCGCCGACCGTATATGTTTTACCAAAGCAACCGGTAACGCGATCCGTCCTCGCCTACCGGAGGGGATGCCTGTTATCCGTGCTATGGTTATATTATATTACTCATTTGAGTAATAGTCAATGCAAATGTTTCTCTTTTGAGCAATATTGTACGCATGCACAAAAAAACACCGCCGATTTTGGCGGTATTGCACAATTTATAAATTGGGGGCGATAAAATGAACCTTGATATTGATTGTAATACGGCAGTTTCTATTGCATCGTTGGGGTTTGCTGCCGTAAATATCGTAATTACGTTAGCAAATTGGTATACGCACAAACCGAGATTAGAGATAAACACGCACGATGTTACCTCATTTTACGAGAAAAATATGCCTGACAAGTTTAATTATTCCAACTCGGATTGTATATATTTTGTCTATGCAAAGATATCAAACCGATCGAACAATCCGGCAACCATAAGCGAGGTAAAGCTGGAATTCCCCGACAAAACCAACACCGTCGCAAGCAAAAGGGCACCGATAAGGGATGAATACAAATTCGAGTTTACGTGCGTAACCAAATATATGTGTTTGGAACTGCCGTTGACAATACCGCCTAATAACTACGCAGAAGGATATATCGTCTTTCCTTATGCCGGTTTGCCGCGAGACAAGACTTTTTCGGCTGAATTAACGTTTTATACGCCAACTAAAGAATATGACAGAACCGTAGAAATATATAGCGGTCCCACAACGCGCGGATTCGGTTAAAGATGTTTACGCTTGTACCATTTAAAATATTCAGTGTGTGAGAGTCTTCTCCCGTCATCTGAATAATAGTCAAAGTGTATGCAAACTCGGCGGAGTATGCCGCGCCGGAGGACGCAGTGCCGAAACACGGCGTACTTAACCACGAACGAATTCTCAATCATTTGCGGAAATTCTGAACGGTGTTTTTTTATCCACACATATTTGATGATCTTATCCACTACCGTGTCGGGGTCATCTTCTGTAACAAGGTAGATCACGCTAAATACAAACATCACCAACGCTACCGGAGAATATATCAACACTATAACAAAAATTATATACATAAGCACATCTGGCATACGGTTCACCTCCGTAATATTTTGTAATTATATTATATTGCTCAATAGAGCAATAGTCAATACTTTTTCAAAAGGAGTTTTAAAATGTTCGATGAAAAACTTAAACTACTGCTTAAAAAAAATAATGTAACCGCATACAAAGTAGCAAAAGATACTGGAATTTCACAGGGACTAATGGGGGAATATAAAAATGGAATAAAAACGCCCTCCTCTAAAAACATAGTCAAAATCGCTAAATATTTTAATGTTCCCGTTGATTACTTACTAGATCGTGGCAATAATAATCCTAACGGCACTGAGCAAGTTACACTCGATTCTACTGAAATAGCAAAAAGAATAAAGGAAACCGCAAAGATACAGAAACTTAACACGGGAGAAGTGTTATCTGAATGCGGTCTCGGCAAAAATGCATTATCCAACATGCAATCAGGAGGATTCTTTCCACGTCTTGAAAACATCGTCAAAATAGCCGACCATCTCAACTGTTCTGTTGATTACTTGCTCGGCCGCACAGACATACCAAGTATTCCATCGGGAAACACCGTGTATATTCCCGTTGCAGCGAGGGGCGGCGGCGTAAGTTATCTGACCTTTACGCTGGACGAGTATATGAAAAAAATAAAAACGTCCAAAGAGTTTTCGGCACCGCCGGAGAATGCAATACCTCTGGATGAATAATACATAAGAGGAAATTACTGGTATTTCTGGAAAACATTTTGCAATGACAATTTTGTCAAATCCTGTCATAATCATTTTTGAGGTGATTTTGACATGGATTATTATGAAGGTTATAAAAAGGCAAGAGATCGGGCGTGGCAAATACTGATTCGATACCGCGTGTCCGCTCTGCCGGTTGATGTTTTTCGGATTTGCGAGGCCTCCGGCGTGAACGTTATTACATATGAATCCGGGCGTGAGTTGATTACCCGATTTAAATTGGAAAAGCATGCCGAAAATGATGGATTTTCAGCAAAGATAAACGGCAGATACATCATATTCTATGATAGCTGCATGCAACCGCCCGGCAGAGTTCGGTTTACCGTAGCA
>CAVGLE010000172.1:0-2085 GCA_963630035.1 Mediterraneibacter torques
TAAAACGGTTGTTGTGATTGTTTTGGGCACTGCGCTTGTGTAATCCAAAAATTCTCCGTCAAGCAAGCGGCTGATAATAGAATAATTTTTAATATCAAATACAATATGTCTTTTACCGATATTGATTGATATATTTTCGTCACTTTCGGGGTCGATGATTTTAACAAATTCTCTGATTGTTTTTTTAGGTACGATGAATGTCATTTCATCGCCGCCGTAATTAATTTTTTCTTTTCTGATAGCAAGTCTGTATCCGTCAACACCGATAAGAGTTAATTCATTTTCTTTAATTTCAAATTTAAGTCCTGTATATACGGGTTTTGATGCCTCGTTGTCTGCAACGGCAAACAGTGTTTGCATAATCATTGAATAAATCAGGCTTTGGCTGATTTCAAACGGAAAACCGTCGTTAACAGACGGGAGTTCGGGATAATCCTCTGCGTCAATGCCTGTGATATTATATTGAGCGGCACCGCTGATGATTGAAACGGAAGTACCGTTTGTTTCGATAGTAACATCTACATCGGCAAGCTTTCTGATAATATCGCACAAAACCTTTGCATTAATTACTATTGCACCCGGCTCAACAACATCAACCGATAATATTGTATTAATACCGAATTCAAAATCATAGCCGGTAAGGCTTAATGTGTCGGAGCCGCACTCAATCAAAATGCCCTCAATTGTCGGAATAGTTACCTTTGTGCTTACTGCTCTTATTACATTGTTACAGGCATTGCTTAATTCTTTTGTATCACAGGTAAATTTCATAATTTTTCTCCGTAAATCAATATAAATAGTTTTAGTAGTATTAATAGTGGGTGTGTAAAGTGTTGAAAATTATCAAAACCGTTTAATAATGCAATATTCGGCACGAAAATTTTCAAACGCCGTTTGTGTAATAAATGTTAAAAGTGTTGAAAAATAATTTTTTCAACATACTGTGTGCAAAATATCAGTGTGGAAAATGAAAATTATGTGGAAAATCGGATAATAAATTTAATTGTTATCTGTAATCCTTAATATTGCTTATAATATCGCTGACCTGAGAATTAAGGGTAGAATCCGTTTTGATTCTTTCTTCCATTTTTTCAATGTTATACATAACGGTTGAATGGTCTCTGTTAAATTTGTTACCGATATTTTTGTAACTCATATCGGTAACCTCTCTTATTATGTAAAAACACATTTTTCTTGCGTCAGACACATTTGCCGTGTGTTTTTTGCTCATAATATCGTCTACTGATACTCCCGTCGTTCTGCTTACTTCGTCAACGATTCTGTCAACCGTTACATGAAGCGGCTGAACATCCGTCAAAATATCTTTAATTGCAGTTTGTGCAAGCGCAATTGTCGGTTTTTGCTCGCCAAAAACGCACATTGCGTGCAACTTTTTGGTTATTCCCTCAAGCTGACGGATATTTGATTTGATTTGACCTGCTATGTATTGAATTACATTGTCGTCGATTTCAAAATTGAGAAGCTCTGCTTTGCGCTTGATGATTGCACAGCGTGTGTCATACTCCGGTGTTTGAATATCTGCAAGCAAACCGCTTACAAATCTCGATGCAAGTCTGTCTGTCAGCGATTTAATTTCTTTAGGCGGTCTGTCGGCTGTCAAAACAACCTGCTTTCCGTTGTCAACAAGTGCGTTAAAAGTATGGAAAAATTCCTCTTCCGTAGAATCTTTACCGGCAATAAACTGAATGTCGTCAACAAGAAAAACATCAATATTTCTGTATTTGTTTCTGAATTCTTCGTTGTTTTTTTTATACATATTTGCCAAAAACTCGTTCAAAAATTCCTCACATGTGACATAAACAACTTTCATATCGGGATAATTTCTGCGCACTTCGTAGCTGATTGCATTTAAAATGTGAGTTTTGCCGAGTCCCGAATTACCGTAAATAAAAAGAGGATTATAGTTTGAAAGATTGTTACCCTTGCTTATTTGTCCGCCCGGGTCTGCGGCGATTGCTTTTGCCGCCGTGTATGCAAATTTGTTTGACGGGCCTACAATAAAATTATCAAAGGTAAAAGTTTCGTTTTTAAAATCCTCCAAATCCTGCTGATTTTTTTCACTTT
>CAVGLE010000173.1:0-494 GCA_963630035.1 Mediterraneibacter torques
ATACTATATTATGTACACAAAAACAATATTTAATTTTGAGGTTATTACTGATTATTGAAAGTCGGAAACCCTTGATTTTACTGTATTTTTCGGTGGGTTCTGTAAGAACATCCGCACCATTTTCCAAGTGCTTACGAGATTTCTCCCGTAAGCACTTTTTCTTTTAATTCTTAATTTCTTCGAGAGGTATTGATTTGTAATCGCCGTTGTGTGCAAGGGTTACATTTCCGTCGTCATCAAATATCTCTCCGTACTCACCGAACGGTGCATTCATTACTATCACCAGAGCCAAGCTCGTTGTTATCCATATCTAGAACTATGATTTCTTTTACGAGAAGACGTAGGTTTACATTGCTGATTGCACCTTCTGTTATGATTCCGTCAAGTATATCGATGCTTTCCTTGATTTCTTTCTTACGCTTTTTAATCGTCTGTTCCATATTCAGCATATCTTGAATTTTTTTTTTGAGACTTTCTATCTCGACTTTTCGTTT
>CAVGLE010000173.1:530-1390 GCA_963630035.1 Mediterraneibacter torques
CAAGCTCAAGGTTTTCAATCATTGCCCGGTAATCTCTTATTTTCCTGTCGGTATTTCCTTTATTTGATAGCCACTTTTTGACTTCATCTTCTATAGCGAGCCAGTTGTCCTGTGCCTTTGATTTCAGCCTTGACAGTTCTTTATACACAAGGGTATCCAAGTCCTTTTCCTGAACTCTGTGAGATGTGCAGTAGCCTTTGTATCGGTGATAGCCGTTGCAGACATATTCAACTCTGTCAGGCTTGTCACCCCATTTCCTGATTTTTGCTACAAAGGTGCATCCGCAGTCACCGCATTTTAACAGTCCTGTGTACCTGTGATACGGTTTCCCCGAGCTTGCACGGATATTTGTTTCTTTCTTACTTTCAATAAGATTTTGAACCTTGTCCCATACGTCCTTGGGGATAATCACGGGTGCATAATTTTCGTGCCTCCTGTTTCACATCGTCACTAACAACGCCGCTTGTAATCAACATCAGTTTGTCACAACCCTCATCTTCACCGTTCTTTTTGATTTCTTTCAGCTGTTCAATTCCCCAAACACCCGTATCGCCGTCATGGTGCTTAACCTGTGCCAGAATACTTATAAACCTCGATACCGCTTCTACATCTGCATCGCCATATCCTTTAAAGGCTCGCTTTGACAAAATATGCGCCTCAAATTTATCACATTCAAACAACTCGCGAACAAGCTCTTCCAGCCCAGCGCCGCCCGATTTAAGATATACATCGCCTTTACGAATATTTTCAAGCAGCTTATGCTTAAATGTTTCTGTTAATTGATTTTCATATTCGGCGGCAGCTTTTGAAACGGAATACGTATCATCGTTGAAAATTTTTTCAATTTCGTCCTTAAAATC
>CAVGLE010000173.1:1400-2028 GCA_963630035.1 Mediterraneibacter torques
CGCGCAGATGCAGACGGCGGGAAAGCCGCTCTGACAGCTGATTCCTTGCTACACAGCGATTATTTCCGTTTTTATCTTTCAGAAATGCAACTTTTAATTGATTTGCCAGGTCGCAGTTTTTCGATTCTTCGTCATAGATAAATTCATCGCCTGCAACCGCCAGCCAGATGTTATTCCAATGGGGAACAAGAATATAATCACCTCTTTTGATATCCTTAAACCGTTTGATTTCGTTTATCTTTTTCCCTCGCAGCTGGGGTGCGAAACACCATTCATCACAAGCCTTTCCGATTTGCTGCACAATTTCCTGTTCTGTCATTTGTGACAGATTCCAATCACTCCATCCAATGGCAACTGCACTTTTTTGCTCTGCAAGATCGAATTGATTATTCTGTATCCTGACCATGTAACAATTTCTTTCCATGAATGCGTCCCCTTTGATAACTAACATGTATATTGCTTAAATATAAAAATCACTTGTTAATAACAAGCGTATTCAAAAATTTCACCGATACGGTCTCGCTTGGGATTTTATTACTCTGAAAAACATCATTTGTTAAAGCGTTAATATCAAAATTAATAGTTACTTCTTTTAATTGCAGTCCGTCTTTATCAAGACACGCTATCC